>JBKPDT010000250.1:0-8883 GCA_046728035.1 Candidatus Methylomirabilota bacterium | reverse complement strand
CCGGGATGTACCGCTTCCGTGAGCTCCTCCCTCTCGGCCCCGACGAGTCGCCGGTCACGCTCGGGGAGGGCGGGGCGCCGCTGCTGGAGCTGCCGCGGCTGGCCGCGCACCTCGGGATGCGGCGGCTCTGGGGCAAGGACGAAGGGCAGAACCCCACCGGCTCCTTCAAGGCGCGCGGCCTCGGCATGGCCATCACCAAGGCGCGTACCCTCGGCGTCAAGGGCCTGATGATCCCCTCCGCCGGCAATGCCGGCGGCGCCGCCGCCGTCTACGGCGCCCGCGCGGGGGTGCCCGTCGCGGTGGTGGTCCCGCGCGGCACGCCCGAGGCGGCCATCGCGGAAGCCGTCCTCGCCGGCGCTCATGTCTTCACCGTCGAGGGCTCCATCGCCACCGCGGGGCGCCTCACCGCCCAGGTCGCGCCGCGGCTGGGCTGGTTCGATCTCGCCACGCTCAAGGAGCCGTATCGCCTCGAGGGCAAGAAGACCATGGGGCTCGAGCTGGCCGAGCAGCTCGACTGGGAGACGCCCGACGTCCTCATGTACCCGACGGGCGGCGGCACCGGTCTTGTCGGGATCTGGAAGGCATACGCGGAGCTCGCCGCCATGGGCTGGATCCAGTCACCGCAGCCGCGCTTCGTGGCCGTCCAGGCGGAGGGCTGCGCGCCGGTGGTGCGGGCCTGGGAGGACAAGGCGGAGACTACCGCGATGTGGGACGACCCGGTCACCCACGCCGCGGGCCTGCGCGTTCCCGGCCCCTTCGCCGGCCGTCAGATGCTCCGCGTCCTGCGCGAGACGGGAGGAGGGGCTCAGGCGGTGAGCGAGGGCGAGATCGTGGAGGCGCAGAAGCTCCTCGCCCGCGTGGAAGGGATATGGACCGCCCCCGAGGCCGCCGCCGCGCTCGCCGGGCTCATCCGCCTGCGGACGCGTGGGGACGTCGCGCCGGGCGACCGCGTCGTGATGATCCTCACCGGGTGCGGGCTCAAGACTCCTCCGCCGCCACTGGCTCCCGCCGTGCACCTCGAGGGCTCGCCCGAAGAGGTGCTCGGCGCCGTCAGGCGCGCCGTCGGGGCCTGATCCGAGAGATTCGGCGCGAAGATTCCCCTGGCAGATTCGGGCGGGCTCGTCTACTATCGCCTGCGCGCTCTTCCCCTCGAGAAGTCGGGAGGGACGGACATGGACAAGCTGACACGACGCAAGTTCCTCACGGCAAGCGGTGCGGCCATGCTGGGCGCAGCCGCGGTCGGCGGTCTGGCCGGCTGCGCTTCCATGACGGGCGAGACCCAGCCCACCGGCCGTCGCCGCGTCGTGGTCATCGGCGGCGGCTGGGGCGGCGCCACTGCCGCCAAGTACGTTCGCATGGGCGATCCCAAGATCGACGTGGTGCTCCTCGAGCCCAATCGCCAGTTCGTCTCCTGTCCCTTCAGCAATCTCGTGCTCGCCGGCCTGCGCGATATCCAGAGCCTCAGCTTCGGCTACGAGGGCCTTCGCCGGCGCGGCGTCACCGTTCGCCACGAGCCGGCGCTGGCCATCGAGCCCGACACCAAGCGCGTCCGCGTGGCCGACGGCTATCTCGCCTATGACCGGATCATCGTCTCCCCCGGGGTGGATTTTCAGTGGGAGGTCGTGGACGGGTTGCCCGCCGCCAAGGAGACGGTCCTCCACGCCTGGAAGGCGGGACCGCAGACGGTCCAGCTCGCGCGCCAGATCCAGTCCATGCCCGACGGCGGCGTCTTCGTCATCACGGTGCCCCCGGTGGCGTATCGCTGCCCGCCCGGCCCCTACGAGCGCATCTCGATGGTGGCCTGGTACCTCAAGGGCGCGAAGCCACGGTCCAAGGTGCTCGTGCTCGACGCCAACCCCAACATCGTCTCGAAGACCGCGCTGTTCCGGGAGGCGTGGAAGGCCTATCCGAACATCGAGTACCGCGCCACCAACCGCGTCATCGCCGTCGATCCGGGCTCGAAGGAAGTGCGGACGGAGTTCGACCGCGTGAAGTACGACGTGCTCAACCTCATCCCACCCCAGCGCGCCGGCCAGATCGCGGTGGACGCCAACCTCGTCGGCGCGGACAAGCGCTGGTGCGAGGTCGATCACATCACCTACGAGTCGGTGAAGGCCCCGAACGTGCACGTGATCGGCGACGCCACCACTGGGCTGCCCGTCCCCAAGTCGGGCAACGTCGCCAACAACATGGGGAAGATCGCGGCGATCGCGGCGGTCTCGCTGCTCAACGACAAGGCGGCGCCGCTGATCGCCCCCGGCAATACCTGCTACAGCTGGGTGAGCGACCGCGAGGCGATCGCCGTCGTCAACGCTTACAAGATCGAGAACGGCAAGGTGGTCCAGATCGAGCAGCGGCTCACCCCCGCCCAGTCGCCCTCGGTGGCCGCCCGCGCGGTGGGGTGGACCCAGAGCATCTGGCAGGACGTGGTCGGCTAGGCGCGGAGGAGACCAGCAATGTCGACAGCCCGCATCGCCGCCCTCTGCAGCGCACTCCTCGCGGCCGCGTCCGTGGCCGCCCCCGCGTGGGCGCAGGGACCCGCCCCGACCCTGATGCCGTTCGACACCGCGGTCCGCGTGATCACCTGCACGGCCTGCCACGGTGTGAACGGCAACAGCAAATCCGACGCCATGCCCATCATCGCGGGGATGGACGCTGCGTATTTCAAGAAGCAGGTCCAGGCCTATGCCACCAACGCGCGCCCATCACCCGAGATGGGGCCCTACGCCAAGCAGATCCTGGACATCGGGGCGGACGCCGTCGCCGCCTTCTTCGCCGCGCAGCGGATGGAGCCCACGCCCATCAAGGTGGACGCCGGAGCGGTGGGGCGGGGCCGGGTCGCCTCCGCCCCGTGCGTCATCTGCCATGCCGCCAACGGCAAGGGTGACCCCGCCAAGGGAATCCCGAGCCTCGCCGGGCAGCCGCCGGGCTATGTGCGCGACCAGATCCGGCTCTTCAAGCAGGACGCGCGCAATCCCGGCGATGCCGCCCTCGCCGCGATGAAGGCGCTGATGAAGACAGTGCCGGAGTCCCAGGAGGCCGACCTCGCCGCCTACTACTCGAGCCTGAGGTAGCATTCGGTCGATCCCGGGCGATTCGTGTCAGAATCGCCCGGGAGGATCGTCGGCTCTTGCCCGAATGGCTGTGGCTGTTCCCGGCCGGACTCGTGATCGGCGCCTACGGCACGATTATCGGCGCGGGCGGCGGCTTCATCCTCGTCTCCCTGCTCCTCCTCGTCTATCCGAATGAGAGTCCCGAGTCGATCGCGAGCGTCTCGCTCGCGGTGGTCTTCTTCAACGCCCTGTCGGGCACCATCGCCTATGCGCGGCTGAAGCGGGTGGACTACGGCTCCGGGGTGCTGCTCGCGGTGGCGACCATTCCCGGCGCCGTCGTGGGAGCCTTGACCACCTCGCTCATCCCCCGGCGCCCCTTCGACCTGATCGTCGGCGTGCTCCTCATCGGAATCTCCGTCTTCCTGGTGGCACGACCGATCGTGGGAGCGCGGGAGTGGACCGGACGCCTGCGCATGAGCCGCCGCATGATTGACCCCGACGGCACCGTGCAGGCGTGGAGCTACAATCCGATGCTCGCGGTGGCTCTCAGCGTCGTGATCGGTTTCCTCTCGAGTCTCCTGGGCATCGGGGGCGGCTTCATCCACGTGCCGGTCATGGTCAACCTCCTGAACTTTCCCGTCCACGTCGCGTCCGCCACCTCTCACTTCACCTTGACGGTCATGACCTTGGTGGGGTCGACCGTGCACCTGCTGGCGGGCACCCTCGCGGGCGCCGCCGCGCGGGTGGTGCCGCTCTCCCTGGGGGTGGCGATTGGAGCGCAGGTGGGAGCCCGGGTGGCGCAGCGCATGCGCGGCGCCTGGATCATCCACGCCCTCGTCGTGGCCCTCGCGTTCGTCGGGGCGCGCCTCATCATCAAGGCCCTATAGCCGGAAACCAAACCGGGCTATCATCGCATCGGGCATGCGCTACGGATTCGTGATCGATCAGCGGAAGTGCATCGGGTGTCACGCGTGCACGGTGGCGTGCAAGGAGGAGAACCAGGTCCCCCTCGGCGTCAACCGCACGTGGGTGAAGTACATCGAGAAGGGGACCTTCCCCGACACGCGCCGCTACTTCACGGTGCTGCGTTGCAATCACTGCGACGACGCCCCCTGCGTGACCATCTGCCCCACGGTGGCGCTCTACCGCCGCGCCGACGGCATCGTGGACTTCGACGGGGCACGCTGCATCGGCTGCAAGTCGTGCATGCAGGCCTGCCCCTACGACGCGCTCTACATCGACCCCGAGACCCAGACCGCCGCCAAGTGCCACTACTGTGCGCATCGCGTGGAGGTGGGGCTCGAGCCGGCGTGTGCCATTGTCTGCCCGGTGCAAGCCATCGTGGCAGGCGATCTCGACGATCCCGGCACCCTCATTGCGCGCCTGGTCGCTTCGGCGCCCGTTCAGGTGCGGAAGCCGGAGCAGGGAACCCTGCCCAAGGTCTTCTATCTCGGCGCCGAGGCCGCCGCGCTGGCGCCCGAGATGCAGCGCCGCGACGAGCAGTATGTCTTCGCCCAGGCCTCCGCCATCCCGGTGCCCGGGCAACGTAACCGTGTGGTGCCGTCGTCGAGCTTGCCGGTGACCGGCGGGATCGATCTCCGCACCCTGGCGCGAACCGTGTATGACGTGGCGCATCCGGAGCGCGCCTGGGGCTGGAAGGTGTCCACCTATCTCTGGTGCAAGTCCGTCTCCGCCGGCGCGCTCCTCGTCGCCGGGCTGGGCATGCTCTCGGGCCGTGCCTCCGGAAACGTGATCGCCGGCCGCGCCGCGCCGCTGCTGGCCTTGATCTTCCTCGCGGTGACGACCGCGCTCCTCGTCGCCGACCTCAAGCGTCCCGAGCGCTTCCTTTATATCCTCGTCAAGCCGAACTGGCGGTCCTGGCTGGTCTGGGGCGGCTGGATCCTTCTCGCCTACGGCGCGGGGGCGACCGTCTGGCTCGCCGCCGCGCTCGCCGGCCGTCCGGCCGTGCTCGTCTGGATGGCGGGGCCGGTCATCCTGCTCGCCGCCGCCACGGCGGGCTACAGCGCCTTCCTCTTCGGCCAGGCCGAGGGCCGCGACTTCTGGCAGAGCCCGCTCACCCTGCCGCACCTCATCGTCGCCGCCCTCGCCGCCGGTAGCGCGAGCCTGCTCCTGGTGGCGCGCGCGCTGGGCGGCGGCCTGGGCGCGCCGTGGGGGCTGCGCCTGGTGCTCCTGGGCTCCCTCGCCGCGCTCGCGATCGTTCTCGCCGCCGAGCTCCTGGGCTCGCATCCCACGCGCGATGCCGCGCGTGCCGCCCACTACCTCGCGCGCGGGCCGCTGGCGGTGTGGCTCTGGGCCGGTGTTGTCGCGGGCGGGGTCGTGCTGCCCGCCGCGCTTCTCGTCACGCGTTCGCCAGAGGCATGGACGGCCGGCGCCGTCCTCGCCCTCGCCGGGCTCTGGCTCTACGAGGACCTCTGGGTCCGCGCGGGTCAGGTCGTCCCCCTGAGCTGAGGCGGCCACCATGACCGATCGCGTGACCGAGCCGCTCCATCCCGTCGCCCGCGATCTCCAGGCGCCGGCGGAGGGCCTCCATCGCTTCCCGCCCGCCGCCCTCTGGGACAGCTGGGAAGAATACGACCCGCGCGCCTGGCCCAAGCGGGTCAAGCGCCAGTACGCACTGATCCCCACCATCTGCTTCAACTGCGAGGCGGCCTGCGGGCTCCTCGCCTACGTGGACAAGCGGACACTCCGCATCCAGAAATTCGAGGGCAACCCCGCACATCCCGGCAGCCGGGGCCGGAACTGCGCCAAGGGCCCGGCGACCCTCAACCAGGTGACCGACCCCGAGCGCATCCTCTATCCGCTCCGGCGCGCCGGCGCGCGGGGAGAAGGCAAGTGGGAGCGCGTGACCTGGGACGTCGCCCTCGACGACATCGCCGGGCGCATCCGGAAGGCCCTCGTCGAGAAGCGCCCGACCGAGGTGATGTACCATCTGGGCCGGCCCGGCCATGAGCTCGTGTATCTGCAGCGCGTCTTTCACGCCTGGGGGATCGACGGGCACAACAGCCACACCAACGTCTGCTCGGCCTCCGCCCGCGCGGGTTATGCCTTCTGGCACGGGCTCGATCGGCCCTCGCCCGACCATGCCAAGGCGCGGGTGATCCTGCTCCTGTCCTCCCACCTCGAGGCGGGACACTACTTCAATCCGCACGCCCAGCGCATCATGGAGGGCAAGCAGGCGGGGGCCAAGATCTGCGTGGTGGACACGCGGCTCAGCAATACCGCATCCATGGCGGACTGGTGGCTGGCGCCCTGGCCGGGTACCGAGGCCGCCATGCTCCTCGCCATGTGTCATGTCCTCCTGCGCGACGGCACGTGGGACCGCGACTTCGTGCGGCGCTGGGTGAACTGGGAGGAGTATCTCCGCGAGGAGCGCCCGCGCTCTGCCGTGACCTTCGAGGCCTTCGAGGCCGCCCTCGTCGCGCTCTACGCCGAGTACACCCCCGAATTCGCCGAGCGGGAGTCGGGAGTGCCGGCGGCGCGGATCGAGGAGGTCGCGCGCGAGATCGGGCACGCGGGAGGGGCCCTCTCCACCCACGTGTGGCGCAACGCCGCCGCCGGTAACCTCTGGGGCTGGGAGGTCGCGCGCGCCCTGGAGCTCCTCGTCGTCCTCGCGGGCGCGGTGGGCACGCCGGGGGGCACCGCGCCCTCGGGCTATCACAAGGCGGTGCCGGCGCCGCCGATGATGCCGCCCCCCGCCAAGGTGTGGAGCGAGCTCCTCATGCCGCGCGAGTATCCGCTCGCCTTCTTCGAGATGAGCTTCCTGCTGCCGCACATGCTCCGCGAAGGCCGGGGCAAGCTCGCCATGTACTTCACGCGCGTGTACAACCCGGTGTGGACCAATCCCGAC
Organism: Candidatus Methylomirabilota bacterium; assembly: GCA_046728035.1. Lineage (GTDB taxonomy): Bacteria > Methylomirabilota > Methylomirabilia > Rokubacteriales > CSP1-6 > DASRWT01. The sequence continues at coordinate 1,962 of JBKPDT010000250.1, read as the reverse complement.
GGCATGTCCTGGATCGAGATGCTCACCGACGAGGCACAGGTGGAGCGGCACGCCTGCCTCACCCCGATCTGGAGCGAGACCGCGCATTTCGCCGACTACGTGCTGCCGATGGGCCACGCCTCCGAGCGCCACGACCTCATGAGCCAGGAGACGCATGCCGCGCGCTGGATCGGCTTCCGCCAGCCCGTGCTGCGGGTGGCGCTGGAAAGGCAAGGGAGGCGGTTCGACTGGACGTGGCAGGCGCACGAGGCGGCGGGGCTCGGCCAGGTCTGGGAGGAGGACGAGTTCTGGATCGAGCTCTCGTGGCGGATCGACCCCGACGGCGCGCTCGGCATCCGGAAGTACTTCGAGTCGCCGTATCGGCCGGGCGAGAAGCTCCGCATCGAGGAGTTCTACCGCTGGATCTTCGAGACGAGCGTGCCGGGACTGCCCGCGGAGGCGCGGAAGGAAGGCCTCACGCCGCTCGAGTACATGCGGAAGTACGGGGCCTTCCTCATCGAGCTGGGCGTCTACGGGTCGCATGACAAGCCCCCGGCCCCCGCCGAGCGCGAGGGGACCCAGGTGGACCCCGTCACGCGCGTGGCCACCAGGGACGGGGCGGCCGTGGGGGTGGAGGTCGACGGGCGCGTCGCCGCGGGCTTCCCCACGCCGTCACGCAAGCTCGAGTTCTACTCCAAGACCCTCAAGGACTGGAAGTGGCCCGATCACGCCGTGCCCACCTACGCGCGGAGCCACGTGCACTGGTCGGAGATCGACCGCGAGAAGGGCGAGATGCTCCTCCTGCCCACGTTCCGGCTGCCCACCCTCATCCACTCGCGCTCGGGCAATGCCAAGTGGCTCTACGAGATCTCGCACTCGAACCCGCTCTGGGTCCATCCCGAGGACGCGGCGCGGCTCGGCGTGGGCACCGGAGAGCTGCTGAAGATCGAGACCGAGATCGGACACTTCATCGACCGCGTCTGGGTGACGGAGGCGATCCGCCCCGGCGTGATCGCCTGCTCCCACCACATCGGGCGCTGGCGGCTCCAGGAGTCGAGCGGCGGCGAGCGGTGGTCCACCGCGCTGGTGGACCTGCGCCGGGAGGCGCCCGGGCGCTGGCGGATGCGCCAGGTCCACGGGGTGCGCCCGTTCCCGAGCGCGGACCCCGACTCCGAGCGCGTATGGTGGGAGGACGCGGGCGTGCATCAGAACCTGACCTTCCCCGTGCATCCCGATCCGGTGAGTGGCCAGCATTGCTGGCACCAGAAGGTGCGCGCCGTCCGGCCGTCGGGGGACGAGCGCTACGGCGACATCTTCGTCGACACCGAGCGCGCGCACGAGGTATACCGGCGCTGGCTCGCGCTCACGCGCCCCGCCCCCGGGCCCGGCGGCCTCCGCCGCCCGCTCTGGCTGCCGCGCGCGTTCAAGCCCGATCCCTCGGCCTACCGCCTCGAAGGTCCGTGAGGCGGCGCGCCCGCGCCCCGGGCGCTAGTCGATGCCGAAGTCGAACATGCGCCCGCCGGCGCTGGTGCCGCTGAGCACCACGAACCCGTACTCACCCGACGAGAGGGGGCTGGCCGGCGTGATCCGGTAAAACCCATTCGCCTCGCGCTCGCTCTTCACCGCGATGCGGTCCTCGCTCCGGACGCCCTGGCGCGTGCTCCCGCCGAAGGGATGAAACCCGCCGCTGCCCATCTTCAGGTTGCGGTCGTTCTTGGTGTCGCCCGGCTTGAGCTTCACGAGGAGCGCCTCGGTCGGCGCGTAGTAGCTGTAGAACTGCGGCTGCTTGTCGGTGATGCGGTACTCCGCCTTCCGTCCGCCGAGCACCACCTCGCTCTTCTGGGAGAAGAACGCCATATTGGTCTCGATCTCGATGACCTGGGGCTGGAGCTCGGTGTACTTCGCGCCGTTCAGGTGATAGATCGAGTCGCGAGGGAGCGTGGCCGCCGCGCCGCCGGCGCTGGTCCGCGCCGAGGCGGAGAC
>JBKPDT010000249.1:0-3643 GCA_046728035.1 Candidatus Methylomirabilota bacterium | reverse complement strand
CGGGCGTGCGGCGCGCGGGCGAGGCGGTGGCGCCGCACATCGCCCGGCCCGCGCTGCCGCGCCCGAGCCGCGCCGCCCTCCCCTCGCTCAAGACCTACGCCCGGCTCGAGCGCGACGGCCACCAATCCCTGGTGGGCTACGTCGAGGCCAGCCGCGGCTGCCGGCATCTCTGCCGTCACTGTCCCATCCCGCCCGTGTACGGCGGGCGCTTCTTCGTCGTCCCCGCGGAGGTGGTCCTCGCCGATGTGCGCCAGCAGGTGGAGGCGGGAGCCGCGCACATCACCTTCGGCGATCCCGACTTCCTCAACGGCCCAGGCCACGCGATCGAGGTCGCGCGGCGGCTCCACCGGGAGTTCCCCGAGCTGAGCTGGGACTTCACCGCCAAGGTCGAGCACCTGCTGCGGCGGCGTGACCTCCTGCCCGAGCTCGCGACGCTCGGCTGCCTCTTCGCCGTCTCGGCGGTAGAGTCGCTCTCGGACACCGTGCTCGAGCACCTCGACAAGGGCCACACGCGGGCCGACGTGGACGCGGCCCTCGCCGCCCTCCGCGCGGCCGGCATCGCGATGCGCCCCACCTGGGTGGCCTTCACGCCCTGGACCACGCTCGCCGACTACGCGGGAATGCTCGACTGGGTGCAGGCCAACGCGCTCGTGGATCACGTGGACCCGGTGCAGTACTCGCTACGCCTTCTGGTCCCGCCGGGATCCCTCCTCGTCGGCCATCCGGGCATGCGCCCACATCTGGGCCCGCTCGTCGAGGCCGACTTCTCGTATGAATGGCGGCACCCGGACCCGCGGATGGACGCGCTCCAGGTCCGCGTGGCCGCGCTCATCGCCGAGGCCGCGCCCCGCGCCGAGGACGCGGCGGTCACCTTCGACCGCGTGCGCGCCCTTGCCGCCGAGGCCACCGGCGTGGCCCCACCCGCCGCCATCGCTCCCGGTCTGGCCGCCGACCGGTCGCGCCCGCCCCGGCTCACCGAGCCCTGGTTCTGCTGAGCGGAACCCACCAAGGGCCAGTTGGCCCTTACCGGATATTCGAGTACAGTAGTGATCTAGCAGGCCCAAGGAGGCGAGGCATGAGCGAGGATCTCAAGACCCGGGTGCAGGAGCTGATCGACTCCATGATCAACCCCGCGGTGGCCGGTCACGGCGGGTTCGTGGATCTCATCGACGTCAAGGACAACAAGGTGTACCTGCAGATGGGCGGGGGCTGCCAGGGCTGCGGGGCCGCCGACGTCACGCTGAAGTCGGGCATCGAGCGGCTGATCAAGGAAGAGCTGCCCGAGGTCGAGGAAGTGCTGGACACCACCGACCACGCGTCGGGGGCCAACCCCTACTACGCTCCCAGCAAGTAGCCCCCCTTCACCCTACCCTCTCCCCCCTGAGGGGGAGAGGGAGGGCTCTCGAAGGTGCGGTGCCTACTGCTTCCGGAAGGCGTCGAAGATCTCGCCGAAGGTCACCCACCGCTCACCGTCGAACTTGGCGAGCTGCTCCTGCTCGATGGGGGCATGGTCGGTTGGGCTCGTGTTGACCTTGATGCCGGGCAACAGGAGCGGGAGCTCCACGTTCTTGAGGTTGGCGGCCTGGCGGATGATGTTCTCGCGTGAGAGATCATTGCCGCACTGCTTGAGCGTCTGGACCATCAGGATGGCCACGTTGTACGCGTAGCCGTTGGCCTGGTCCTCGAGGTTCCCTTCGGGGTAGTACTTCTTCATGAACGCCATCCACTCCAGGAAGCCCTTGTCGTTCTTCCACTGCGGATCGGTGACTTCCTTCATGTACAGCGCGGTGATGAGGCCCTTGGAAGCCTCGAGCCCGGCCGGCTTGAGCACGGTGGCCAGCGAGCTGGACACGTTGTTGAGGTAGTGCGTGGGCTTCCAGCCGATGTCGTGCGCCTTCTTGATCGCCTGCACCGCGAACTTCGGGATGGTGATGTTGAAGAACACGTTGGCGCCGGCGTTCTTCAGATTGATGATCTGCGAGTCGATCGTCGGGTCGGTCACCTCGTGGCTCTGCTTGAGCACGATGAGCTTCTTGGCGGCCTCGCCCAGCCCGTCCTCGAAGCCCTTGAGGTAGTCCTTGCCGTAGTCGTCGTTCTGGTAAAGGATGCCGACCTTGGCGTCGGGGTGGTTCTTGAGCACGTGGGCGGCGTAAACCCGCCCCTCCGTCTGATAGTTGGGCTGGAAGCCCATGGTCCAGGGGAAGTTCTTGGAGTCGTTCCACTTGGTGGCGCCGGTGGCCACGAAGAGGTGGGGGACCTTCTTCTCGTTCATGTACTTGTGAATGGCGCTGTTGGGCGGCGTGCCGAGGGTCTGGAACAGCGCCGCGACCTGATCCTGCTCGACGAGCCGCCGCACCATCTCCACCGTCTTCGGCGGCGCGTAGCCGTCGTCGTAGGTGATGTAGTTGATCTTGCGCCCGTTGATCCCGCCCTCGTCGTTGACCTTCTTGAAGTAGGCGCCGATGGCCTTGCCGATGGTGCCGTACGCGGAAGCAGGACCGCTGTACGGGTTGGTATTGCCGATCTTGATCTCGGTGGGCGTCACGCCGACCACCGTCTGGGCGCCGGCGGATGCCGCCAGGCCGAGCCCGATGAAGCTGAAGATCAAACCGATTGCCAGTGCTCTCTTCACGCTAATGTCCTCCTTTGTGATCGGGCCTGTTCTCAGGCCGATGGGGTATGCACCTGCGGGGAGACCGCCGCACCTCCTTGTCCTGTTGAAACTCGCGATCGGGCCGCCCGGATCCAGAGGAGCTTGAGCGCCCCCGCGATGCCGTAGGGCATGACGTACATGAACACGATGAGGAAGATGCCAAAGATGGCCCAGGGGGCGGCCTTGGAGATGTCCTGGGCCCAGTTGGGGACGAACTGGATGAACAGCGCCCCCAGCACATTGCCCCAGATGGACCCCAGGCCGCCGATGACGATGCCGATGAGGAGGGTGATGGACAGGAAGACGTTGAAGGAGTCGGGCGCCACGTAGGCGATGGCCACCGCGGAGAGCGCCCCCGCCACGCCCGTATAGGCCGCGCTCACTCCGAAGGTGACGGACTTGAAGAGGGCGCTGTCCACCCCCATCGCCTCGGCGGCGATGTGGTTGTCGCGGATGGCGACGAGCGCGCGGCCGACCCGACTCCGCACGAGATTGGCCGCAATCACGAACATGACGACGGTCACGAACAGGGTCACGTAGTAGAGCCACGTGTCCTCGCTGATGGGCAGGCCCCAGGGCGCCTTCGGCTTGGAGAGCACCAGCCCCTGCGAGCCCCCCGTCCAGTGCTCGAAGTACTTGAGAATCTGCGGCACCGCGAGGGCGAGGGAGAAGGTGGCGAGCGCGAGGTAGAGCCCTTCCAGGCGGAGGGCAGGGCGGCCGAAGAGAAAGCCCACGACCAGGCAGAGCAGCCCCGCCACCGGGATGGTCCAGCCGTACGGGATCGCCCACCGGTCCATCATGATGGCGGAGATGTAGGCGCCGACCGCGTAGAAGGCGCCGTGGCCCAGGGAGAACTGACCGTTGTAGCCGGTGAGGAGGTTCAGGCCCATGAGGGCGATGGCGTAGATGCAGACCTGGGTGAACTGGAAGAGGCGGAACCCGCTCGTGAAGAGCGGCAGGGAGGCGGCGGCCGCGATCACCAGGATGGCC
>JBKPDT010000248.1:0-12882 GCA_046728035.1 Candidatus Methylomirabilota bacterium | reverse complement strand
CAGGACCGATACCGCCGCCGTCACGCCGAACTGGTAGAGGAAGCGGCCGGAGACGCTCGACATGAACGAGACGGGGAGGAAGATCACCACCAGGCTGAACGTGGTCGCCATGACCGCGAGGCCGATGTCGGCGGTGGCGGCTTTCGCCGCCTCGAACGGCGTCATCCGCTTCTCCTCGACGAAGCGGAAGACGTTCTCGAGCACGACGATGGCATCGTCGATGACGATGCCGACCATGAGCACCAGGGCCAGCATGGTCACGCTGTTGAGCGTGAAGCCGAGCGCCCACATCATGCCGAACGCCGAGATGACCGAGCAGGGAATGGCGACCGCCGCGATGACGGTGGACTGCCAGTTCCGCATGAAGACAAGAACCACGAGCGAGGCCAGGATCGAGCCCAGGATCAGGTGGATCTTGATCTCGTGGAGCGCGGCGTAGATGTAGCGCGACTGATCGCGGATCACCTCGAGGCGCACGTCGGAGGGGATCTGCCCGGCGAGGCGGGCGAGGCTTGCCTTGGCCGCCTCGACCACCGCCACCGTGTTCTCACCCGACTGGCGCCGCACCTCGAGGATGACGCTGGGCACGCCGTTGAGCCGGGCCACCGACCGCTGCTCGGCCGTCCCGTCCTCGGCCTGGCCCACGTCGCGCACCCGGATGGGGGCGCCGTTGACGGTGGCGATGACCACGTCGTCGAAGGCCTTCGGATCGGCGACGCGCCCGATGGTGCGGAGTGAGGACTCGCGGAGCCCCGCGGTGACGTTGCCGCCCGGCATGTCCGCGTTCTGGCGCACCAGCGCGTCGCGGACCGCGGTGATGGGCAGCTGGTAGGCGGCGAGCCGATCCGCCTCGACCCAGATGTTGATCGCGCGGTTGAGGCCGCCCACGAGCCGCACCTCGCCCACCCCGAAGGAGCGCTCGAGCTGGACCTTCACGACCTTGTCGGCCAGCTCGGTCAGCTCGCGCAGCGGCCGGTCGCCGGCCACCGCCACCGTGAGGGCGGGCGCCTGGTCGTTGTCGAACTTCGCGATGATGGGCGCCTTCGTGTCTCGCGGGAGATTCCGGATCGCGAGGGCGACCTTCTCGCGGACGTCCTGCGCCGCCACGTCGATGTTCCGGCGCAGCTCGAACTCCACGATGACGATGGACTGTCCGGGGCCGGAGATCGAGCGCATCTCTCGAATGCCCTGCACGGTGTTGACCATCTGCTCGATCTCGCGCGTGACCTGGCTCTCCACCTCCTCGGCCGAGGCGCCGCTGAGCTCGGTGCGCACGCTCACAGTGGGAACGTCCACGGCAGGGAAGCGGTCCACGCCGAGGCGGGCGTACGAGGCGGCACCGACCACGACGAGGGAGAGCACGAGCATGGCCGCGAACACCGGCCGGCGGATGCAGACCTCGGCGAGCTTCTGCATCTACCGCGTGACCGAGACCGGCTGCCCGCCGGTCAGGTTGCCGGGCTGCCCGACCACCGGGGTGCCCGCCGCGATGCCGGTCACGATCTCCACGCGGTCGCCCAGGCGGCGCCCGGTCGTCACCCGCACTTCCACGGCGCGTCCCTTGTCTACCGTGAGCACCTTCTCCACTCCCGCGAAGGTGACGATCGCGGCCGCGGGCACGGTGACCACGCGCAGGTCGCCCGCGAGGACGACGTCGGCCTTGGCGAAGGCGCCGGGCCGGAGCGCAGCGCCTTCGTTGGGCACCTCGGCCTCCACCAGGAGGGTGCGGTTCTGCTCGCTGATCGCGGGGGAGATGCGGGCGACGCGCCCACGATGCTCGCCCGCCACGCCCTCGACGGTCACGACGACGAGCTGCCCCACACGCACCGCCGTCGCGTCGCGCTCGGGCACCGCGAGCCGGAGCCGGAGGGGGTGAAGCTTGACGAGCGTGACCACCGGCGCCCCGGCGGCGAGGTACTCTCCGACCGAGGCGCGGCGCTCGCTCACCGCGCCCTCGATCGGCGAGGTGACCACGGTGTCCGCGCGCTGCTGCCGCGCCAGCTCCAGCTCGGAGCGCCGCTGAAGCAGCACCGCCTGGCGGTTCCGCACCTCCTCGATCGCGTCCTGGTAGCGGGCCTCGGCCACGCCCAGCGCGGACACCGCGGTGTCGACCTGCGCCTGCGCGATCAGCTCCTGCTTCCAGAGCCGATCCGTTCGCTCCTTTGTGAGTCGGGCCTCGTCCAGCACCGCGCGCGCCTGGCGCACAAGGGAGGTTTGCTCGGGATCCACGCGGTCGTCCGTGCCTCCCGGAGAGAGTCCGAGCCGGGCCCGCGCCTGCTGCAAGGCCGCCACCGCCTGGTCGACGCGGAGCTGAGCGTCGGTGGGGTCGAGGCGAGCGACCGCCTGGTCGCGCCGGACCCGGCTCCCGAGGTCCACGAGGAGCTCGCCGACCCGGCCGGCGACCTTGGTGCCGAGCACCACCTGCTCGTCGGCGGCGAGGGTGCCGGTGGCACTGACTCTCCGGTCGACCATCTCCTCCGTCGCCGGCACGAGCCGGACCTCCCGGGGCGCCTGGCGCTGGGTCTCGGAGGGCGGCGCCGCCGCGGGACCCGGGCTCTCCTGGCAGGCGAGGGGTATCAGGGCCGCCGCGATGAGCGCCAGGCCCGACAACCCGCGATGGACGGTGGCGAAAGGAGGCATGTGTCGATCCTACAACGGCGTGAGGTTTATATGACCGGCAAGCCCGCGACGCCTATTGGACGGCATCGCGTGCGCACGAATTCGCGTTCGTGCTTGCGATCAGGGGCCGCTGGTCGCACCATGACTATCATGCGCAGCCTCGCCCGGCGTCACGTGCTCATCGGGGTGGGCGCGACCGTTGCCGCGATCGCCACCACTCGCTCCGCCGGCGCCCAGACGTCGTCGCCCACAAGCGCAGGACCAGCCGATCCCGCCCTCATCGAGGATCTCGTCGCCGCCAATCGCATCCTGGCTGACCAGGGCGTGCTCGACGGCTATGGGCACGTCAGCGTCAGGCACAATGCCGCCCCGGACCGCTATCTGATGTCCCGATCGATCGCGCCGGAACTCGTGACGATGGCCGATATCATGGAGTACGACCTCGACAGCCGCCCGGTGGACTCGCGCGGGCGGGCGACCTATCTCGAGCGCTTCATCCATGGGGAGATCTATCGCGCGCGCCCCGACGTCCGGGCGGTTGTTCACAGCCACTCGCCGTCGGTAATCCCGTTCGGGGTGACCGGCGCCCCGCTGCGGCCGCTCTATCACATGAGCGCCTTCCTCACGGGGGGCGTGCCCGTGTTCGATATCCGACAGGCCAGCGGCGCGATGACCGACATGCTGGTCCGCGACTCGGCGCTCGGTCAGGCCCTGGCCCGTGCCCTTGGCGGGGCGCCGGTGGTGCTCATGCGGGGGCACGGCGCGGTGGTGGTGGGGACCGGGCTGCCCGTGGCGGTGTTCCGCAGCGTGTACACGGAGGTCAATGCGCGCCTCCAGGCCCAGGCGATGGCGCTCGGCGGACCGGTGACCTATCTCGACCCGGAAGAGGCGAAGCGCGCGGAGGCGTCGGTCAGCGGCACCATCGGCCGGCCCTGGGAGCTCTGGAAGCGGAAGGCGCAGGGCAAATAGCATGAGCGAGTACGAGCACCTCCGCGAGCGCGCCGAGCTGTACCGCCAGCTCGTCGAGAACAGCCAGGGCCTCATCTGCATCCACGACCTCGAGGGCAACCTCCTCTACGTGAGTCCCGCCTCCGCCTGGGAGCTGGGCTATTCGCCCGATGAGGGCGTGGGCCGGAACCTGCGCGAGTTCCTCGCGCCCTCGGTGCGCGTCTTCTTCGGAGCCTATCTCGACCGCATCCGCGAGAAGGAGGCCGACCGCGGCGTGCTCCGACTGGTGAGCCGCGACGGCCAGGAAAGGCTCTGGGCCTATCGCAACGCGCTCTTCCGCCCGCCCGAGCGCGCGCCCTACGTGATCGGCCACGCGGTGGACATCACCGACCGCGTCCACGTGGAAAGCCTGCTGCGCGAGAGCGAGGAGCGGTACCGCGCGGTGTTCGAGGCTCTCGAGGAGGGCGTCGTCCTCAAGGGCGCCGACGGCGCCATCTCCAGCTGGAACCCGAGCGCCGAGCGCATCCTCGGCCCCTCGCTCGCCGTGTTCGGCGTGGGCGCGCTGCGCGCGGACGGCACGCCGTTTCCCGCCGAGCTGCAGCCCGACGCGGTGGCGCTCCGCACGGGCCAGACCTGTCCACGCGTCACCATGGGCGTGCTCCGACCGGGCGCCGATCCCCTCTGGATCTCGGTGAGCGCGCGGCCGCTGGTGCGGTCGGGCGAGACGACGCCGCACGGGGTGGTGATGTCCTTCGCCGAAGCCCCGCTCCCCGCCCGCGCCGACCGCGGGCCCGCGAAGACCCTCCGCGGCATCCTGCCGATCTGCGCGGCGTGCAAGAAGATCCGCGACCCCGGGGGCGTGTGGTGGCCGGTGGAGGTCTTCGTCAGCGACCACACGGAGGCGATGTTCAGCCACGGCCTCTGCGCGGACTGCGCACGCCAGGTGCGCCAGCGCTTCAACCTGATCGAGTGAGCGCCGCGGCCTAGCCGCGGCCGGCCGCGAGCGGCGGCGGGCCGAGGCGATCGCGAGGCTGGCCGGCGAGGGCAAGGGTGGCCGTCACCAGCTCGCTCAGGGCGGCGGCGACGCCGGGATCGGCGAGCTTTCCATCCTTGAAGTGGGTGGACTCGAGGTAGACGCTCGTCGGCGCCACCAGCGCGCCGAACCAGGCGAGCACCGCGCGGAGATGCCAGTCCACGCCCAGGTAGTGATGGGGCGAGGCGCCCATCGCGACGATGCCCACGGGTTTGCCGCGCAGGGTCTCCAGCGGCGTCAGGTCGAGGAGGTTCTTGAGCGCGCCGGTGAAGGAGCCGCGGTACACCGGGCTCGCTAAAATGACGGCGTCGGCCTCCGCGAGCGCCCTGATCAACTGGGGTGAATCGTCCGTGAGCGTGTCCATTGGCCGGCCGTCGGCGAAGCCGAGGCGATAGTCGGCCAGGGTTAGAAGGGTCGCGGTGACGCCGGGACGGGCGGTGGCCGCGTCCACCGCGCTCTGCATCGCCGCGTTGAGCCGGCCCGGCGGCGTCACCGCGCCCACCACCGCGACGAGCCGAGGCATGGCCTCAGGCCGCCGCGTGATCGCGGTCGCGGCGAGCCACCTCGGCGCGGACGAGCGGGATGAGCTCGCGCCCGTATTTGGCGGCATCCGCGAGCGGGTCGAAGCCCCGGATGAGGAGGGTGGTCACGCCGAGGTCATAGTAGTCGAGCATGGCCTCCGCCACCTGCTCGGGCGTGCCCACCAGCGCGGTGGTATTGCCGGCGCCGCCCACCGCCGCCGCGATGGGCGTCCACAGCCGCTTGTCGTGGACCTCCCCCTGGCGCGCGAAGTCCACCAGCCGCTTGGCGCCGACCGCTTCGGGAAGCGGCAGCGTGCGGTCCCCCTGCTTGGCCTGGATCTTGGCGAGGATGTCGTGCGCCTTCGCCCACGCCGCGGCCTCGGTGGGGGCGATGATGGGGCGGAGCGACACGCTCACGCGCGGCTCGCGGCCGGCGCGGGCGCCCGCCGCGCGCACGTCGGCGACGCGCTGCTTGACGGCGGCGAGCGGCTCGCCCCAGAGCATGTAGACGTCGCAGTGCCGGGCGCCGATCGCGTGCGCCGCGTCCGAGGCCCCGCCGAAGTAGAGCGGGATATGCGGCTTCTGCACGGGCTTGATCTCGGAGTACGCGTTGGCGAGGCGGTAGAACTCGCCCGCGTGGTCGAAGGGGCGCTCCTCCGTCCACACCCGGCGGAGCAGGCCCAGGTACTCGTCGGTGCGGCGGTAGCGCGTGTCGTGATCGAGCCAGTCGCCGTCTTTGGCCTGGTCGGCGTCGCTCCCGCCGGTGATGATGTGGAGGGCGACGCGCCCGCCCGTGAACTGGTCGAGCGTCGCCGCCTTGCGCGCCGCCAGGGTCGGCGCCACGAAGCCCGGGCGGTGGGCGATCAGATAGGCGAGCCGCTCGGTGTGGGCGGCCGCGTACGAGGCGACGAGGAAGCCGTCGGCCGCGGTGGAGGTGTAGCCGACCAGCACCTTGTCGAAGTCCGCGCGCTCGTGTGCCTGCGAGAAGTCGCGCACCCAGACGCGGTCGATCTCGCCGCCGATCACGTGCACGGCGGCGCCGTCGGCGCCCTCCGGCCGCACCCCGATCATCCCGATCAGCTCGATGGGCATCCTGGCGCGAATACTACGCCCCGGTCCCCGACGCTTCAAGCGCGCGCACTCAGCCGCGCGCCGCGATGACGGTGGCGATGCGCTCCGCGTCCTCGCCCACGCCGCAGAGCACGGACGACTTGAGCTTGGAGAGCCACGGCAGGCCGAGAAAGTAGAAGCCCGGGTAGGTGGTGAGGCCGTGGCGGTGGATGGCGTCGCCGGCGGCGTCGAGCACGGGGAGACGGATCCAGCCGAAGTCGGGGCGGAAGCCGGTGGCCCAGACCACCGTGGTGATACCGGCGCCACGCAGATCGAGCGACTCCGGCGCGTCGGGGAGCCTCGTGGGCGGGATGCGGTCCACGCGCTCGTCGTCGCGCGGGGGCCCGAGCCCCTCGCGCAGCGCCCACTCGTCCGCCGTCCGTGCGAAGGCAGTTAACCCCTCGTCACCCCGCGCGATCTGGCTGGCCACGTCGTCGTCGAGGAAGAGCCGGCCGTCCCGCGCCTCGCGCAGGTGGCCGAGCAGGGTCACGCCCTGTCGCACGTAGTGGCGCAGGTCGATGTCGTGGCCGCCGTGGGCGCCGGTGACGAGCGGATTGGGCGTGCTTCGCGCGTCCGGACGCTGCTCGAGGGTCTGGTCGAGGGCGCCCATGCGGTCGATCCACCAGAACACGTCGCGGCCCCGGTAGCGGCGTGGCACGCGGCGGTGGCGACCCACGGAGAGAAAGATGGTGCGTCCGGCCTCGAGCAGGTCTTCGAGGATCTGGCAGCCGGAGGCGCCCGAGCCGACCATGAGCACGGCGCCGGAGGGCAGCATGGCGGGATTCCGGTAACGGCTCGAATGCACCTGGACGATGCCGGGCGGCAGCGCCGTGGCGGCCGGCGGTAGCACGGGTGCCTGATAGGGACCGGTTGCGGCCACCACGTTGAGCGCCTCGTAGTCGCCGGCGTCCGTCTCGACGAGATACCGAGCGCTCCCCGCGCTCGCCGTGACCGCGCGCACGGTGACGCCCTCCCGGACGGGCGCCGCGATGCGCGCGCGATACTCGTCCAGGAAGCGGATCACCTCGTCGCGCGGGGCGAAGCCCTCGGGATCGCCGGCGCGATACTCGTGGCCCGGAAGCCGGATGCTCCAGCTCGGGAACTGGAACGTGAGGGAGTCCCAGCGCTCGCTGCGCCAGCGCTCGGCCACGCGCCCCCGCTCGAGGATGAGGTGCTCGCGGCCGAGCCCGCGCAGGTGGTAGCTCAGGGCCAGGCCGGCCTGACCTCCACCCACGATGAGGGTCTCAATCCTCTCGATCATCAGGGGGATCCTAGTATGCTGTCCCCGACAAGGCCATGCGCCGCCTCGCGCTCGTCGCCGTCGTCGCCGTCGTAGTGTCCCTGGGCGCCGGCGCTCCCGCGCGCGCTCAGGGCCAGCCGGTCGCCGTCGAGGCCGGGCATCGCCGATTCGCCGAGCAGTATGTCGCCGCCGCCCGCGCTCGCGACGCGGAGCGGTACCGGCGCCTCGTCCATCCGAAATCTCTCGCCTGCATCACCGACGAGAATCGCGATTTCTACGACGATTGGATCGCGCGCGCCTTCCGCTGGAAGTGGAGCGGGCCGTACCGGATCGTCACCGTGAAGGCGCTCCCCAAGGGCACGCCGCCCTCGGCGCCGGCGGGCATGGCGGTCTACCCAGTTCCGCCCACGCATCAGATCCAGATCGATCTCGAGATGAGCGCGTCGCGCTCCGCCTCCCTGGTCGCCGAGATCGCGGCGAGTGGCGGCGCCTGGCTTCAGGTGCTGCCCTGTCCCACCGCGGAGGGCCTGGCCGCGTTCCGCTCGGCAAAGCAGGCCAACGCGGCGCACGAGGCGCGGGCGCACACGCTCACGGCGGGGCTCGCCGCCCCCCTCCGTGCCGAGGTCATGGCCATGCTCAAGGAGGGGCGCCGGATCGACGCCATGCGGCGCTTCGCCGCGGCCAGCGGGGAGGACCTCGCCATGGCGCGGCGGGTGATCGACCTCCTCGAGGGCGAGGGGAAGTAGCCTAGCCGCGCGCGGGCGCGAGCGTCACCGTGCGGCCCGTCGCGCTCGACTCGAGCGCGGCGGCGAGGATCTCCTGCACGTCCCGCCCCACCTCGGGCGCGCAGAGGCCCTCGATGGGCCGGCCGTCCCGCAACCGGGCGAGGAAGTAGGACACGCCGTCGCGCTCGCCCGCGGGGAGCTCGGGCGGTACGAGCGACTCGCTCGCCTCGCCCCGCACGATCTGCACGCGGCCCGGGCCCACCTTCTGGCCCTCGCGGGTGGCGCGCGGCTGGTGCACGATCAGCGTCCCCGCGTCCCCGTACACGACGAGCGCGAAGGCCGGCTCTCCGCCGATCTGGGTCCACGAGCCCTCCAGGACCGCGAGCGCGCGGGGATAGCGCAGGACTACCACGGCATTGTCTTCGGAGGGGAGATCCTTCTTCCGGAGATGCGCGGCCACCGCGGTGACGGCGCCGGGCCGGCCCAGCAGCGTCCGGCACAGGATGCCGCCGTAGCCGCAGTAGTCCACCAGCGCGCCGCCGCCGTTCCGCGCGGGATCGTAGAGCCACTCGCAGAACTGTTCCGAGCAGCCGTACTCGTGGGGCCCCGAATGGCCGCCGCGATGCGAGAGCTGCACGGGCTCGCCCACCGCGCCCCCGCTCACCAGGGTCAGGCCATGTCGCAGGGCGGGGCGCCAGGCGGTGGGCCAGTTGATCATGAGCGGCCGGCCGGACGCCCGCGCCGCAGCGAGCAGGGCGTCGGCTCCGGGAAGGTCCGCCGCCATGGGCTTCTCGACCATGACGGGCAGGCCGCGGCCGAGCGCCCGGATCCCCCACTCGGCCGAGGCGCGGTTGTCGGTGAAGCAGAGGAGAGCGTCGAGGTCGCGGCGCTCGAGCAGAGCTCCGAAGTCGGCGAGCGCCGGCACCCCACCGTGCTCCCGGGCGAGGCGCTCGCGCAGGCGAGAGTCGGGCTCGGCTACCGCCGCCAGCGTGCCTTCCGCCCCCGCGGCGATCGCCGCGAGAGTCGCCCAGACATGATCGTGGCTGAGCCCGAGGACGCCGACCCGCAGCCGGCTAGCAGCCTGCGAGGGTTGCCGCATCTTTCAGAGGGCCTTCAGCATGGTGTCGGCGTTGCTCACCTCGAACTTGCCGGGCGCTTCGACGTTGAGGGCCTTGACCACGCCGTCGTCCACGAGCATCGAGTAGCGCTGCGAGCGCACGCCCATGCCGCGCGCGGTGAGGTCCATATCCAGGCCGAGCGCCTTGGTGAAGGTGGCGCTGCCATCGGCCATCATGCGCACCTTGCCGGTTGCCTGCTCCTCCTTGCCCCACGCGCCCATGACGAACGCGTCGTTGACCGCCACGCACCAGACCTCGTCCACCTTCTTCGCCTTCAGCTTGTCGTAGTTGGCCAGGTACCCTGGCACATGCTTGCTCGATCAGGTGGGAGTGAAGGCCCCGGGAAGTCGGCAGCCGGTCGCCGACCTTGATCGCCATGAAAGTCCTCCTCGTGAACTGATGGGAATGGCGGTTGCAGCGCGGCTGGCGCGCCGGTGGGGATGGTATCACAGCCCGCCGGGGCGGACGCGGCCACCCACGCCGCCACCGGCCCCTTCGCAGCATGCGACGAGTCGGCCACCGATCCTTTACACTCGTTGCATATGTCCACGTCATGGATCGAGCCCGGCGATGGCGCCGTCCGGCGGGTCCGCCCCGCGGGAGAAAGCCGCGCCGTCCTCGCGGAGAAGGCGGCGGTGGTGGCCGACCATGCCGCCGACGCGGTGCTCGCGCTGCAGAAGCCCGAAGGTTACTGGTGTGGCGATCTCCTCGCCGACACCACGCTGGAGTCCGACTACGTGCTGTTCCAGCTCTGGCTGCATCCCCCCGACGACGGCCCGTGGCGGCCGCCCACATGGGGGCGGATCCTCAAGGCGCGCGAGGCCATCCTCGAGCGCCAGCTCCCCGACGGGGGCTTCAACATCTATCCGGAGGGCCCCGCCGAGATCAATGCCAGCGTCAAGGCCTATGCCGCGCTCAAGCTGGCGGGGCTCGGGGCCGACGCGGAGCCGCTCCGGCGGGCGCGCGAGTCCGTGCTACGCCTCGGCGGCATCCAGGAGACGAACAGCTACGTCCGGATCAACCTGAGCCTGTTCGGTCTCTACCCGCGGCGCCATGTGCCCACCATCCCCGTCGAGCTGGTGCTCCTTCCCGGCGGGATCATCTACGAGATGTCATCGTGGACCCGCGCCATCGTGGTGCCGCTGTCCATCGTGCAAGCCCGCGCCGGCCGGCGGCCGGTGCCCGCGGGCTTCGACCTGGACGAGCTGGCCGTCCCCGGCAAGAGCTTCCGGCTGCCGCGGCGCGACCGGCTCTCCGTCGTCTTCACCCAGCTCGACGCGGCGCTCAAGGTCTGGGAGCATCGCGCCCCCGAAGTCATCCGCCGCTCCGCGCTCCGGGAGGCCGAGAAGTGGATGCTCGACCGCACGCGCCACAGCGACGGACTCGGCGGGATCTATCCCTCCATGATGTACTTCGTGATGGCGCTCGAGTGCCTCGGCTACCCGCGCGATCATCCCGACTTCGTCGAAGCCCTCCGCGTCTTCGAGCAGCTCATGACGGAGACGCCCGGGCGGCTCTACTTCCAGCCCTGCTTCTCGCCGGTCTGGGACACCGCCATCGCCATGTTCGCCCTCGGCGAGCAGGGCCGGGAGGCGACGGACGCGCAGCGCCGGGCCGCCGACTGGCTCATCGCCCGGGAGATCCGGCGCCGCGGCGACTGGTCGGTGAAGCGGCCCGACCTCGAGCCCTCCGGCTGGGCCTTCGAGTTCAGCAACGAGCACTACCCGGACATCGATGACACCGCCATGGTGCTGCTGGCGCTCCAGCACGCCACTGCGAGCGACCCCGCCGCGCAGGACCGGTGCGAGCGACGGGCGCTCGCCTGGCTGACCCAGATGCAGTCGAGCGACGGCGGCTGGGCCGCCTTCGACGTGGACAATAACTGGGCGCTCCTCAATCGGGTGCCCTTCGCCGACCACAACGCGATGCTCGATCCGACCTGCCCTGACATCACGGGCCGCGTGCTCGAGGCCCTGTGCCGCCGCGGGCTGCGCGTCTCCGAGCTCCCCGTGGACCGCGGGGCCGCCTATCTCCTCCAGACGCAGGAGGCGGACGGCTCCTGGTACGGGCGCTGGGGCGTGAACTACGTCTACGGCACGTTCCTAGCGCTGCGCGGTCTGCGCGCCGCCCACGACCGCACCGCCTCGCGGGCGATGTTTCAGGCAGGACGCTGGATCGCCTCCGTGCAGAACGCCGACGGTGGCTGGGGCGAGAGCTGCGCGAGCTATGCCGAGGGCAAGTTCGTTCCCGCGCGGAGCACGCCATCGCAGACCGCCTGGGGGCTCCTCGGGCTGATCGCGGCGGGCCAGGGCGAGGGTGACAGCCTGATCCGTGGCGTGCAGTACCTCATCGAGACCCAGAAGCCCGATGGCACCTGGGACGAATCGCTTGCCACCGGCACCGGCTTCCCCGGTGTCTTCTACCTCCGCTATACGCTCTACCGGAACTATTTCCCGCTACTGGCGCTCTCCCAGGCCCGGCGCACCCTGGAAGCGGCCGCGCGGGGCCTCCGGCTCGTCCGCGAGATCGGGCCTCCCGGCTCCGACTGACGCGCCGGGGCAGCCCGCCCCAACAGTCGTCGGCAGTCCCGATCGACGATCGCCAGTCAAGACCCTGATATCGCTCGGTGTCTTGCCTGGCACATCGGTTGCTCTGCTTCTGCGCGGGGACGTACGTCCTCGAAGCCGCACAACGCCGCATCTCGATGGGAGGGGCCATGGGCATCTCGAGCTTCGTGAAAAAACAGTTCATCGACGTCCTCCAGTGGACCGAAGCGAGCGACGAGGTGCTGGCGTGGCGCTTCCCTACCGCGGATTTCGAGATCCAGCAGGGGGCCCGCCTCATCGTCCGGGAGACGCAGCTGGCCCTGTTCGTCGACCAGGGAAAGGTCGCCGATCTATTCGGTCCCGGCACCCACGTGATCCGGACGCGCAACCTGCCCGTCCTCACCGACCTCCGGCACTGGGACAAGCTGTTCGAGTCCCCGTTCAAGAGCGAGGTCTACTTCTTCTCGACGCGGCTGCGCCTCAACCAGACCTGGGGCACCGCGAGCCCCCTCACCATTCGCGACCGCGAGTTCGGCGCGGTGCGCCTCCGGGCCTTCGGCGTCTACGGCTATCGGCTCGCCGACCCGGGGGTGTTCTTCCGCGAGCTGTCCGGCACGCGGGAAAGCTACGGCGTCGCCGACCTCGACGGCCAGCTCCGCAGCACCCTCGTCGCGACCCTGACGGATCACTTCGGCGGCAGCCAGGTCCCCTTCCTGGACATGGCCGCCAGCCAGGATGAACTCGCGCGCGCGGTGCTGGGGAAAGCCCAGCCCGCCTTCGCCGCCCTCGGCCTGTCGCTGGAGAGCTTCCAGATCCAGAACGTCTCGCTGCCGGAGGAGCTGCAGAAGCGGCTCGACGAGCGGATCGGGATGGGCATCGTGGGCGACCTGCCGCGCTACACGCAGTTCCAGGTGGGGCAGTCCATCCCCACGGCGGCGGCGAACACCGGCGGCGCCGCCGGCGCGGGCGTGGGCGTGGGCGCGGGGATCGCGATGGGCCAGGCCATGGGGCAGGCCATGCAG
>JBKPDT010000247.1:0-4441 GCA_046728035.1 Candidatus Methylomirabilota bacterium | reverse complement strand
GCCCTCGCGCTGGGCGCGCTGCCCTTCTACGCGCGCCGCCGCGGCTGGTCCACGCGCGAGTGGTTCCTCGTGGGATGGATGGCGCCGCCCTTTGTCGTGTACACCCTCGTCCACTTCGGCCAGGCCGGCTACGTGCTGACCTTCCTCCCCGCGCTGGTGATCCTGCTCAGCCGCGCGGTGGTCGAGCTGGTGGCGGCGGGCTCCGAGCGCCTGCGACGGCCGCACTGGCGCTGGGCGCTCACCGTTGCCGCGCTCGGCCCCCTCCTCCTGGTCAACACCGGGTTCTTCGTGAGCGCGCGGCCGGAGCCGCGCGAGTTCGACCGCCAAGGCGGCGACGCCTGGGTGCGGCGGGCGCGGGACGAGGCCCACGACTGGATCCTCTCCCGCACGGTCGCCGCGCTTCGCGAGCACGAGGCGGTGCTGCGCACCTACGTGGAGACGATCCGCGCCGTGTACGACCCGGCCGACACCGCGCTCCTCACCGAGCTGGGCAATAGGCGCTCGTATCCCT
The DNA here is from genome assembly GCA_046728035.1 of Candidatus Methylomirabilota bacterium. Lineage (GTDB taxonomy): Bacteria > Methylomirabilota > Methylomirabilia > Rokubacteriales > CSP1-6 > DASRWT01. The sequence continues at coordinate 3,930 of JBKPDT010000247.1, read as the reverse complement.
GGCTCCGGCACGCGATGTTCTACATGCCCGAGTACGCGATCTACCAGCTCTACCTGCGCGCCGATCCGCCGGGCTTCTACGCGCCGCAACTGGCGCCGACCATGATCCTCCCGCCGGGCACCGCCATCACGCTGCCGCGGCGGGTGCGACAGCTCGTCTGGTTCGTGGACCACTGGGATCCCGAGCTGCCGCGGCCGCGGGGCCTGCTCGAGATCCAGCTCTCCTACGGGCGCTTCCTCTACGTGCTCCCGCTCGGCAAGGGGCCCGTGGAGCACGCCGGCTACACCTTCCAGCGCGAACCCCGGTGAAGGTGACGGGGGCCGTCGCCGGGGCGCTCGCCCTCGGGCTCGCCCTCTTCGTCTTCCGGGAGCACCAGCTGGCCGGCGTCGCCGGCTTTCCACTGGATGACTCCTGGATCCACTTCCGGTTCGCCCGCAACCTCGCCGAGGGATACGGCTTTTCCTACAATCCCGGAGTGCCGGTGGCGGGCTCGACGGCGCCCCTCTGGACCCTTCTCCTGGGCGGGCTCTTCGCGGTGGCGGGCAGTCAGCCCCTCCTCCTCGCCAAGGTGGTCGGCGCGGCCGCCTCGCTGGGGGCGGCGCTCCTCGGCGCCCGGCTCGTGCTGGCGTGGACGGGCGATCGCGGCGCCGCCCTGCTCGCCGGCGCCCTCGCCGCGCTGTCCGGACCTCTTCTCTGGGGTGCGCTTTCGGGCATGGAGGTCTCGCTCGCCGCGCTCCTGGTGACGGCGGGTCTCCTCGCCCACACGCGAGACCGCGACCTGGCCGCCGCCCCGCTGCTCGCGCTCGCCGTGGTCGCGCGGCCCGAGTCCGTTCTCGCGCTGCCGCTCGTCTGGGCCGCGGGTCCCCTCACGACGCGCCGCACGGCGCTCTTCGCCGCGTGCGCGGCCGCCATCGTCGGCCCCTGGGTGGCCTTCAACCTCGGCACCGCCGGCACCCCGCTGCCCACGCCGGCCGCGGCCAAGATCGAGGGCGGGCTCGCCGGCTTCCTGGCCGGCGCGCGCGAGCCTCTGACCACGACGCTGCTCACGCGGCCCTGGCGCTTCTCGATGGAGTGGGCGGGCTGGCTCGGCTCGGTGAACGCCCTGTTGCCGCTCCTCCTGCTTCCCGGCTTCTGGCTGCTCTGGCGCCGCGGCGGCCGCCGCGGGGCCTTGCCAATCGCCCTGCTCGTGCTCCAGCCGCTCGCGATGGCGCTTCTCGCGCCGTACCGCAGTCCCGAGTTCCAGGAGGGGCGGTACTCGATACACCTCGTGCCGATGGCGTTCGCGGTAGCCGCCCTGCCCGTCGCGGCCCTCGCGGCCGCCCGCGACGCCGCGCCGGGCCTCACCCACTTCCGCCGGGTCCTCGTCGCCGGCCTCGCCGTCGCCGCGCTGGTCTCCCTCTGGCCCGCGGCCACGCGCTATGGCTGGGCGGTGCAGAACATCGAGGCCATGCAGGTGCGGCTCGGGCGGTGGGTGGCCGCGAACACCCCCCGCGACGCCCGCCTGGCCCTCAATGACGTCGGCGCCATCGGCTACCTCTCGCGCCGCGAGGTGATCGACGTCATGGGCCTGGTGACCCCGGCCATCCTCCCGTACCGGCGCGCCGGCGAGGCCGGCGTGCTCCGCTATCTCGAGCGCGCCTGCCCCGACTACCTCATCGTCTTCCCCGCCTGGTTCCCGCGGCTGACCGCCATGGGTGATCGCTTCACGGCGGTGGAGCGCGTCCGGCTGGCGCGCAACACGGTGGCGGGCGCCGCGGAGATGGTCGTCTACGAGACGGCCTGGAGCCGCGGCCAGCCGGCTCCGCGCGCCTGTCCGGGCCGGCAGGAAGCCAGGGGAGGCCCCGGCTCTCGCGGCGAAGGGCCCGTCCGTGTTAACTTTGAGGGCCATGACAGGGGAGGGCCACGCATGAGACGGCTGACCGTGGGCACGGCGCTCGCCCTGCTGGGCCTGGGGGCCACCGAGACGTCCGCCCAGACTTTCCGCTGGACGGACGAGCAGGGCCGCGTGAACTATAGCCAGGGCATCGACAGCATCCCCGAGCGCTTCCGTCCGGGGGCCCAGTTCCTGACCTCGCCCCCCTCGGCTCCCGCCCCCGCGGTGACGGCGCCCGGCACGCGGCCGATCCCCCTGGCCAGAGGCTCGGCGCAGATCCGATTCACGCCGGGCCAGCCCATCCTCGTCAACGCGCGGATCAACGACACGGGCAGCGTGCGGCTGCTCCTCGACACGGGCGCGTCCGTGACGGCGATCAGCCCGCGCACCCTCGCCCAGCTCGGCGTGTCGAGTCGCGATGCCCTACGGGGCTCGATCCGCGGCGTCACCGGCACCGCCGACGCCCTCTTCGTCCTGATCAGCACGATCGACGTCAACGGAGCCAAGGCGGGCCCGATCCGCGTGGTCGCCCACGACGTCGACCTGGGCCAGGGCGAGGGGCTGCTCGGCCGTGACTACCTCGACCGCTTCATCGTCAACATCGACAACCAGCTGGGCATCGTCACGCTGACGCCGCGGTAGTCGGCCGCGGCGGAAGATCCGAATGGACTACAAGGACACGCTCAACCTTCCCAAGACGTCCTTTCCCATGAAGGCCAACCTGTCCAAGCTCGAGCCCGAGATGCTCGAGCGGTGGCAGGCCATGGACATCTACGGGAGGATCCGGAAGGCGGCGGCCTCGCGCCCGCTGTGGATACTCCACGATGGCCCGCCCTACGCCAACGGGCACATCCACGTGGGCACCGCGCTGAACAAGATCCTGAAAGACTTCGTGGTCAAGACGCAGAACATGCTGGGCTTCAACGCCGTGTACGTGCCCGGCTGGGACTGCCACGGGTTGCCCATCGAGCATCAGGTGGACAAGGAGCTCGGGCTGGACACCACCACGGGCGACGTGCGCAAGGCCATGGACCCGGTGGAAAAGATCCGCCGCTGCCGGGAGTACGCGCTCCGCTTCATCGACATCCAGCGCGAGGAGTTCAAGCGCCTGGGGGTCTTCGGGGACTGGGCCAACCGCTACGCGACTCTGGACCCGGACTACGAGGCGGTGATCGTCCGGGAGTTCGGACGCTTCGTGGGGCAGGGCGCCGTCTACAAGGGGCTCAAGCCGGTCCACTGGTGCATGCACTGCAAGACCGCGCTCGCCCAGGCCGAGGTCGAGTACGAGGATCAGACGACGCCGACCGTGTACGTGAAGTTCCCCGTCGTGAAGCCGAGCCCGGCGCTGGCGGAGGCGCTCGGCGGGCGCAAGGCCTCGTTCGTGGTCTGGACCACCACGCCCTGGACCTTGCCCGCCAACCTCGCCATCGCCGTGCATCCCGAGGAGACCTACACCGCGCTCGAGGTGGACGGCGAGTGGCTCATGGTGGGACGCCCGCTCGCGGTAGCGGTGGCCAATCTCCCCGGCGTGGCCGGGCGCGCGCGCGCCACCAGCCTGGCTCTGCCCGGCTCCGCCCTCGCGGGCACGGTCGCTCGGCATCCGTGGATCGAGCGCGACGCCATCGTGCTCAGCGAGGATTTCGTGGCGATGGACACCGGCACCGGGCTCGTGCACATCGCGCCCGGCCACGGCGAGGAGGACTATGAGAGCGGCCGCCGCGCCGGGCTCAAGATCTACAACCCGGTGGACGACGACGGACGCTTCATCGACGAGGTCGCCCACTTCGCGGGCCAGACGGTGTGGGAGGCGAACCCGAAGATCATCGCCCACCTCCGCCAGGTTGGCGCGCTGCTCGCCGAGATGCCGATGAGCCACACCTATCCGCACTGCTGGCGTTGCAAGAACCCCACGCTCGTCCGCGCCACCGAGCAGTGGTTCATCTCGCTCGACAAGACGGGGCTGCGCCAGAAGGCGCTCGACGCCATCCGCAACCGCGTGCGCTGGATCCCCGCCTGGGGCGAGCAGCGGCTCTACAACATGGTGGCCCACCGGCCCG
>JBKPDT010000246.1:0-13592 GCA_046728035.1 Candidatus Methylomirabilota bacterium | reverse complement strand
GCCGGGAGGGGGGCGGGGCGCTCGCGGCGACTGCCGTACTGAGCAAGCGAGCGCCCCGCCCCCCTCCCGGCTGCGCTCGGGCCGGGCGGCTACGCGCCCTTCGGCTCCTCCGGCACGTCGCGCGCCCCCACCGTGCGGTCGCGGTACTCCGCGGGGATTTCCTTCCCCGCGTCCAGATAGGCGCGCCGCACCGCCTCCACGTTGGGCCCGAAGATCGACTTGCGGTTCGATCGCGCCCACGCGTTTGAGTCCTCGATGGTCGCGAGCGAGCCCTGGAAGCGCGGCATCACGTAGCGCGCGAAGAGCTCGTACGAGCGTAGCGTCTGCTCGCGGTCGGCCCACTCGTGGGCGCGGAAGAGGAGGCCGCCGAACCCGCCCTGGCTGTAGCCCTGCAGCCGCTCGATGCCGCGCACCACGGTCTCGGGCGAGCCCACCAGGGTCGTCCCCATCCTCACGCCCTCGCGGAGCGGGTCGTCGGCGCGGCCGGGCGGCCGCCCCAAGGTCTCCTCGAAGTACGTGATCGTCTCGCGGCGTTCGCCCTTCGACACTTCCCCGAGCGCCCGCTCGTCGTCCTCCGCGACGTGCACGTTCACGACTACGCGCCATTTCTTCCGGTCCATGCGCTGGCCGTGCTGGGCCGCCGTCTCCTCGGCGATCCGCCACTGGCCGGCGAGGGCCTCGGGCCCGCCGGGGAGCCCCGCGCCGATGGACAGCACGCCCAGCCCGTGCTTGGCTGCCGCGATCACGCCGAAGGGCGTGATGGTGCTCGCCACCGCGATCGGGAAGTGAGGCTCCGAGTACGGCGCCAGGTGCAAGCGGGCCTCGCGCAGCTCGAACCAGTCCGTCTTCATGGTGACGGGCTCGTCGCAGCGCAGGAGCCGCATGATGGCCTCGAGCGCCTCGTCCATGCGCGGGCGCTGGGTGACGGGCTCGATGCCCATCATGTAGGCGTCGGAGGGGAGCGCGCCGGGGCCGCAGCCGAGCATGGCGCGGCCGCGCGTCATGTGGTCGAGCTGCACGAAGCGGTTGGCCACCATGAGCGGGTGGTGGTAGGGCAGGCTCGTCACCCCCGAGCCCAGCATGATGTGGCGCGTGCGCTCGGCGGCGGCGGCGATGAAGATCTCGGGCGAGGCGATGGTCTCCCAGCCCGCCGAGTGGTGCTCGCCGATCCACACTTCGTCGTAGCCGAGATGGTCCATCCACTCGATCAGCTCCATGTCCCGATTCATGGACAGGGTGGGGTTCTCGCCGACGCGGTGGAAGGGGGCGAGGAAGATGCCGAACTTCATTCCGCGGTGGGGCATGTCGTCTCCTTTCGACCGAGGCTAGCACACCCCGCGCGGTTGACGACGGGGCCGCGCGGATGCGATGGTCGTGCCGACATGGCGGCACTCCGCTGGGGCCAGCCCGCGCCGGGCTTCTCACTTCCCTCCACCTTGGGACGGCCGGTGACGCTCGAGGAGCAGCGGGGCCGGGACGTGGTGCTCGCCTTCTACTGCTACGACTGGGGCAATATCTGAACGCCCGAGCTCACCGGCCTGGGCCAGGCCGCCGACGAGCTCGCGCGCCGCGGCGCCGTGATGCTGGCGATCAGCGGCGACACGCCGTTCTGCCACGAGGCCTACCTGAAGGCGCGGCGCTTCCCGTTCCCCCTGCTGAGCGACGTGCACCGCACCGCCATCGCCGCCTACGGCGTGCACGACACGGATCGCAACGTCGCCTATCGCTCTACCTTCGTGGTGGACCGCGACGGCCTCCTCCGCTGGGGCCAGGCGGGCGACCGGCAGATGGTGCGGGAGAGCGGCGAGATCTTCCGCGTGCTGGACGTGATCGCCCGGCTGCGCTGAACCGCCCCTCACCCTGCCCTCTCCCCCCGTGGGGGAGAGGGTTGGGGTGAGGGGGTACCATCGTGCCGAGGGGGACCAGCACATGACGCGCGAGCGCATCGTCATCATCGGGGCGTCCCTGGCGGGCGCCACCGCGGCGGCCACCCTGCGGGAGGGTGGCTTCGACGGGGACATCGTCCTTGTGGGCGCCGAGTCGCGGCCGCCCTACAACCGCCCGCCGCTCTCGAAGGGATACCTCCGCGGCCAGGATCGCTTCGAGGACCAGCTCGTCAAGCCTGCCGACTACTACGCCTCGGCGCGCATCGAGCTCCGCCTCGGCGTGACCGCCACCCGCGTCGACCCCGGGACGAAGCGGGTGGAGCTGGCGGGCGGCGAGCGCCTCGCCTACGACCGGCTGCTCGTCACCACCGGCAGCCGTAACCGCGCGCTCGAGGTGCCCGGCGTCGGGCTGCCCGGCATCTTTCAGCTCCGCACCGTGGAGGACTCCGACCGGATCCGGGCCGCCGCGAAGGCGGGCGGCCGAGCCGTCCTCGTGGGATTCGGGTTCATCGGCTGCGAGGTGGCCTCGTCGCTGCGTCAGCTCGGGCTCGAGGTGGCGGCGATCGAGGGACATCGCGTCCCCCTGGCCCGGGCCCTCGGCGACGAGGTCGGCGCGGTGCTCGGCGACATCCACCGCGACAAGGGGGTCGAGCTGATCGTCGAGGATGGGGTCGCTGCCTTCGAGGGGACGGATCGGGTCGCACGGGTGCGCACGAAGAAGGGTCGGGTGCTCGAGTGCGATCTCGTGGTGATCGGCATCGGGATCTCGCCGAACGTCGAGCTCCTCGCCGCCGCCGGAGCCGGGGTCGACAACGGCATCCTCGTGGACGAGCATTGCCGCACCACGCTTCCCGACGTCTACGCGGCCGGTGATGTCGCCAATCACATGCACCCGCTCTTCGGGCGGCTGCGCGTCGAGCACTGGAACCACGGCGAGCGGCACGGGCGCGCGGCGGGCCGCTCCATGCTCGGCGACGACGCGCCCTACGACTACGTGCACTCGTTCTGGTCGGATCAGTACGAGCACGTGATCGAGTACGTCGGGTTCGCGAAGAGCTGGGATCGTCTCGTCTTCAGGGGCCGGCCCGAGGGCCGGAAGTTCCTCGGCTTCTACGTGAAGGAGGGTGTCGTCCTCGCGGCGGTCGGACTGGATCGGGGTGGCGATCCCGAGGACCCGAAGTCGGACAGCGAGCTGAAGCTCGCGGTGACCCTGATCCGCGACCGCGTCCCCGTCGACCCCGCCCAGCTCGCCGACGAGGCCGTCGACCTGCGCCGGCTCACCGCCGCGGGCTCCGCTGGCCGCACCGGCGCGTGAGCGCGACCGCCGGCTCGGCGCGGCCGCGCCTGCTGCGCATCGTGCTGGCCGCGGTCGCCGCCGCCCTTGTCGTCGCCATCGTCTACTTCGGCCGGCAGATCATCCTCGTCGGGACGGCCTACGTGTCGAAGACCGTGTGCTCGGGCGTCTTCGTGACCGGGCGAAAGGCGCAGTCGGTGCTCGACGCGGAGATCCGCTCCAACGATCCCGGCATTCTCCGCATCGTCAGCGTGGAGGTCGACCGGAGCGCGGGAACCGTGCGGAGCCGCCTGCTCGGCCTCGGCGAGCGCGTGGCGATCTACCGCGAGGGACTGGGCTGCACCCTCGCCGTCGGTGTCGCGCCCCGGCAGCTGGCGTCGCGCGGCCTTCCGACGCCCGCCGCGATGCCGGCGACCCTGCGTGGCCCGTGGCCGTCCCGGGCACCCGTAGGCGACTCCACGCCTGGCTTGAGCCCGGCGGCGGTCACCGCCGCGCTCGACGAGGCCTTCGCCGAGCCCGGCCCCCTGCCGTCACGGCGCACCCGCGCCATGGTGGTCGTCCACGACGGCCGGATCGTCGGGGAGCGCTATGCCCCCGGCTATGGTCCGGACTCCCCGCTGCCCGGCTGGTCCATGACCAAGAGCGTGATCAATGCCCTGGTCGGCGTGCTCGTGCGGGACGGGCGGCTGGCCCTCGACGAGCCGCTGCGCGTGCCGGAATGGAGCAGGGCTGGCGATCCCCGCGGGGCGATCACGCTGCGCCAGCTCCTCCAGATGTCGGACGGGCTCCGGTTCTCGGAGAGCTACGGGAACCCCCTCGGCGACGTGCTCTCGATGCTGTTCTGGACCGGCGACGCGGCGGGATTCGCTGCGGGCAAGTCGCTCGCGGCGCCGCCGGGCAGCCGGTGGTCGTATTCGAGCGGCTCCACCAATATCATCGCCCGCGGCCTTCGCCAATCGGTGGGAGGCAGCGAGGCGGACTATCTCCTCTTCCCGCGCCGGGCGCTCTTCGAGCCGCTCGGCATGGCGAGCGCGGTCATGGAGCCCGACGCGGCCGGCGACTACGTGGGCTCATCCTTCATGTTCGCGACGGCGCGTGACTGGGCGCGGTTCGGGCTCCTCTACCTTCAGGATGGCGTGTGGGAGGGCAAGCGCATCCTGCCCGAGGGCTGGGTCGCGTTCAGCGTGAAGCCGGCTCCCGCCGCCCCGGGGGGCGTGTACGGGGCACACTTCTGGCTCCGCCTGGGGCGTGGCACCTACGCGCCCTCCGGCGACGAGGGGATCCCCGCGGACGCGTATCACGCCATCGGACACGAGGGCCAGCTTCTCACCGTCATCCCCTCGCGCCGCCTGGTGGTCGTGCGGCTCGGTCTGAGCGTCGGGCACGGCGTCTGGGACCACGCCGCGTTCCTGCGCCGCCTACTCGGAGTCGGATGACTCCGCGGTGCCCATCGCCGCGACCCACACCGACTTGACGTTCACGAACTCGCGGATGCCGAACTCGGAGAGCTCGCGCCCGTAGCCCGACCGCTTGACGCCGCCGAAGGGCAGCCGCGGATCGGACTTGACCATGCCGTTGACGAACACCGCGCCGGCCTCGACCTGGGCGGCGAGCCGCTCCGCGCCCGCGAGATCGCGGCTCCAGATCGAGGCGCCCAGACCGAAGCTCGACTCGTTGGCCAGGCGCACCGCGTCGGTGCCATCCTTGGCGTGGATCACCGCCGCCACCGGGCCGAAGGTCTCCTCGTCGAAGGCGGGCATCCCCTTGTCCACCGCGGAGAGCAGGGTCGGCGGATAGAAGGCGCCCGGACCCGTCGGGATCTCGCCGCCGAGCAGCACGCGGGCGCCGCGCTTCTTCGATTCCTCCACCTGCCGGTGGAGCGCGTCGCGCAGGTCGTGCCGCGCCTGCGGGCCCACCTGGGTCTCGCGCGCGAGCGGATCACCCATGCGCCGGGACCCCAGCTCCTTCTTGAAGAGATCGAGGAAGCGATCGGCCACCGATTCCACCACGATGAAGCGCTTGGCCGCGATGCAGCTCTGCCCGCCGTTGACGAGGCGGGCGTCGGCGGCGCCCCGCGCGGTGACGGTGAGATCCGCGTCGGCGAGCACGATGAAGGGGTCGCTGCCCCCCAGCTCGAGCACCGTCTTCTTGATCTCGCGCCCGGCCTGCTCGGCGACCTTGGCGCCCACGTGATCGCTTCCCGTGAGAGTCACGGCGGAAATGCGCCGATCCGCGATGAGGGGGCTGACCGCCGCGGACTCGAGGAGCACGGTGCGGAAGAGATCGCGCGGGAAGCCGGCCTTCTGGAAGACCTCCTCGATCTGGAGCGCGCAGCGCGACACGTTGGAGGCGTGCTTGAGGATGGCGGCGTTGCCGGCCATGAGGGCGGGCGCCGCGAAGCGGAACACCTGCCAGAAGGGGAAGTTCCAGGGCATGATCGCGAGCACCACCCCGAGCGGGTCGAAGCGCACGTAGCTCCGCAGGGCGTCGGTCTCGCGGGGGTCCACGGCAAGCATCGTGGGGGCGTGCTCGGCGTAGTAGTCGCAGGCCAAGGCGCACTTCTCGGCTTCGGCCTCGCCCTGGATGATGGGCTTACCCATCTCCACCGTCATCGTTCGCGCCAATTCTTCCTTGCGAGCGCGGAGGATCCGGGCGGCTTCTCGCATGGGCGCGGCGCGCTCCGCGATGGGCACGCGGCGCCACTCGTGAAAGGCCGCCAGCGCGCCCGCCAGCGCGCGTTCGAGCACCGCGGGAGACGTCGGCTCGAACCTCTCCACCACCTCGCCGGTCGCCGGATTCACGGACTGGATCGCCATGACTCACCTCGCTTCGATCGGAAACCATTGTGGGTGCGCTCTCGCCCCCCGCGCTCCGCGCGGGGAACCATTACGTATCCGCTCGCCTCGCCTTCGGCTGCGGCTCGCCCCCCGCGCTCCGCGCGGGGAACCATTACGTATCCGCTCGCCTCGCCTTCGGCTGCGGCTCGCCAATCAACAGCCAGCATCCACCCGCGGTGGCGGGGCTGCAAGCGGGAGGGTATGCTGGCCCGGGAGGGCGACATGAAGGCATCCGATGTGATGGCGCGCTGTCTGGAAAACGAAGGCGTGCGCTACGTCTTCGGCGTCCCCGGGGAGGAGATCCTCGACATCCTCGATTCCCTCGTGGACTCGCGGGTCCAGTTCGTCCCCACGCGACACGAGCAGGGGGCCGCGTTCATGGCGGATGCCTGGGGCCGGCTCACCGGCCGGGCGGGAGTCTGCCTCGCCACCCTCGGCCCCGGCGCGACCAATCTCGCCACCGGCGTCGCCGACGCCAACCTCGATCGTGCGCCGCTCGTGGCCATCACCGGTCAGGCCGGTCGCGACCGCATCCACAAGGAATCGCATCAGTTCGTCGACATCGTCGAGTCGATGCGGCCCCTGACCAAGTGGAACACGCGGCTCGAGGTCTCCGCGGTGATTCCGGAGGTCATCCGCAAGGCCTTCAAGCTCGCGGAGTCGGAGAAGCCCGGCGCCTGCCATATCGAGGTGCCGGAGGACGTCGCCGAGGAGGCTGCCGACGGGACGCCGCTGTCCACGGAGCGGACGCGGAGGCCCTCGCCGGATCGCCCCGCGCTGCACGCCGCCGCCCAGCTCATCGAGGCGGCGTCCTTCCCCCTGATTTTCGCGGGCAACGGCGTGATCCGCGGCGGCGCCTCCGGCGAGCTGCGCGAGTTCTCCCGTCGCTGCGGCATCCCCGTGGTCAACACCTTCATGGCCAAGGGATGTCTGCCCTACGACGATCCGCTGTGCCTCTTCAGCGCGGGGCTGCAGGCGCGCGACTACGTCTCCTGCGGCTTCGAGAAGGCGGACCTCATCATCTCGGTGGGCTACGACCCCGTGGAGTACGCGCCGCGTTTCTGGAATCCCGAGCGGAAGAAGACCATCGTCCACGTCGACTTCACCCCCGCCGAGGTGGACAGCTACTACCAGCCGGCGGTGGAGGTGGTGGCGGACGTGCGTGAGACGCTCGAGCTCCTCGGCGGCCTCGTCAAGGGCGAGAAGGATCCCGCCCCCTTCGGCATCCTCCGGCGGTTCATCCTTGAGCAGATCGAGGAAGGTTCGACCGACGACACCTTCCCTCTCAAGCCGCAGCGAATCCTGCGCGAGCTGCGCGGCGTGATGGGGCGGGAGGATGTCCTGATCTCCGACGTCGGTAGCCACAAGCTCTGGGTGGCGCGCACCTTTCCCGCCTACGAGCCCAATACCGTGCTGATCTCGAACGGCTATGCCGCTATGGGCTTCGCGCTGCCCGCGGCCATCGCCGCCAAGCTCGTCCACCCGGAGCGTCGCGTGGTGGCGGTCTGCGGCGACGGCGGCTTCCTGATGAACGTCCAGGAGCTGGAGACGGCTCACCGGCTCGGCGTGGCCCTCGTCTGCTTGATCTTCCGCGACGGAGGCTACAACCTCATCGAGTGGAAGCAGGAGGCCCAGATGGGCCGGGCCTCGGGGGTGCGGTTCGGCAATCCGGATTTCGTCACGCTCGCCAAGGCCTTCGGCGCCCGCGGCTTCAGCGTGGGCTCCGCGCGTGAGCTGCGCCCGGCCCTGGTCGAGGCCCTCGCCCATCCGGGCCCGTCCATCGTCGACGTGCCGGTGGACTACGCCGAGAACGCGCGGCTGACCGAGCGGCTGGGCCAGCTCGTCTGTCCGATCTAAATCAGAGCTGCGATCGAGCGGAACGCGGGGGCGCCTCCGTCACCGATCGCACTTGACCTCCTCCTTGTACTCGTCGCGCTTGGCCTCAACCGTAACCGTGCACGAACCATCCCGGAACTCCCGCTTCCCCACGTCGCGCCAGCGGGCTCCCACGCCGTCCTTGCACTTGATCTCCCGCTTGAACTCCCCACGCTTGGACTCGAGCTTCACCTCGCACGGTCCGTTCCAGAACTCTTCCTTCCACTCACCCCGCCACCAGCGCCCGTGGCCGTCCGGGCCGCCCCTCCGGTCTTCACCGGTCGCCGGTGTCACGCAGGCGGTCCCGAAGATCATCGCGACTGCCAGAATGCCCCACGTGTTCATCGACTGACCTCCCGACGTGTTCACATTAGTTGACCGCGGAACGACCCGAGCGCACCGTGAGGCTCGGCCTGTCGGTCCGCGTGCTTCGGACGGCGCCACGCGGGTCACCGGGTGCCGAAGAGGCGGTCCCCCGCGTCCCCTAGCCCCGGCACGATGTAACCGTGCGCGTCGAGGTGGCTATCCACCGCCGCGGCGTAGACGGGCACGTCCGCATGCCGCGCGTGGAAGTGTCGGAGCCCCTCCGGGCAGGTGACCAGGCAGACGAACTTGATAGAGCGCGGGCCGGTGGCCTTCAGGCGCTCCACCGCGGCCACCGCCGAGTTCCCGGTGGCGAGCATGGGGTCCAGGACGATGGCGTCGCGGTCCCGCATGACCTTCGGGACCTTGAAATAGTACTCCACCGCCGCCAGCGTCTCGGGGTCCCGATAGAGCCCGATATGCCCCACGCGCGCGCTCGGCAGGATGCGCAGCATGCCGTCCAGGATGCCGGTGCCCGCACGGAGGATGGCGACCAGCACGATCTTCTTGCCGTCCAGCACGGGGGCGGAAGTCAGGCCGAGCGGAGTCTCGATGGGCATCGGCTGGGTGGGGAGGTCGCGCGTCACCTCGTAGGCGAGGAGCATGCTGACCTCGGCGACGAGGGCCCGGAATCCCGAGGTGCTCGTCTCCTTCCGTCGCATGAGGGACAGCTTGTGCTGGACCAGCGGATGCCCGATGACGTGGATCTCGCCCCCCATGTGCGTCCTCCCCAAGGCCGCCCTTGATTTCCCGTCCGCTACGCCCGTAGCATACCCGGGCCACGCATGCGCCAGTACGTGGTTCGGCGCCTCCTCCTCTTCATCCCCACCCTCTTCGGGGCCTCGCTGCTCGTCTTCGTCCTCATGCGGCTGGTCCCCGGCGATATCGCCGAGATCCTCGTCTACCAGACCGGCTCCGAGGCGAGCGGCATCCAGCAGCGGCAGATCCAGCAGATCCGCCAGGAGCTGGGGCTCGACCGACCGGTGCTGGAGCAGTACGCCACCTGGATGGCGGGCGCCGTGCGCGGCGACTTCGGCCAATCCTATTCCCAGCGGCGGCCTGTCCGCGACATCCTCGCCGAGCGCTTCCCGCGCTCCATGGAGCTGGCCGTGCTCACCCTCTTCATCGCCGTCGTGTGGGCGGTTCCCCTGGGGGTGGTCTCGGCGGTGCGGCAGAACGGCTGGATGGACTACGCGGCGCGCATCCTGAGCCTGTCTGGGCTCTCCCTCCCCCTCTTCGTGACGGGCGCGCTCATCCTGTGGGGCCTCGTCCGCCTCTTCCGCTGGATCCCGCCGCTCGAGTTCGTGGCGTTCACGGACAACCCGATGGAGAACCTCAAGCAGCTCATCTGGCCGGCGCTGTGCCAGGCCTACTACATCAGCGCGCCCATCACCCGGCTCACGCGCTCGCAGATGCTGGAGGTGATCCGCCACGATTACGTACGCACCGCCCGAGCCAAGGGGCTGGCCGAGCGCGCGGTGGTCTATCGTCACGCGCTCAAGAACGCGCTGCTCCCCGTGGTGACCTTCATCGGCTGGTGGGGTGGGCGGCTCCTGGGCGGCCTCGTCATCATGGAGATGATCTTCGTGGTGCCGGGCATGGGGACCGCGCTCGTGCAGGCGGTGAGCCAGCGCGACTACCCGACCGTGCAGGCCATGATCTTCGTGATGGCGCTGGTCTTCCTTCTCGTGAATCTCGTCATCGACCTGCTCTACGCGTGGCTCGATCCACGCATCCGGTACGCCTGACATGGCCGCTCGGTTCGCCCGCCTCGTCCGACGCCAGCCCCTCGGCGCGGCCGGCGCGGTGGTGGTGCTCGCCATGGTCGTCGTCGCCCTCTTCGCGCCGCGGCTGGCCCCTCACGGACCCAAGGAGACCGGCTTCGCGCCCTACGTGGCGCCGGGCAAGGAGTTCCCCATGGGCACGGACCAGGTCGGACGCGACGTCCTGAGTCGGGTGATCTGGGGGGCGCGGCTCTCTCTCTACGTGGGGCTGGCCTCGGTGGTCTTCGGGATCACGGCGGGCTCGCTCTGGGGCGTCGCCACCGCGTACTTCGGCGGGGCGCTGGACACGGGAAGCCAGCGCGTGGTGGACAGCCTCATGTCGCTGCCGCCCATCATCCTCGCGCTGTCCCTGATGGCGGCCCTCGGCCAGTCCGTCACCAACGTGATCCTGGCGCTGACCATCCTCCTCACGCCCACCGCCGCGCGCACCGTGCGCTCGGTGGCGCTGGGGGTGGCCGCCGCGCCCTACGTGGAGGCGGCCCGCGCGGCGGGCTGCTCGCACTGGCGTATCATCGCTCGGCATCTCGTTCCGAACTGCCTGGCGTCCTACATCGTGCTCATGACCACCAATGTGTCCTACGCCATCGTGGTGGAGGCCTCTCTGTCCTTCATCGGCGCGGGCGCGCCTCCCGACGAGCCCTCCTGGGGCGGCATGCTCACCGCCGGCGTCCAGGCCATCGAGACGGCGCCGTGGATGATATTCTTTCCCGGTCTGGCGATCAGCCTGGCCGTCTTCGCGCTGAACCTGCTCGGCGACTCGATCCGCGACCTCACCGACCCGCGCCTGCGCGGCGGGCTGGGATAGGCGCGGCCAAGGAGGAAGGAAAGACATGCGGACAACCCGGACCGCAGTGATCGTTCTCGCCCTGCTCGTGGGCGCGCTCGGCGTCGCCGCGGTGTGGGCCCAGGACAAGCCCCGCACCGGCGGCATCCTCAACTGGTTCGACTACGGCGACCCCGGCCGCCTCGACATTCACGCCGAGTCGCCGCTGGTGGTCCAGCAGGCGACGGCGGGGGTGTACAGCGGCGTCCTCCACTACGATCCCGACGAGCCCACCAAGGTCGTCGGCGACCTCGCCGAGCGGTGGACCGTCTCGCCGGACGGAAAGACCTACACGTTCCATCTCCGCAAGGGAGTGAAGTGGCACGACGGCCAGCCCTTCACCGCCGCGGACGTGAAGGCCACCTTCGACCGCGTGCTGCACGCCGACTTCAAGAGTCCCAAGTGCGGCGCCTCGCTCAAGCCGATGGTGGCGAGCGTGGAGGCGGTGGACCCGCACACGGTGGCCTTCCAGCTCAAGTTCCCGGCGGCGCCCTTCCTGCCCTCGCTCGCCTCGGCGTGGTGCAGGGTCGCGGCCCGGCACGTCCTCGCCAAGTACGGTGACCTCAACGCGCCCGAGGCCCAGATCGGCACCGGGCCATTCAAGTTCAAGAAGTACGAGCGGGGGAGCGTCATCGAGTGGGAGCGGAACCCCGACTACTTCATCAAGGGCCTGCCCTATCTCGACGGGGTGAAGCAGTTCATCCTCGTGGCCGGTCCCACCCAGCTCGCCGCCGCCAAGGCCAGCAAGGTGATGCTCTGGGACGCCTGGCCGCCGATGCGCAAGACCCAGGCCGACGAGCTCCAGCGGGCGCGCGACGACGTGGACATCTACCAGGCGCCCATCAACACCATGTTCGTCATCTTCCTCAACGCGACCAAGCCGCCCTTCAACAACGCGGACCTGCGCCGGGCGGTCAACCTCGCCATCGATCGGCAGGAGCTGGTGGCGAAGTCGCTGGAGGGTGCGGGCGTGCCCTGTGCCATCCTCGATCCCAAGCTGGTCGGCGACTTCGCCCTGCCCCTCGACGAGGTGGCCAAGGCGCCGGGCTGCCGCCAGCCCAAGGAGCAGGACACCGCCGAGGCGAAACGGCTCGTCGAGAAGCACCATCCGGGCGGGCTGGACATCGAGATCGCTACGCGGGCGGTCGGGAACTACGTGGATCGCGCCCAGGTGGTGATCGCCCAGCTCCGGAAGATCGGCATCCGCGGCACGCTGAAGACGCACGAGAGCGCGGCCGGCTTCGCGGCCTTTGGCAAGGGCGACTTCACCATCATCGCCACCCAGGACCGCGCCATGGACATCAACGAGCCCTCCGGCATCTTCCACATCGTCTACACCACCGAGGCGGGCAGCAACTACGGCCGCCATTCCGACGTCAAGGTGGACGAGCTCGCCGACAAGGCGCTGCGCGAGTCCAACCGCGACAAGCGCAAGGCGCTGTACTGGGAGCTCCAGCGCCATATCCTCAGCCGCGGGGATCACGCGTCCATCGCGGTCGGCTGGGTGGAAGGCTGGTTCTTCAAGGACAAGAAGCTGCGCGGCGTCAAGCCCGGCGTCACCGTCTACGACAACAACACCTTCATGAAGGCCTGGATCGCCCAGTAGTCTCCCGCGGCCCGTGCCCGGCCACCCGCCGGGCGCCGGCCGGTCCTTCCCGGAGGCCGCATCTTCTACGGCTGGTGGGTGGTCGGGTGCGCGTTCCTCCTCGCCCTCTGGGGCTGGGGGCTCGGCTTCTACGGCCTCGCGATCTATCTGGTCGCGCTCCGCGCCGCCCGCCCGTGGTCGATCGCCGAGATCTCGCTGGCGTTCACCGCCTATTACCTCTTCGGCGCCGGGCTCACCATCTTCGTCGGCGACTTCTTCCGGCGCCTGGGCGCGCGGCGGGCGGTGACGGCCGGCGTGCTCGTGATGGCCGCCTCGGTGGCCGCTCTGCCCGTGGTCGTAGCCCTCTGGCAGCTCTACCTCGCCATGGCGGTGATGGCACTCGGCTGGGCGTGCATGAGCCTGGCCGCGGTGAATATCCTGGTCGCGCCCTGGTTCGAGGAGCGCCGGGGCGTCGCGCTGAGCCTGGCGCTGACCGGCGCCTCCTGCGGCGGCGTCCTGGTGGCCCCCGCGCTCCTCTGGCTCGTCGGGCTCTTCGGGTTCGGGGGCGGGATCGGGCTCGTGGTGGCGGCCATGCTGCTCACCCTTCTCCCCGCGGTGGCGCTGATCCTTCGCGTGCCGCCACCGCTCGCCGCGGGGGCGCCGGCCATCCCCATGGCCGCGCAGCGCCGCCGGGCGCTCCGGACGCTGCGCTACTGGACCATCTCCATTCCCTACGCCCTGGGCCTGGCCGCCCAGGTCGGCGTCATCACCCACCTCGTTGCCTATCTCGCGCCGCGGCTGGGCACCGCGGGGGCGGGGCTCGCACTGAGCGTGACCACGCTCTGCGCCGTGCTCGGACGCTTCTACCTCGGCCCCGCGGTTTCCCGGCTCGGCCCGCGGCCGGTCTCGTGCCTGAACTTCCTGATGGAGGGCGCGGGTCTGGCGCTTCTCCTGCTGGGCTCGGGCGCGCTCACGCTCTACGCGGGCTGCGTGCTGGTGGGCCTCGCGGTGGGCAACATGATCACCTTGCCGGGGTTGCTCGTCGGGGCGGAGTTCGCGCCAGAGGAGTTCGGCGCGGTGGTGAGCCTCATCGTGGGCGTCAACCAGTTCGCCTTTGCCTTCGCCCCGGGCCTGATCGGGTTCCT
>JBKPDT010000245.1:0-4862 GCA_046728035.1 Candidatus Methylomirabilota bacterium | reverse complement strand
GTATCGGGCGCTCCCTTGAAGTCGAGTTTCAGTCCCAGCCGCGTGGCCGCGGACTCGGCAATTTCGAGAGACGGATGCACACCCGGATTCATCGAGTTCCACAGCACCGCAACGCGGACAACGTGCGGGATGAGTTGCTTGATGATTTCGAGCCGCTTGGCTTCCAGCTCCTGGGCCAAGGTCAGGAAGCCTGTGATGTTGCCGCCGGGGCGGCCGAGATTGGTGGCGACGCCCACCTTCACCGGGTCGCCGAGCACGCTGACAATGGGGATCGTGAGGGTAGCGCGCTTGGCGGCGAGGGCAGCCGGCGTTCCCCACGTGACGATGACACTAACATTCTGCCGGGCGAGGTCCTGAGCGAGCGCCGGTAGCCGCTCGTCGCGCCCGTCGGCCCAGCGGTATTCATAACCAACATTCCGGCCTTCCTGATAACCGAGGCCGGCGAGCCCCTCACGAAGGGCGTCGAGGGCGGGGAACGGGTCGACGGCAAGGATGCCCACTCGCCGCACCTTCCCCGCCTGCTGCGCCTCGGCGGCGAGCGGCGCGGCAAGCAGCGCGGCAGCACCAGCCAGGAACGCGCGCCGGTCCATCACTCGATCACCTGATCCGCCCGCTGGAGGAGCGACGGCGGAACCGTCAGGCCGATCGCCTTCGCGGTCTTGAGGTTGATTACCAGCTCGAACTTCGTCGGCTGCTCGACGGGCAGATCGGCGGGCTTGGCCCCCTTGAGGATCTTGTCCACGTAGGTGGCGGCACGTCGTACCTGGTCGTAGAAGTTCACCGCATAAGACATGAGACCGCCAGCCTCGACAAACTGACGATGGCCCCACATGGCGGGTATCCGATTCTTGGCAGCGAGATCCACGAGGATTCTTTTGTGCTCAAGGGTCAAAACACCCGAAGCCCCGAAAAGCGCGTGGGCACGCTCCCGGGTAATCGCGACAAAGGCGCTGGCGAACTCCCCAGGCCCTCGCACCTCAACCGGTTGCAGTGTTAGGGCCAATGCCGGGGCCGACTCCTGCAATTGCTTGAGTACCAGCACATTCGCTCGATCGGCCGGATTATAGAGGACGGCCACGCGGGACGCTTTGGGGGTAACTTCCTTGAGGAGTCCCAACCGCTTCCCGCCTAATTCGGCGCTGATGCTTGCCACCCCCGTGATGTTCCCGCCCGGTCGCGCGAAGTTGCTGATGAGCCCGGCCCCAACCGGATCGGCAATGCCCGCGAAGACAATGGGAATCGTCCGGGTCGCCTGCTTCGCGGAAAGAGACGGTGGCGTCGCTGGGGTGACGATAACGTCCGGCTTGAGACGGACCAGCTCAGCCGCAAGCTCGGGCAATCGCTCGACCCGCCCGCTCGCGAACCGGACTTCCAGGGCAATGTTCTGCCCCTCGATGTAGCCGAGCTCGCGCAACCCTTGCCGGAATGCGTCGACCTCTACCGAAGGTACGGGAGAGCCGAAATGCAGGAACCCGATCCGGGGAATGCTCCCCTGCTCCGCCTCGGCAGCCAGCGGCGCGGCGAGGAGACTACCTGGGACCAACGCTAAGAAGGTGCGTCGCTCCATCACGGGTCCTCCCCGCCACCCTCTCCGAGCAAGTCTCGGATCGCCTGAAGGCTCTCCTCCGCGGTCAGGAGGTACTCTCCGATCTTCCTGTCCCGAGCCTTGGCGGCGGTCCGTTGGGCAGCCTTCCAGAGCGCCCACCGGTGCTGAGGGGAACACGCCTTCTGGCCCTTCCGGGGGCGGGGAATCGCTTTGCCGCACTGGAGGCACGCCGGGGAGTCTACCAGAGCCCCGGAACCTAGCGTTGCTACGCTGCCGCTTGTAGCCATGCTCTCCGCGAAAGTCATGGTCGGACCCGCGGCCCGGAGAATCTGAGCGGAACGCTCAAGCGCCGGCACCCCCTGACCCCTTCGGCTCTTCAGCGTTCCGGGACGGTCCAGAGATAAATCGGGCGCTCTCGACCGCTGCTCTGGACGCGGACGGTCTCTTGCGGCTTCCAGTCGCCCATGTCGTGCCAATGCGAGACGATGCGCGTACCGGGTTTGAGTTCGCGTAGGAGCTTCGGCCGCACCGCGAGGTTGAGCTCGCGCGAGAGGAAGAGCATGACCACGGTCGCGTCGTCGATGCGAGTCGCGAGGAGATCTACGTTCAAAAACTGGATGCGCTCGGTGACACCTGCCTGACGCGCGTTCTCCCGGCTTTCGGCAATGCGTCGCGGATCGATGTCGACGCAGACGCCGCGCGCGCCGAACTGGCGCGCGGCCGTGATGACGATGCGCCCATCGCCGCACCCGAGGTCGTACACGACGTCGCCAGCGTTCACCTTGGCCAGCTGCAACATGGCACCCACTACGTCCATCGGGGTGGGCTCGTAACGCACGTCGGGCGCGCGGAGTGGCGGCTGCTGCGCGAAGCCGATGCCGGCGACGCAACTCGCAGCGACGATCGCACACAGGATTGCTCGATGTCGGCCGGCGGGTCGACGCCTTCCGCCAGCGCCTTGCCCTGTGAACTCTCGGTCATCTTGCCAGAGCCCGACCTCTCGAGTCACGATGCTTCCCCTCCGTTCACGCCGCGACGCGGGAAGTCGAACATCATGCCGCGACCTCCGTGCTCGAGGTCATGGCAGTGGAGCACAAACCTGCTGCTCTGTAGTCCCAGCATCTCCGGCCACGCCCCGACCCCGAGGATGCGCTTGGCCAACGCCTCGCGCGCATCGTCCTTCATCCAATGGGCCTTGGTTACTCGCTCCTGCTTTCCCTCCACCATGAGCGTGTAGCCGTGAGCGACCCCGGTTCACCTTGTGGCCGGTGGGGCCGGTGCTCGACGTCCGTGTAATCAGGGTGGCCATCAAGTCCCCTCCCCCGTCGTCAGGGCGTTTTGATCATTCGAGCACGTTGGACCAAAGTCCAATAGGCGGGTAAGCGAGCGGCCCGGCCTAGCAAATCATCGAGACACTACCGGGGCATCGGCATGATGGCAGCGGCCGAGACTCTGGCCGTCCGGGTCTTCCTGACCGAGGCTGACTATCACGCGCTCCTCGACCGGGCACCGGCGCGCTCCCGGGTCGCGGCCCGCCTGGTGGACCTGTACGAGTTCGAGGAAAGCCGGCAATATCACGCGGACGATATGCGGCAGCAACTCTCCGCGCCGGGCCTCGGTCAACGGCGTCGCTGCTGTGGAGGATGGGCGCGGCGGCGCGGAAGATGAGGCGCTCCAGCTGGGCGGCGTCCATCGAGCCGGCCTGCCCCTCGAGCCGGGCGGTCTCCAGTAGCTCGCGCACGCGGTGATGACGCGGTGAAGCTCGCGGGCGTCGGGGATCACGTCACCCTGCTCAGTCTCGGGTGAAAGGCCGCGTGCGCGGGCTGGCAGGGCGTGCTACCGGCGTGCTACCGTAGCCGTGGCCATTGATGCTCTCCTTCCCAGGGTGAGATTGATCGGCTATCAGCCCTCGGTCGCGCGCCAATGCGGCCGGGGGCGCTCATTTCTCTGGTGCTTGTGGAACCGTTCCTATTTCCGGACCCCCCCCGAAAATGGAGAGGCAGGCTCTCCATAACTTGTCCCGATTCCTGCTAAGTATCGCTTCCCGGGCTCGTAGGTACTCTGGAGAGGCCTGGACCTCCTCCAACTTGGCCTCGTATGCCTTCTTCGCCGACTCGTATTCACGCAGCAGGGCCTCAGCCTCGCGGCCGGAGTATCGCGGCGCGAAGGTAAGGCTAGGAGGCGACGGCAGCGTGACCCCAAGCCCGACAAGCTCTTGATGGAGCTCATGTGGTGAGATAGTCGAGTTCTCGGTGAGGGCATCCACGAATGAGATGCACTCGCGACGCACATCCGGGTCCTCTCTCCACGGTGGGAGAACCTGGGAGATCAGTACTCCCAGCGGCAGCGCGACGGCAGTGGTAAGGGCAATTGTCCGCAGCGGTGTCATCCCAGCAGGTCCGTCACGCGCACGCCGAGGGCCTTGGCCAGCCTCACGACCACCTGGGACCGTACGTCCTGAATCACGCCGGTCTCGAGCTGGTGAATAAGCCCCTGCGTCACCTTGGCTTTGGAGGCCAGCGTCCGCTGACTCATGTCCTTCGCCTCCCGTAGTCGCTTCACGCGGCGTCCCATAGCCGAGGCTGTCATAAGAATAGAATACTTGTCAAGCCACTTCGGCCAGCTCCAGACGATCCGGCCGACCAGGTGAAGACGGCAATAGCGGCCCAGAGCTCTACCTCCGCCGCGAAGGGCCAGGCAATCATTGGGCCCGCTCGCCGAGCCGGTTCGGGACGTGAGCGAATGCTCCCGCCCGGTCGGGAATAAAGAACCAGTTTGCCGAACAACTCTCCGTCCAGGAACTCATGGACCTTCGTCGATCCGGTGTGCGCGAAAGACGGGGCGCTCCCAGGCCGCAGACGAGCGATCGGGCGTGCGAAAGAATCAAGCGCGGGTGCGACATTACCCGGTGGGGTGAAGCTCGCCGGGCTTGCGCATCATCTTATCGACCTCGGCGATATGCTGCTCCTCGAGGGTGATCTGTTCTCGGGCGTATTCTTCAAGCCACACGCTCTTGTCCACTACGAGCCCGAGCAGGTTGTAGTACTCGCGAAGTGTAGCGCGCTCGTGATCCAGCGCTTCACTCAGAATCTGGGTAATGTCATGTTTGTGGGACTCGACCAGTTTGCCGATGTTGAGGGAAGGATGTCCGCCAAGCGACGTTACATGTTCGCCGGCCATGGCCGCATGGTTCATGCCCTCCGTGGCTTGGTTGCGCATCCAGCTGATGATCGGAATGCGCGCGTGGCCAAAGACCATCAGCGAATAATGCACGTAGCGCACTACGCCAGCGAGCTCGAGCTCCAGGATGGTATTG
>JBKPDT010000244.1:0-6177 GCA_046728035.1 Candidatus Methylomirabilota bacterium | reverse complement strand
CCCGTTCAACTCGCCCAAGTACCTGCGCGAGGTCGTCCAGCCCGCGGTGAACGCCGGCCTGGCCAAGTCGGGTCGGACCCGGAAGGACTTCACGTACGCCACCTCGAGCTTCGTGGTGGTGGGCGACACCCCCGAGGAGCGGAGCGAGCAGGCCCAGATGGTCAAGCAGCAGATCGCCTTCTACGGCTCCACGCGCACCTACCAGCCCGTGCTGGAGTGCCACGGCTGGGGCGATCTCACCGCCAGGCTCCACCGCAAATCCATCGAGGGCGACTGGAAAGGCATGGCCGACCTCATCACCGATGAGATGCTCGACACCTACGCGGTGACCGCGCCCTACGATCGGCTCCAGGCGGCGATGGAAGCGCGCTACGCGGGCCTCCTCGACCGCACCGCCCTCTATCAGCCGTATCCGCCGCGCCAGGACGACCCGCGGCTGCCCGCGTTGATCAAGTCGTTCAACGCCGCGTGAACCCACCCTCTCAGAACCCACCCCCTCACCCTACCCTCTCCCCCAGGGGGAGAGGGTGATCGCGGAGCATCCATGGACAAGGTCCAGGTCGAGATCAAGGCTCCCGTCGCGACCATCACGCTCAACAAGCCGGACCGGCTCAACGCTCTCGACGTCGAGATGTGGGAGGGGATCGGGGAGGCCGCCACGCAGGTGGATCGGGCCCCCGACGTGCGCGTGGCCGTGCTCACTGGCGCGGGCGGCGCCTTCTGCGCCGGCCTCGACCTCAAGGCGGGCTCGACCCTCTCGCGTCAGGCCGGGGAGACGCCGCCCCTGGCGGTGGCGGGCATCCGCGCGCACCTCAAGCACCTGCAGGAGTGCTTCTCGCGGCTCGAGTCCTGCCGAGTGCCCGTCATCGCCGCGATTCAGCGCGTGTGCATCGGCGGCGGGCTCGAGCTGGCGCTCTGCTGCGACATCCGCATCGCCGCGGAGGGCACCGTGTTTTCGATCCCGGAGGTCCAGATCGGCATCGTCCCCGACATGGGCGGCACCCAGCGCCTGCCCCGCACGGTGGGGGTGGGCCAGGCGAAGGAGCTGATCTACTCCGCGCGGCGGATCGACGCCGCCGAGGCCCTGCGGATCGGGCTCGTCAACGCGGTCTACTCCGCCGCGGACCTGCCGGCACGGGTGGCCGAACTCGCGGCCGAGATCGCGGGCAACGCGCCCCTTGCCGTCCAGGCGGCCAAGCAGAGCATCAACGGCACCTACTGGCGCGACCGCGAGGCCTGGCTCGCGTGGGAGGCCGACCTCGCCGCCCCCGTGCTCCTGTCCGAGGACCGCGTCGAAGGCATGCGCGCGGGCGCCGAGCGCAAGCGCGCCAACTTCAAGGGGAGATAGCGACCGGGATGAAGGCCCTGGCGTTCAACGAGCACGGCGGCATCGACAAGCTGAAATACCAGGACGTCCCCGATCCCAAGCCCGGCGCCGGTGACGTGCTGGTGCGGGTGAAGGCGGCGGCGCTCAACCACCTCGACCTCTTCGTGCGCGAGGGGTTGCCCGGGCTCAAGCTCCCCCTTCCCTTCTGGACGGGCTGCGACATCGCGGGCGAGATCGTCGAGGTGGGCGCCTCCGTGCAGGGCGTGGCGGTGGGCGATCGCGTCGCCGTCAACCCGAACCTCGAGTGCGGCCGCTGCGAGTACTGCCTGAAGGGCCAGCACAGCCTGTGCGTGTCCTACGGCATCCTCGGGGAGCACACGCACGGGGGCCTCGCCGAATACGTGAAGGTGGACGGGCGCAAGGTGCTGAAGCTCCCCGATCACGTCACGGACGAGGACGCCGCCGCCTTCGTCCTCGTCAACATGACGGCGTGGCGCATGCTCGTCTCCCAGGCGCGCCTCCGCGCCGGCGAGGATCTCCTCCTCATCGGCGTGGGCGGCGGCGTGTCTTCCACCGGGGTGCAGATCGGCAAGCTCTGCGGCGCGCGCGTCTGGGTCACCTCCTCCAGCGACGAGAAGCTCGAGCGCGCTCGCGCGCTCGGCGCGGACGAGTGCATCAACTACGCGAGGGAGGACTGGGTGAAGGCCATCGCCCAGAAGACGGGCCGGCGCGGCGTGGACGTGGTGCTCGAGAACGTGGGCGCCGCCACCTGGCCGGGCGCCATCCGCGTCCTCGCCAAGGGCGGCCGCCTCGTCACCTGCGGCGGCACCTCCGGCCCCATCTGCGAGACCGACGTGCGCCAGGTGTTCTGGAAGCAGATCTCCATCATCGGATCCACCATGTCCACCAACGCGGAGTTCGCCGAGGTGATGGGGCAGCTCTTCCGCGGCCGCCTCAAGGCCATCGTGGACTCGGTGATGCCGCTCAAGGACGGCGCCGCCGCCCAGGAGCGCCTGGCCGCGGGGAAGCAGTTCGGCAAGATCGTCCTGACTCCCTAGCCGGCCGGCGCCCCGCTAGCTGGTGCGGCGGGAGCGGACTGCTTTAGCGAGGTCGTTGAGAACGGGGACCGTCATCTCCCAGCCCATGCACGCGTCCGTGATGCTCTGGCCGTAGTGGAGGGGCCGGCCGGGCACGAGGTCCTGGCGGCCGTCGGCAAGGAAGCTCTCGAGCATCATGCCGAAGATCGCACGCTGGCCCCCGCCCACCTGCTCGCCGACGTCCTGGGCCACCAGCGGCTGGCGGCGGTAGTCCTTGCTGCTGTTGCCGTGGCTCGCGTCCACCATGATGCGCGCGGCGAGTCCCGCCGCCCGTAGCGCGGCGGCCACCCCCTCCACGCTCACCGCGTCGTGGTTGGTCCCGCTCTGACCGCCGCGCAGGATCACGTGGCAGTCGGGATTGCCGCGCGTCGCCACGATGGCGCAGAGCCCCTGCTCGGTCACGCCGAGAAAGCTGTGCGGGTGCGCGCTCGAGCGCACGGCGTCGATGGCGATCTGTACCCCGCCGTCGGTGCCGTTCTTGAATCCCACCGGCATCGACAGCCCGGACGCGAGCTCCCGGTGCACCTGGCTCTCGGTCGTGCGGGCGCCGATGGCCCCCCACGAGACGAGGTCGGAGGTGAACTGCGGCGAGATCGGGTCGAGGAACTCGCAGCCGGCGGGAAGCCCCAGCTCGGCGAGGTCGATGAGGAGGCGCCGCGCTCGGCGCAGCCCCTCATTGATGGCAAAGCTTCCGTCCAGCCGCGGGTCGTTGATGAGGCCCTTCCAGCCCACCGTGGTCCGCGGCTTCTCGAAATAGACCCGCATCACGATGCACAGGTCGCCGGCCAGGTCGTCGGCGAGGGCCTTGAGCCGATGCCCGTAGTCCAGCGCCGCGGCCGGGTCGTGTATGGAGCAGGGCCCGACCACGACGACCAAGCGGTCGTCCTGGCCGTTCAGGATCCGGGAGACCTCCTCGCGGCCACGGGCCACGGTGGCGGAGCCGCGCTCGCTCAACGGCAGCTCCTCGAGGAGGATGGCGGGCGGCAGAAGGGGGCGGAACTGCTCTACGCGGAGGTCACGGGTTCGGTGCATGGGCTTCGTTCCAGGCCGCCATTATGCCTCAGGAAGCCTCGAAGTCGAGCGTCGCTAAGTGTTGGCAGACTTTACATTCCCGGTGCCGCCCCGGGAAGGTCATTTCGTAAGTGCGCACGAGACCATGAATGAATTGCTATGGCATCGGCCATGCACCGGCGCAAGATCTGCGACAGGAGGAGCGTGACCGCCATGCGGCAGATGCTGCTGTCGATCGTCCTGGCTCTCGCCATCCCGGCCCCCGCCCTGGGACAGACCCTCTCCAGCGTTCGCGCGACGCAAGTCCCTGCGCCCGAGAGTCTCGTCCTGCTGGGCACGGGGCTGATCGCGGTGGCCCTTTGGCTTGGCTGGTCGCGCCGGCGCCAGGCGCGGCGGCATGGCACCACCGACCAGAGGCGCTAAAACCAGCGCGGATCACCGGGCAAGACCGCCACCGGTCGACCCTCCACTTGAAGGATGCGCGGCCGGATGGTTGGAACCTCGCGGCGACCGAGGCGGGCCACCGCGTCCGCGGTGGTCGCGTAGGCGCCCACCAGCTCGAGGTTCTTGAGCGTGGGCGTGCGCAGCGAGATCTCCTTTCGACGGAGCGCCTCCAGCGCCTCCGCGGGCGACAGCCACCGGTGGTTGACGATCTCGTGGCCGTCCACCTCGGGCGATTGCGCGGGCGGCGCCGGCGCCGCGAAGAACCGCGTGTCGAAGCGGATCGGCTGCTCCTCGGGGGTGATCCAGTGCGCGAAGTAGGCGAGCTGGTCGGTGGCAAGCGTGAGGTGCTCGGCGCGCAGCATCTCGAAGAACGCGGGATTGGAAACCTGGCAATCGACACGATACGCGGCGAAGCGCTCGCGGTTTCCCGCGTCGCGCCGGAACGGGGCGCCCGACGGTCCGTAGGCGAGCAGCAGGCCCACCTCCTCGAAGGCCTCGCGGATGGCGCCGACCCAGTAGCCCAGTGCGGCGCGCGGCGCGAGCCCGCCGAGCCGCGCGGCCGCGGCCGCCGCGGTCAGCCCGGCGCAGAATCGCTCGGCGTCGGGCGGCATGTCATCCGCCTCGACCTTGCCTCCGGCGAATACGTAGTCGCCGGCGGCGAACTTGCTCCTGGCGTGACGCTGGATGAGCAGGGTCTCGAGCCCGCCCGACGCCCGGTCGCGTAGCAGGACGAGGGTGGCGGCGGGGGACGGGATGGCGGGCTGGGTCATGGTGACGCCGGCGATGGCGCGCCAGGCATTGTGACATAGTGACGCCGAGGGTCCAATCAGCCGCGTTCTTCTTGACAGGACCCGAGAATCCTGCGAACCTATCGCCGACTCGACCTGCGTGCGGGCCGGCGCGGGCAAGCCGAGGGAACCGCGAATGAGCGATCAGATGGCCGACCTTCGGAGACATCCTCGATCCATGGTGGCGTGGCCGGTCACCGTCGAGGCGGGTGGTCGCAGCTACGAGCGGCAGACCGTCAACCTGAGCCCCGTCGGCGCCAAGGTTCAGCTCGAGGAAGAGCTCCCCGTCGGCAGCAATGCGCGGCTGCGCTTTCGGCCGCCCCAGGGCCAGCCCCTCGATGTGGATGCCGTCGTGTGGCGGGCGGACTCCGACGGCCCGGCGTTCTTCTTCGTCAGCGTCGATGACGAGTCGGTGAGCTCCCGCGCCTGAGCCGTCCGGGGCGGCCTCAGGGCC
Organism: Candidatus Methylomirabilota bacterium; assembly: GCA_046728035.1. Classification (GTDB taxonomy): domain Bacteria; phylum Methylomirabilota; class Methylomirabilia; order Rokubacteriales; family CSP1-6; genus DASRWT01. The sequence continues at coordinate 1,056 of JBKPDT010000244.1, read as the reverse complement.
GCTCCTTCGTTCCCCATCCACGGTCGATTCGATCCCCATTCTCACGCTCCGAAGGAGGCTCGACATGGGCGCAGAGGCACGGATCAAGGAGCTGGGCATCACCCTGCCGCCGCCGCCGAAGCCGGCGGGCAACTACGTGCCCGGCGTGCGCGTGGGCAATCTCCTCTATCTCTCGGGGCATGGACCACTACAGGAGGAGGGCAAGGCCCGGGCCAAGGGCAAGGTCGGGCGCGATCTCTCCGCCGAGGAGGCGTACAAGGTGGCGCGCGAGGTGGGGATCAACCTCCTCGGCTCCACGCGGGCGCTTCTCGGCAGCCTGGACAAGGTGAAGCGGGTGGTCAAGGTACTGGGCATGGTGAACTCCGCGGACGGCTTCGGTGAGCAGCCCAAGGTCATCAACGGCTTCTCCGACCTCATGGTGGAGGTCTTCGGGGAGAACGGGCGCCACGCGCGCTCGGCGGTGGGGATGGCGGAGCTGCCGTTCGCGATCCCCGTCGAGATCGAGATGATCCTGGAAGTCGAGTAGCGCTCGGCTCGCGCGTCGCGGCTCAGCGCGCGGCGAGGAGGGCGGGCAAGGTCTCGAGCGCTTCGCCGATGCGCGGCCCGTACCAGGATAGGAGCTTTCCGTCCACCAGATGGAGGCGCGCCGCGCGAAGATCGGGGTAGGCGTCGAAGTCGGCGGCATGCACGCGGCGGAAGCGATAGGGCTCGTCGGGGAAGAGGATGACCTCGGGCGCGGCCGCCGCGACCTCGGCGAGCGTGACCTCCGGATACCGCTTCGGCGCCCCCGCGAAGACGTTCTCACCCCCGCACGTCGCCAGCACGTCGTGGACGTAGGTGTCCCCGTTGAGCGTCATGTACGGGTTCCGCCAGATGGGGCAGAACACGCGAGCGGCCCGGCGGCCGGCCAGCCGCTCCTGCGTCGCCGCGAGACGCGCCGCGAGAGCGTCCGCCAGCGCGGCGCCGCGCGCCGGCGCGCCCACCACCTCTCCGAGCTCACGAACGAGCGCGATGCCCGCCGCGACCGTCCGCGGGTAGACGACGTGGACGGCGATG
>JBKPDT010000243.1:0-2061 GCA_046728035.1 Candidatus Methylomirabilota bacterium | reverse complement strand
CGAGAGCCCGAGGGCACGAAAGGTCTCCGCCACGAGGTGCGCGGTCTTGACCTCCTTGAAGCCCAGCTCGGGATTCTTCCGGATCGTCTCCCCGATACGGATGATCTCGGGGGCGCGGCGGCCGATGGCCTCGAGGACGCGGGCCTTGAGCTGGTCGCGGGTCATGCGTGCCCCTTTCTCACCGCCGCTTTATAGCACGCTTGACGGGCGCGGGCGGGCCCGCTACTGTCGCGGGGTCATCGCCTCGCGGACCGCATCGCCCACCTTCACCCGAGGAGCCGCCCATGGCCGACTCGAAGCTGCCGACTCAAGATCGTGTCGAAGCCTACTTCAAGGAGCTGAACAACTGGGGCCGCTGGGGCCACGACGACCAGAAGGGCACGGTGAATCTCATCACGCCAGCCAAGCAGGCGCAGGCCCAGGCGCTCATCAAGAAGGGCCGCACGGTGTCGCTCGCGCGCGACATCGGGCCTCAGCCCGTGCTCATGTACCACGCGACCTTCCCATCCAAGCGCGAGCGGGTGGACGTGGTGCTGGACCGCTTCGACCTCGTCTATCACGGGTTCACCATCACCCACATCGACGCGCTCTGCCATGTCGCGTGGGACGGCGAGCTCTACAATGGTCGCCCCTTCGCAGAGAGCCTGAGCGTGGCCGGCGCGACGTGGTGCCCCATCGACCCGCTCTTCGACGGCATCACCACCCGCGGCGTCTTCCTCGACGTGGCGGCGGGGCGCAAGGACGGCTACGTGAAGGTGGGCGAGCCGGTCACGCCGAAGGAGCTGGACGCGGTGGCCGCGCGCGCGGGCGTGAGCGTGCAGCCGGGTGACGTGGTGGTGGTGCGCAGCGGCAACGAGGCCTTCCTCAAGGCGCATCCGAGCTTCGTCTTCCGCGTGGATCCGCATCCGGGCCTGCACGTGTCCTGCCTCGAGTGGTTCCGCGAGAAGGACATCGCCGCCATCTCCTGGGACATGATGGACGAGCGCCCGAGCGGCTATCCGGGATTCGGGATGAGCGCGCATCTCGCCATCCCGTTCCTCGGGCTCGCGCTGGTGGACAACACCTATCCCGAGCGGCTGGCCAAGGCCTGCGCCGAGGAGGGGCGGAACGAGTTCCTCTTCACGGCCACGCCCATCCGGCTCATGGGGAGCACGGGCGCGCCCGCGCATCCCATCGCGATCTTCTAGCCATGGCCCGCACCAAGAGCGTGGTGACCCCCGAGCGCTTCACGTCCGGCCGCACGTTCGCGGAGTACCTCGCCTATATCGGCACGCCCGAGAACCTCAAGCGCGAGGGCACGGGCGGCGGGACGCGCCCGGATCACAGCGCGGTGATGCGCGAGTGGTACGAGGGGAGCCGCCTCACCGACGCCCAGGCGGCGGCGTGGAAATGGCTGGCCGCCCAACCGGGTGGGCCTGCCAAGATCCTCGTGCTGTCGGAGGACTGGTCGTCGGATTGCCGGCGCGACGTGCCGATGCTGGCACGGGTGGCCGAGGCCACCGGCATGGAGCTGCGCATCTTCAACCGCGACGCCCAGAGGTTCAGCAAGAGCCAGCGCCCGGAGGTGGACGGCGAGCCCGGCAGCAACGCCGACATCATGGCCGAGTTCATGAACGAGAAGCACGGCCAGCGCTGGCAATCCATCCCGGTGATCGTCTTCTACGACAAGGATCTCCGGTACCTCTACCACTACACCGAGCTACCCGCCATCTACCACAAGGACCGCCTGGTCACCGAGAAGATCCGGGCACCGCGCCCAGGCGAGACCCCGGCGCAGACGGCGGAGCGCGCCGCCCGGGAGTTCGCCGCCTTCCAGAAGGCGCCCTTCTTCCGCATGTGGGCCAGCGCGGGGATTGATGAGATGGCGAGCGCACTGCACGAACGATTGGTCATGGGGAGCCTGTGATGGCCGAGAGCGAGGCCTACAAGAAGGGTCGTGAGATGCGGCGCAAGCTGCTCGGCGACGCCTACGTCGAGCGCGTGAACAAGAACACGTACGGCGACTCGATGATGACGCAGTTCATCGACCTCGCCCAGGAGAGCGTCTTCGGCACAATCTGG
>JBKPDT010000242.1:0-3571 GCA_046728035.1 Candidatus Methylomirabilota bacterium | reverse complement strand
GGCAGCGCGAGGAGGGCCTCCGTCACCGCGGCGGGGCCGCGCAGCGCCGCCACGCGCCGCTCGAGGGCCGAGACGTCCTTGCGGCCCAGCGCGGAGCGGAGGCCGCGCGCGGTCTCGGGATCGGGGCCCAGGTCCTCGAGCATGCCGCGGAAGAAGTCCGTCTGCCCGACGTCGAGCTGGAAATCCGCGAGGCCGAGCGCGCGAAGCCCCTCGACCGTCATCGCGATCATCTCGGCGTCGCCCTCGGGATTCGGCAGCCCCACCAGCTCAACGCCGGCCTGATAGAATTCGCGGTAGCGACCCACCTGAGGCTCGGCGTCCCGGAAAACATTCGTCACGTAGGCTAGGCGCAGCGGCTTGGGCTCGTCACGGAGCCGGCTTGCCACGATGCGTGCGATCTGCGGGGTGATGTCGGCGCGGAGGGCCAGCAGCCGCCCGCTCTCGCGGTCCACCAGCTTGAACATGCCTTCCTGCAGGTCCCCGTCCGTGCCCTTCGAGAGCACGTCGAAGTACTCGTAGGTCGGCGTGACCACCTCGCGATAGCCCCAGCGACGGAAGACGCCGAGCAGCCGCTCCTCCACCACGCGCTTGGTGGCGGCCTCGTCGGGTAGATAGATCTTCACGCCCTTGGGAAGCTGGCTCTGCGGGGGCCGGCGCTCCATGACGTCCCCGCCCCCTCAGCGAGCGGCAGGAACGGCGTCGAGGTGCACCAGGGTGTTCATCCGGTGCAGCGCCGCCCAGTCGGCGCGGAATTCCAGCTCGGAGATGCCGGTGGAGGCGAGGTGGATGGACCAGATCCGCTCGAGCGGCAGGCCCAGGGCCTCGAGGATGACGATGCGGGCGGAGATCCCGTGGGCGACCAGGCAGACGCTCTGGTCGTCGTGGTCCGCGCGCACGCGGTCCAGACCGGCGAGCACGCGGCGGCGCACGTCGTCCAGGGTCTCGCCGCCGCCCGGCGGCGAGAAGAGGTGGGGCTGATCGGCCCAGAGGCGGTAGCGGTCGGGGTCCTGGGCCCGGGCGGCATCGAAGGCCAACCCCTCCCAGTCGCCGAAGGCCATCTCCCGAAAGTCGTCCTCGGCCCGGACGGTGAGACCGTGCGGGGCGGCGATGGCCTCGGCCGTCTCGCGCGCCCGCCCGAGGGTGCTCGAGTAGACGGCCTTGAGCGGCTCCTTGCTGAGCGCGCGACCCACCGCCTCGGCCTGGGTGCGGCCGATCTCGGAGAGGGGGGAGTCCTGCCACCCCTGGTACCGGCGGTCGCGGTTCCAGACCGTCTGCGCATGCCGTATGAGGAAGAGTCGGAGTCCCATGGCCAACGCCCTATCTTAGGGGAAGGGGCGCATTTTGCCTAGGCTCTCGGACTGGCGGGGGTAGAGTGTCTCAGCCGCGCTCGGCGAAGATCTTCTGGGCGGCCCGCACGGAGGCGCCCCAGTCCACCGGATGCCCCAGCGTCTGCAGCACCTGCTCGAGCGCCGCGAGCGCGATGATCACGTCGAACTCGGCCACGTAGCCCATGTGGCCGAGCCGGAACACCTTGCCCTTCATCTCCCCCTGCCCGCCCGCGATGGTGATGTTGTGCGAGGTCGAGTAGGTGGCGACGATCTTCTCGCTGTCGAGGTCCGCGGGCGCCCGCACCGCGGTGAGGGCCGGGCTCGGGCTCGCCTTGGCGAAGAGCTCGAGGCCCAGCGCCTCGACGCCCTCCCGCGTGGCGCGGGCCAAGCGGTCGTGGCGCTTGAAGACATCGGGCAGGCCTTCCGCGTCGAGCATGCGCAGCACCTCGCGGAGCCCGAGCATGATGGAGACGGCCGGGGTGAAGTGCGCCTCGCCCCGGAGCACGGCCTTGGCCTCGGCGGTGATGTCGAAGTAGTACTTCGGTAGCCGGGACTGCTTCACGTGGCCCCAGGCCTTCTCCGAGAGCGCGCAGAAGGACAAGCCCGGCGGCAGCATCAGGCCCTTCTGCGAGCCCGAGATCACGACGTCCGCACCCCAGGCGTCCATCGGGAGGTCGGCGATGCCGAGGCTCGACACCGCGTCCACCACGCAGATGACGTCCGTCCCCCGCGTCACCGCCGCGATACCGCGCACGTCGTGGAGGACGCCGGTGGACGACTCGCTGTGCTGCATGAGCACGGCCTTGGTCCCGGGATGCCGGCGGAGCGTCAGGGCGATCTCCTCGGGGGAGACCGTCTCGCCGAAGGGTGCGGGCACGGGCACCACGGTGACGCCGAAGGCCTGGGCGATTTCCTCCCAGCGCTCGCCGAACTTGCCCGCGCGGAGCACCACCGCGGTGTCGCCCGCGGAGAGCGTGTTCGCCAGGGCCGCCTCCATCGCGCCTGTGCCGGACGAGGCGAAGGGAATGACCTCCTGGGCGGTCTGGAACAGGCGCTTGAGCCCGGCGCGCACCTCGGTGAAGAGGGCCTCGTACTCGGGCGTGCGGTGGTGGAGCATGGGCTGCGCCATGGCGAGTAGCACATTGGGGGGCACCGGCGTGGGGCCCGGCGCCATCAGCTGGTACTTCTTCATCGAACGCTCCTTGTCGCCGACCTGGTCATCGCTTCATCCACGGTAGCACAATCGCCGGTCTCACAATCGCCGCTAGCGACGTGGGGGAGCCGGCGGGTGGACCAGCCTGCTCGGCTGGGTCTTCACGGAGCGGCCGAGCGCGGTCACGAAGATCGCATCGAGCCCGGCCGCCTCCGGCGAGAAGAAGTCCACCACCGCCTGGTCGTAGAAGGTGAGCCCGGTGGCGCCGAAGCCCTGCGCGTAGGCGGCGAGATAGAGCAGGCCGCCGATGTAGCCGGCCTCGAGATTGGCGAGCCGGTAACCGCGATTGCCCCAGCGCTCCAGCAGGACGCCCAGATCGGCGAGGAAGAAGACGGTCGCGCTGGAAACGCCCCCCAGCGCCTGCTCCAGCGTGAGGAAGGCGGACTGCTCGCGGAAGTCGCCCGCGCGCAGGAGCGCGAGGGCATGAGGCTCGCGGTGATAGCGGTAGGCCCCGGGCGTGAGCCCCTCCACCGCGTGGACGTTGACGAAGAGATCCACGAGCCCGGCCGGGACATCGGCCACCCAGCCGCGGGTCGCATGAAAGAGCGCGCTGGACAGATCGAGGGCGCTGATCGGCTCCCCGGAGAACTGCCGCGTCGAGCCGCGCTTCATGATCGTCTGGCCAAGGCTTTGTCCGCAGGTGGCCCGGGGCGCAGGTAAGGGAACTGGGCCATTTACCATCAGAGGGGGCCCAGAAATGGCCCCCGCTCTCCCCCCATCGCGGGCATCCGTTTGCGGCGGCGGAGCGGTGGACAGTCCGCGCTCGCGCCAGTCCAGGACTTCGGCCTCGGAGTCGAGGGATGAGTTCGCGTAGGCATCGCGGAGCTTCGGGTAGTCCACCTCGCGTGAGGAGAGCGGCACCACCGTGTGCTCGAGCGGCGCGATCACGGGGGCCACCGGGGCGCCGGCGCCCTCAGGCCCGAGGGGCACCAGGAGGAGGGCGCCTTCCTTCTCGGCGTCTCCACCCACGAGGCCATTCACGTCGCGCTCGACGAAGCCGGTGACGAGCCGGGCGGCCACGTCCACCGCG
>JBKPDT010000241.1:0-3534 GCA_046728035.1 Candidatus Methylomirabilota bacterium | reverse complement strand
GGCGCCGCTCGACCTCCCAGCAGCGCGCGAGCCGCCACGCCGCCGCGCCGTCCGGCAGCGACCGCGCAAGGGCCACGACGGTCGCCGCCGCGGAAGGCGGGCGCCGCAAGAGCCGCGCGACCTCATCCTCCCGCCGACCCTCGCCGAGCCACTCGCGAGCCTGCCATACCGAGCGCGCCTCGCGCGCCAGCATGCCGAGGACGGCCAGCGGTTCCTCGCCGGCGCCGAGCAGCGCGCCCAGCACGCCCTGCGCGCCACCGAGGTCGCGCTCCGCCACCGCGCGCGTGAGGTCGAAGATGTGCCGCAGCCGGTGCGCGCCCACCACCGCCCGGACCTCGCTCGCGGTCACCCGGCGGTTGTCGGGCCCCCCCGCGAGCGCGGCCTTCGCGACCTCACCCGCGAGCGCGGTGAGGTCGTCGCCGATGAGCTCGACGAGGAGCGCGGCGGCGTCCTCCCCGAGATCGTACCCTTCGGCGACGGCCCGCGTCCGCAACCAGCTCACGAGGGCGCGGCCTGTCGGCCGCGGCAGGGCCACCACCGCGCCGGGCGGCACCGCGCGGATCAGCCAGTGCCCGGCGGCCAGATCGACGCCGACGAGGAGCAGGAGCACGGTGCTGGGATTGGGCGCGCCGGCGTAGGCGGCGAGCGCCTCACCCGCCTTCGCGGAAAGAGCGTCCACGCCCCGCGCGATCACGAGGCGGCGGCCGCCCAGGAACGGCAGGGTGAGCGCGGAGCGGACGATGCTCTCGGCCCCCGCCTCCCTCGCGTCGAGCACCTCTCGCGAGAGGGCGGCCTCGCCTGGGTCGGAGAACAGCGCGCGCGACACCGCGGCCACCACGTCCTCGAGGAGGACGGGCTCGGCACCGTGGACGAGGACCACGGGCGGCGTGCGGCCCGCCGCCGCCGCGCGGAGGAGCCCCGCGTAGTCCACTAGACCTCGCCCACTAGAAGCGGTCCACCACCAGGTTCACGATCCTGCGTCCGATATCGATCGAGGCGAGGCGCACCGCACCCTCCTCGCGGCTGATGGTCTCCGACACCTGGAGCGGCACCGTGAAGTCCGCCTGCTCCTGGAGCCCTTCCTGGCGGAAGAGCATGCCCCCCTGCCGGACGTCGCGGAACTGCAGGTTGAGGGTGACGACCAGTCGGTACTGGCGGACGTTGATGCGCCGGTCCACGGACACGGTCAGGACGTTGTAGGCGACCACCTCGCCCTCGAGGATGGAGTCCGCCTCGGCGATGTTGACCACCTTGAGCTTGCCGCTGGTCGTGAAGGCATTGACCACGGCAGCCGTGATGGTGCTCTCCACTGCGGGCTGCTGCGTCTTGTTCTTGAAGATCGGGACGGCAACCGACTTGATGTGGCTGGGAAGGTTGCCTTTGGTGGTGTACCCGCAGCCGCTCAGGATGGCCGTCGCGAGCACCATGACCAGCGTGCGGATCATGACGCCTCGGTAGCTCCTGATCATGTATCCGCTCGCCTCGCCTTCGGCTGCGGCTCGCCAAGCAGCGGCTGCGGCTCTCCAATCACGTGCGGGTCACCACGTTGACGAGGCGTCCGGGGACGACCACGACCTTGGCCACCTGGCGGCCGTCCAGCCACGGCCGCACCTTCTCGTCGGCGAGCGCCTTGTCCTGGATCTCGCCCTCGGCGGCGGCCACGTCCACGGTGAGGCGGCTGCGCACCCGCCCGTCCACCTGAACGATGATGACGACCTCTTCCCTCTCGAGTGCCGCGGGGTCGGCGGTAGGCCAGCGCTGGCGGAACAGGCTCTCGCGGTGTCCCAGCGCGCTCCAGAGCTCCTCGGCGAGATGCGGGGTGACGGGGCCGAGGAGCAGGAGGACAGTCTCGATCGCCTCGCGGAGCAGGCGCTGCCGCTCCGATCGCCCCATGGCGTCCATGGAATCGCGATCGAAGTCGTGCAGCGCGTTGACCAGCTCCATGACGGCGCTGATGGCGGTGTTGAAATGGAAGTCCTTCTCGATGTCCTCGGTGACGCGCGCGATGGTCTCGTGGATGACGCGGCGGAATGCCCGCCCCGCGTCGGAGTACGTCTCCCCCCCCGCCGGTGGCGGCGCGCCAAGCTCGGAGAGGTGGCCGCGGATAAAGCGCCACACGCGGTTGAGGAAGCGCGAGGCGCCCTCGACGCCGCGATCGTTCCAGTCCAGATCCTTCTCGGGGGGCGCCGCGAAGAGCGAGAACAGCCGCGCGGTGTCGGCGCCGTAGCGACGGATCAGCTCGTCGGGATCCACCACGTTGCCCTTGGACTTGGACATCTTGGCCCCGTCCTTGATGACCATGCCCTGGGACAGCAGGGCCCGAAAGGGCTCGTCCACGCGGGTGAGCCCGAGGTCGCGGAGCACCTTGGTATAGAAGCGCGCGTAGAGGAGATGGAGCACGGCGTGCTCGATCCCGCCGATGTACTGGTCCACCGGCATCCAGTACGCGGCGGCGTTCGGCTCGAACATTCCGCCCTCGTAGTGGGGTGAGCAGTAGCGGAAGAAGTACCAGGACGATTCCACGAAGGTGTCCATGGTGTCGGTCTCGCGCTTGGCGGGCCCGTCGCACCTGGGGCACCGAGCATTGACGAAGTGGGTCACCTCGGCGAGCGGCGAGCCGCCCTTGCCACTGATCTGCACGTTCTCGGGAAGGACGACGGGCAGCCGGTCCTCGCGCTCCGGGACCATGCCGCACTTCGCGCAGTACAGGATGGGGATGGGCGCGCCCCAGTAGCGCTGGCGGCTGATCCCCCAGTCGCGGAGGCGGTAGTTCACCTTCGACTCCCCCAGGCCCTTGGCCGCCAGCCAGTCGATGGCCTTGCGCTTCGCCTCGGCGACCGGCAGCCCGTCGAGGAAGCCGGAGTTGATCTTCACGCCGTCGCCGGTGTACGCCTGCGTCTCTTCCCAGCCCTCCGGGCGCTTCACGGTGGGGATGATGGGCAGCCCGTGCTGCTTGGCGAAGTCCCAGTCGCGCTCGTCTTCGCCCGGCACCGCCATGATCGCGCCCGTCCCATAGCCCATGAGCACGTAATCGGCGAGGAAGAGCGGGATCTCCTGCCCGTTGAACGGATTGATGGCCCGCGCGGAGAGCCGCAAGCCCCGCTTGGGCCGGTCGACGGCGAGCCGCTCGATCTCGGACTCGCGGGCCACGTCTTTTCGGAACGCGTCGACGCGTCGCCGCTCCGCGGGGTCTCCCAGCAGCTCATCCACGAGCGGATGCTCGGGCGCGAGCACCGCGTAGGTCATGCCGAAGGCGGTGTCGGGTCGCGTGGTGAAGATGCGGATGGCCAGCCCGGGCCGGCCCACCATCGGCAGGTCGAACTCGGCGCCCTCGCTCTTGCCGATCCAGTTGCGCTGCATGGTGAGCACGCGTTCGGGCCAGCCGGGCAGCCGGTCGCACCAGTCCAGCAGTTCCTCCGCATACGCGGTGATCTTGAAGAACCAGCCCTCGATCTCCTTGGTCGTCACCTCGGAGTCGCAACGCCAGCAGCGGCCCGCCTCGACCTGCTCGTTGGCGAGGATGGTCTGGCAGGA
>JBKPDT010000240.1:0-45684 GCA_046728035.1 Candidatus Methylomirabilota bacterium | reverse complement strand
GTGTACTGCTTCCACACCCCGAGGTGCTTCTTGCGCATGGCGACACGCCGGGGCGTCTCCTCGGCGCGGCGGAGCAGGATCGCCGGCAGCGTGGTCCCGAGCAGGTCGGCGGCTCCGCGGACGGCCGCGCCGGGCATGGTGGTCGTCATCCGGAACCTCCCAGGTAGGCCTCGATGACCCGCGGATCGCTCCGGACGTCATCCGGCGAGCCCGTGGCGATCGCGACGCCGAAGTCGAGCGCCATCACCCGGTCCGCGATGTCCATCACCAGGTGCATGTCGTGCTCGACGAGGATCATCGGCGTCCGGAGCTCCTGGCGGACCTCGAGGATGTACCGGGCCATGTCCTCGGTCTCCTCGATGTTCATCCCGGCGACCGGCTCGTCGAGGAGCAGCAGCTTGGGCGCCATCGCCAGAGCCCGGGCCAGCTCGATCCGCTTCTGGATGCCGAACGGGAGCAGGCCGACGGGCTCTCGCCGATAGGGGCTGAGCTCGAGGAGGTCGACGACCTCCTCGACCTTGGCGCGGTGGTCGATCTCCTCCCGCCGGGCGGGGCCGAACCAGAGGGCACCCGCCAGGAAGCCGGTGCGCATCTGGTGGTGCCGGCCGAGCAGCAGGTTGTCGACCAGCGTGAGATGGGTGAACAGGCCGAGGTTCTGGAACGTGCGGCCGATGCCCAGCTCGGCGGTCCGCGCCGGCCGCGTGCCCACGAGTTCGTGGCCGTCGAGGAGGATCGACCCGATCTGCGGACGGTAGACGGCCGAGAGGCAGTTGAAGATCGACGTCTTGCCCGCGCCGTTCGGCCCGATGATGGCGAACAGCTCGTCCGGAAGGACGTGGAAGCTCACATCGGCAAGCGCCGTTACGCCGCCGAACCGGAGCGTCAGGTCGGCGACCTGCAGAAGTAAGGGCGGGCGGGACGGGAGGGCGGCAGGCGCCTCGGCCGTCTCGGAGGTGGTCACGGTGGTATCGGCCATCGGTCAGGTGCCCCTGCGGGTGGCTGCGTGCCGCGAGGGGCGTCGCATGGCGGTCATGCCCCCCAGCTCTTCTTGCGGCGGTAGGTCTTCACCTCACGGAACGACCGGCGCTCCGCCGCCTCGCCGATGCCGAGGTAGAACTCGCGGATGTCCTTGTCCGCGACCAGCTCGGCGCCGGGGCCGTCCCTGACCACGCGGCCGTGCTCGAGAACGTAGCCGTGGTCGGCGATCGACAGCGCCATGGTGGCGTTCTGCTCGACCAGCATGACGCTGGTGCCCTGGGAGTTGATGTCGACAATGATGTCGCGGATCTGCTCGACGACCTTCGGGGCCAGACCCAACGACGGCTCGTCGAGCATCAGCACGCTGGGGGACGACATGAGCGCCCGGCCGATCGCCAGCATCTGCTGCTCGCCCCCCGACAGGTACCCGGCGGTCTGGCGCCGCCGGCGCTGGAGCAGGGGGAACTGGTCCATGACCCGCTCGTAGTGCTGGGCCATCGTCGCCCGGCTCGTGTACGCACCGGTCCGCAGGTTCTCGTCCACCGTCAGCTCACCGAAGATCCGCCGGCCCTCCATGACCTGGGCCAGCCCGGCCCTCACCCGGCTGGCCGGGTCGTTAGTCGTGATGTCCCGCCCGTCGAGCGTGACCCTGCCCTTCGTGATCTTGCCCCGGTGCACGGGCAGGAGGCCGGTGATCGCGCGCAGCAGCGTTGTCTTGCCCGCACCGTTGGCGCCCAGCAGCGCGACGACCGCTCCCGGGGGCACCGTGACGCTGACGCCTCGCACCACGAGCATGACGTCGTTGTAGACGACCTCGAGATTGTTGACGGTGAGCTCGGCCCCGGTGGCGACGGCGTTCGCGTCGACCGCCGGCACGGACTGCTGTTCGATCACGGGCCCCCTCACCTGTCGAACCCCTCACGGGCATCCCATCCGTTCCCGGCGGGTGCCGTGCGCGGCGAACCGATCGCCCGAGTGTGACAGTAGCGAACTATTGTTCCATGTGTCCAGGGTCACATCACCACGGGCGGGAGGTAGGGTGGCAGGAATGTTGCAGTACCGTGTCGGCCCGCTCCGATACGGGACGGGCCCGTATCGGGGCCTCGATGTAACACGTCAGACAAGTGTTACGCCCGTCTCCAGCCATTGCTGGTCATGAGCCAGGGCCGGATCGGGTCCGGATGACAACGCCTGGTCGCGCGTCGGCTGATGGTTCGCGTTCCGACGGCGACACCCCCACCCGGGTCGACCTACTGGCCGTCGCCCGCCGGCGCTTCCTCAAGGGGCAACGTCTCGATATGCAGGCGATGGGCTCCGAGCTCGGTATCAGCCGCACCACCGTCTACCGCTGGGCGGGCAACCACGACCAGCTGCTGGCCGAGGTCCTGTCGAGGCTCGCATACGAGACGTTCCAGGCCGCCGAACATGGTGTGCGCCAGAGCGGTCGATCCCGCGTCCTCGAGGTGTATGCGAACTTCCTGACCCTGCTCGCTACGAGCGCTTCGTTGCGGACGGCCCTGCTGCGTGACCCCGGGCAGTTCCTGCGGGTCTCGACGCGGCCCGGCCCGGTGAAGCGCACGCTGACCACCCTGCTCGAGGAACTGTTGCGCCGCGAGGTCGAGCGCGGGGCCCTCCACCTGTCCAACGACGTCGGCGCCCTCGCGTCGGCCATGGTTCGCATCGCCGAGGCCACGGTGCACGCGGATCTGCTGGCCGGCCAGGAGCCGGATGTGCGCTCCTCCGTCGACATCGTCGCTCTCTTGTTGACCACGCGCGACTGAACGCTCCGATCGCCGATTCGAGATTGATGTGGAGGTGCCGTGACCGAGGGCACCGACGGCGGGCTGCACTTCCCGGGTCGTGGCCGACGCCGTGCGATCCGACGGCCGGGACCTGTTGCTCGGCGACGAGCCGATCGGTCGCGCCCTCGAGGCCCTGAGGTGGGCGGGGCGCATCCGCAGTGGCCGACGCACTCGCCCAGGCGCCGTGAGAGCTGACGTCAAGTGTCGAGCTGACGGGCGAGCGACCAGCATCTTGGTGGTGCCCGCGAGCGCCCTCTGACGGCTACCGACGCGGTCCGCCGGGAACGGTGACGTCGATCCAGGTGAGCCGGTGGTCGGAGCTCGGGAAGGGGAAGTCACCGACCAGGCGGAACAGCGGGTCGTCGGCTGTGGGCCAGAAGACCCCGGCGTCGACGATCCGCAGCGGCCTCGACGGCAACACGTAGTCGACCCGCAGGTTCCCCGGAGCGGAGTCGGCGAAGTCCGCCGTGTCGAAGGCGGGGTCGCCGCGATGGGCCAGGTTGGCGCCGCCCTGGCGCGCCGCGGCATCCACCGCCCCGTCGCTCGACGGCGTCACCGACGTGTTCACCCGGGGGTGTTCGAGCAGCAGCTGGGCGGCACCGGGCACGCTGTCGCCGTCGATCGGGTCGGCGTTCTGGTCGCCGGCGATGACGAACCGGGCCCCGGGCGCCAGCCCGCCCGACTGCCCGGCGTCGTCGTAGATGTAGGCGGACGCTCGACCCGGCCGTACGTAGTCGGCCCAGAAGCGGATCTCGTCGTGGTTGCGGCGGCCGTTGCGGTCCTCGGGCCCGTCGAACACCGGGGGCGTGGGGTGGCTGACGAGAAAGTGCACGACGCGACCGTCGATGTCGATCGGCAGATCCCAGTGCGACTTCGACGAGAGGCGCACCGCGCCCAGCTCGGCGGCCGAGAACCAGTCGCCCGGTTCGGCGGTCGCCGGATCGTCGGGCAACAGGGCGCCGGGCATGTCGGCCCACAGGAACGTCTGGAAGGTGCGGACGTCATCGAGCACGATCGGGTGCATCGAGTACACGGCCATGCCGAACTGGCCGGGGAAGAACCCGAAGCCGAGTGCATCGTCCGGCCCGCCGATCGAGCCGTCGTTGTTGAGGTCGAAGCCCGACGGGATCCCGGTGTTGGAGGGGGCGACGAAGTGGTACGGGTACTCGATCGGCGCCGCGCCGTTGTGCGGCACCGACAGGTAGTTCTGCTGGAACAGCTCGGCAGCGGTGCCGTCCGCGTCGAAGTCGAACTCGTTGATCAACAGCACATCGGGTCGCACCCGCTGGATGATCTCGGCCACGGTCGCCGCTTGCGCGTTGCCCGGGGACGACAGGTGCTCGATCAGCTCACCCGTGGCGGTGCGGTTCAACGACGCGTTGAAGGTGGCGATACGGACCTCGAGCGGGCGGCCCCCAAACGACGACAGTGGCGCCGCCGGCGCCTCGCCCGGCGAGGCCGCGCCGCTGGCGACGGCGGTGGCCCCGACGAACAACGCGGCCAACGTCCGGCGGATCGGGCGGGTTCGCATCACGTCGACCTCCCGGGACGAGAGCTACCTCGCCCAGCGACGCTACCTCCGGGCGTTCTGCGATGCGTGCTCACAGGCGCTGAGGTGGCCGATCACCCGGTGCCCCAGGAGTAGGTCTGCTTGAGGAGCCGCAGGTAGGTCGAAACCTCCACGGTGCGCACGCCCCGGATCTCCCGGATCCCGCCGTTCACCAGCTCGAGCAGGTGTGTGCTGTCGTTGCAGAGCACCTCGGTGTCCTCCAGACCGTTGCCGCTCACGACATCGACCGCTACCCGAGGCGCATCTCGGCCATGGCCTCGGTGAGGGCCTGGCGGAGGACGCGGTTGATCTCCTCGAACTGCTCCGGCCCGGCGATGAGCGGCGGTGAGAGCTGCACGACCGGCTCACCTCGGTCGTCGGCGCGGCAGATCAGGCCGAGCTCGAGGAGCCGGTTGGAAAGGAACCCGCGCAGCAGGTGGTCGCTCTCATCGCTGGTGAAGGTCGCTTGGGAGTCGCGGTCCTTCACCAGCTCGATCCCGTAGAAGTAGCCGGCGCCGCGCACTTCGCCAACGATCGGCAGGTCGGAGAGGTCGTCGAGCGCCTTGCGGAACAGGTGCTCGTTCGTCCGGACGTGCTGGAGCAGGTCCTCGGACTCGAACACGTCGAGGTTGGCCAGGGCCACGGCACAGCTCACGGGGTGGCCGGCGAAGGTGAATCCGTGCAGGAAAGACTTCCCGGTGCCCACGAAGGGCTGGGCCAGGCGGTCGCTCACGAGCATGGCGCCGAGGGGGGAGTAGCCGGAGGTAAGGCCCTTCGCGGTGGTGATGATGTCCGGCCGATAGCCGTAGCGCTGGGCGCCGAACCAGTGACCGAGTCGGCCGTATGCGCAGATCACCTCGTCGGACACGAGCAGCACGCCGTAGCGATCACAGATCTCGCGGAGCTTCGCGAAATAGCCCTCCGGCGGCACGAAGCACCCGCCGGCGTTCTGGACCGGCTCGACGAACACGGCAGCCACGGACTCTGGCCCTTCCCGCACGATCATGGCCTCGATGTCGGCGGCACACGCGAGCGTGCAAGCGGAGGCATGCGCGCACAAACTGCACCGGTAGCGGTTCGTGTTGGCCACCTTGCGCGCACCCGGCACGAGCGGCTCGAAGGGCATCCGGAGCTCGGCCAGGCCGGTGATGGAGAGGGCGCCCATCGACGTGCCGTGGTAGGAGAGGTATCGGCTGATGACCTTGTGGCGCCCGGGTTCGCCGGTGAGACGGAAGTACTGCCGGGCGAGCTTCCACGCGGACTCGACGGCCTCGGAGCCGCCGGTCGTGAAGAACACCCGGTTCAGATCGCCGGGGGCGAGCTCGGCCAGGCGGGCCGCCAGTTGGATCGCGGTGGGGTGGGCGTAGGTCCAGATCGGGAAGTAGCCGAGCTTCTCCGCCTGCGCGCTCGCGGCCTTGGCGAGCTCGGTACGACCATGGCCGACCTGGCTCACGAAGAGCCCGGCCAGGCCGTCGAGGTATCGGTTGCCCTTGTGATCCCAGACGTAGCAGCCGTCGCCCCGCTCGATGACCCGCGTCTCGTCGATGCCGGGCTTCATCGTGGTGAAATGACCCCACAGGTGACGCTCCGCCATCGCCGACAGGCTCTGCTGGGTCATCGTCCTTGCTCCCTGCCCGGCGCGTCCGCGCCGCTCGACTGATTCAATCCCCCACAGGACCACTATCAACTGATTCGTTTGCACAGCCGGCGATGGCCGACGTTATCCGTCGTCTCGGGCCCTTGCCTGCGTAGCTCTCCGAGGCGAACGGGTCCCGATCCTCGATGCCGTGCACGCCTCACGGCGGGGACCGCCGACCAAGCCTTCGATGAGCCCGAGCGGGGCCCAGTCGCGATCGGCGCCCACGCCGATCTCACGCTGCTGACACCAATGGGAACATGCCCCGCGGTCCGGTGTGGAAGATGGCCGTGCCCGTGAATCGCCAGCAGGTTCCGTAATTCCGAAGGGTCACCGTGGCACCGGGAGCGCGACGACCCGCTGAACCGTGGACGTGGACGCACCGGACGAGCCTCAGGCGGGTGGCGTGCCGGGCGGCGCGCCCTCCCCGAGCACCAGGTAGGCGGGCCGTAGGAGGTCGGGCAACGAGCGTCCGCGGACGGTGACTTCGATCGGTGGCAGCTGGTCCAGCAGCGCCGTCCTCGAACTGGTGGGTGGGTTCGTGGCGGGGATCTCGGCCTGCCGCGCGAAGTAGGTGTCCAGGCAGGCCGTGAGCGGCGAGCCGGCGCACTCGGCCTGGTCGGCGGCGGGCAGGCCGTCGGCGCGGGCGGCCTGCAGGTTGGCCAGCAGGTCTTCCCGCTCCCGGCCTCGCCAGGCGAGGATGGTGAACGGGTCGTCGTCGAACGCCTCGGCCAACAGGTAGAACGCGGCGGCGATGTGCTTGCAGGGCACCTCCCGGTCGGGGCAGGAGCAGTCCATGGACAGCTCCCCCGCCGACACCGGAAACAGCGAGAGCCCCTGACCGGCGAAGACCGCTTCGATGTCCTCGGGCATCTCACCGGTGAGCAGCGTGGCCACGTACCAAGCGTCGTCCACCAGCGCGCGTTCCACCCGGGCCCACTCGAGTTTGCCGAAGGCGGTGAGGCCGACGCGCACGCGGTAGGGCCGCGCCCGGCTGCCCTGGACGTGGGCGGTGACGGTGCCGGCGTCCACGTCGAGCGAGATGACCTGGCCCTTGCGGGCGTAGCTGCGGCCGCGCTGCAGCCGGTTGCCTATGCCGATGTCCTCCAGGACCTCGACGAACCGTTCGGACCACCAGGTCTGGCCGATCGCGCCGCTGGCGCTGCGGACCTTGAGCCCACCCTCGACCGGCCGCGGGCGCGACGGCGGGGACGGCGCATACCACCTGTCACTCACCGACGGCCCCCTCCGACAGGGCGAAGACCCGGCGCAGGTCGCCGGTCGACAGCTCGGTCAGCCAGCCCTCGCCGTCCCGGATCACCAGGTCGGCCAACGCCGCCTTCTCCTCGAGCATCTCGTCGATGCGTTCCTCGAGTGTCCCGGTACAGATGAACTTGCGCACCTGGACGTTGCGTGTCTGACCGATCCGGAAGGCGCGGTCGGTGGCCTGGTTCTCCACGGCCGGGTTCCACCACCGGTCGATGTGGATCACGTGGTTGGCGGCGGTCAGGTTCAACCCGGTACCGCCGGCCTTGAGCGACAGCAGGAAGATGGGCGGCCCGTCGTCCGACTGGAACCGGGCGACCAGCTCGTCCCGGCGGGCCTTGGGTGTGCCGCCGTGCAGGTAGGCGATGTCGGTCCCGAAACGCGCCGCCAGGTGCGGGAGCAGCATCTCGGCAAGCTCGGTGAACTGGCTGAAGCACAGCACTTTGTCGCCCTCGGCGAGGATCTCCTCGAGGATCTCCTCCAGCCGGATCACCTTTCCCGACCGCTTGCCGATCGCCGAGCGGTCGTGCATCAGCAACGCCGGGTGGTTGCACACCTGCTTGAGCTTGGCCATCGCCGCGAGCACGTTGCCCCGGCGTTCGATGCCGTCGGAGTGCTCGATCCGCTCCATCATGTCGTCCACCACCGACTGGTACAGGGACGCCTGCTCGGTGGTGAGCTGGCAGTACTGCTTCATCTCGATCTTGTCCGGCAGGTCATCGATGATGGCCGGGTCGGTCTTGAGCCGGCGCAGCACGTAGGGGCGGGTGACGGTGCGCAACCGATGGGCCGGCTCGGTGACGCCGTGGCGCTCCACCGGGATCGCGTAGCGGGTGCGGAACAGCTCCGACGACCCGAGCATGCCGGGGTTGAGGAAGTCCATGATCGACCAGAGCTCGGCCAGCCGGTTCTCCACCGGGGTGCCGGTCAGCGCCACCCGATGCCCGGCCGGTAGGCGGCGGGCCGCCTTGGCGGATTGGGACAGGCTGTTCTTGATGGCCTGCGCCTCGTCCAGGACCACCCGCTGCCACTCGTGGCCGGCGAGCTCGTCGGCGTCGCGGTTCGCCGTGGCGTAGGTGGTGACGACCAGGTCGGTCTCGGCGAGCCGTCCCCGCAGCGCCTCGCCGTGGCGGCGTTGCGGTCCGTGGTGCGCATAGAGGCGCAGGCCCGGGGCGAACCTCGCGGCCTCCCGCTGCCAGTTGCCGACCACCGACATCGGGCACAACAACAGGGTCGGGGCGATGTCCGGGCGCTCCGCCCGATGCACGCACTCCAGCGCCAGCAGCTGGACGGTCTTGCCGAGCCCCATGTCGTCGGCAAGGCACGCCCCGAGCCCGAGCTCGGACAAGAACGCCAGCCAGGACAGGCCTCGCTGCTGGTAGGGCCGGAGCTCGGCCCGGAACCCGGCGGGGGTCGACACGGGCCGCAGGGAGCGGGCGACGGTGCCGTCCAGCAGGTCGCCCAGCCAGCCATCGGCCCGCACATCGGTCACCGGCAGCGGCGTGTCCAGATCGTCGGGGTGGCTGGCCGCCAGGGCGAGGATCTCGGCCGCGGTCTTCTCGCCGGTCGGGCTGCGCTCCAGGAACGCCAAGCCCCGCTCGAGCTGGTCGGGGTCCACCGCTACCCACTGGCCGCGCAGCCGGATGAGCGGGGCCTTGGTCTCCGCGAGCGCGGCGATCTCCTGGTCGGTGAGAGTGTCGTCGCCGACCGCGAGGCGCCACTGGAACTCCACGAGCTGGTCCCTGCCGAACTTGGATTGCTTGGTCACCACGCCGTCGACCGGGGTGTGCCCCGAGAGCTGGAGGCCGAGCTGGCGGCGCTGGTCCCACCACGACGGCAGCAGGACCCCGAACCCGGCGTCATCCAGCGCCGGAGCCGCCGAGGACAAGAACTGGTAGGCGCCGTCGACGTCCAGCTCGAGCGCGCCCGGGCGAGCCTGCCGCAAGCCGGCGGCCAGCTCCGGGTAGACACGGCTGGCACGGCCCAGCTCGGCCAGCAGCAACTCCTGCGGCCGGGGCAGCCATCGTCCCAGGCTGCCGTCGTCGGCCCAGGCCTGCGCTGGCGGCACCAGCAGGCTGGGGTCCTCGGTGGACTGCAGCAGGAACTCCAGCCGCCACCACGTTTCTGGTGAGTCGCCCGGCTCGTCCGCTTCGGCGGCGATCTCGGTCAGCCGGAAGGCCGCCCGCGCCGGGCCCGTCGGGCCGGCACCCACGCCGTCCCAGGGCCGTAGGGCCAGAGCCAGCGCATCGACGTCGGCAGCATCGGCGTCGAACCTGTCGTCCGGGCCCGACAGCGCTGCCAGCCACGCCTCGGCCGCGGGCAACCGCTTCGGGCGGCGACCCCGCCGTGGCGGCGTGAGGTCGAGGTCGGCCGGGAGCCTCTCGCGCACAGCCGCGTCGACCAGGGCGCCCAGCGCGGTGGTGGCGAGCGCGTGGGCGTCGTCCCGGCCCGGCACCGCCCGGCACACCGGCGGCATCGCGGTCACCAGCCCATGCAGGACGACGACATCGCGTCCCTGGACGACCGGACGCCACCGGGCGATGGCACCGGCGCCGTCCCGCTCGATCGCAGGACGCACCCGGCCCCGGGCGACGAGCTCGCGCGCGAACAGCGCCAGCTCGGCCAGGTAGTCGAGGGAGGCGCCGCCGCGGATCCCCTCGACCCGCTCCGACAGCACGGCCAGCGCCGAAACCGCGTCGAACGTGACGACGGGAACGCTCCACGGCAGCAGCGCAGGCGCCGACCGGGCCGTCGGGCGAGGGCTGACCCTGATCACCTCGGGGGAGTCCAGGGGCGCGCTGCGGAGCGACGGCAGCAGCAGGGTGGCGTCACCGGGCTTGCCCGCGTGTGCCGCCGCCAGGATGCCGGCAGGCGCCGCGAAGGGATGGGGCCGCGCCGCACGCAACGCCTGGCTGGGGCTCTTGACCCTGCGCTCCGAATCCTCGCCCCACAGGCACAGGCCGTCGTCCGGCGACCAGAACCCATGCAACACCAGCATCCCGCACCCTCCCGGCACCGGCGACCAGACCGAGCCGACGCTAGCGATCGTCGCCCATCGCGGCGCGGACCCCCGTCGCGTTCGTCCGGCATCGGCCAGCGCGACAAGACTGCGCGCGGTGTCGACGACGACGGAGCTCGACCGTGCCCTCGAAGCCAAGCGCGCCGGCCGGCTCGACGAGGCGGTCATCGCCCTGGAAGGGGTCCTGGCGCGGTTCCCCGCCCACGCCGTGGCCCTGGCGCAGCTGGCCGAGGTGCAGCTCCGCCGGCGCAAGCTGGCGGAGGCGGCGGACGCGCTCGACCGGGCCGAGGCGACCGCCGGCACGACCGCCTTCACGGCCCGTGTCCGCGGTGACCTCCGCTACCGCGAGCAGCGCTGGCGCGACGCGGCCCGGTGCTACCAGGAGGCCGACGCGCTCGGCGATCGGGGGTCGTGGGCGGCGGTCCAGCTGGCCCGCTGCCACCTGCGGCTCGGCGACCTCGACAGTGCCCGCGGTGCGGCCGCCCGGGCCGTCGAGCGGGACGAGGGCGCGAGCGGGGCGTGGCTGGTGCTGGGCGAGATAGCCCTCCGGGAGGACCGCCTCGACGACGCCGTCGGCCACCTCGAACGGGCGCACCGCGGCGCGCCTGACGACGAGTTCGCCTACGCCAAGCTGATCGAGGCCCGGTTGCTGCGGCTGCCGCCGGAGGCGCGCGAGCGCGAGGTCGAGGTGCTGGTCCGCAGTGGCGGCCAGGAGAACCGCCACCTGCTGGGTGTGCTCGCCCGAGTCCGCCGCGACGCCGGCGACGACCAACGGGCCGCCGCGGCGTGGCGCGAGCGGCGGCAACGCCACGGGGGCGACCTGTTCGCCCGCAAGCAGGAGGGCTTCGCGCTGCGCCGGTCCGGGAAGCTCGACGAGGCCGCCGCGATCATGCGGTCCTGCCTCCTGGACGACCCGCAGGACCTGATCCTGTTCCGCACCTACATCCACCTCCAGAAAGCCCGCGGGGCCGGGGACGAGCTGCGGGCCACGCTCGAGGAGCTGATCCCCATCGCCGGCAGCCGGGTCGGCGCCGTCTACGGCGAGCTGCGCAAGCTCGGCCGCGACTGACCGGCGACTGATGGGCGACGCGGCCGCGGCTCTCACCATCGCCGACCTGGTCGAGGTGGCGGATGTCGAGACGGTGGTCCGCCTCGACGGCCGACCGGGGTGGCTCCGGGAGCTGGTGCTCACCGCCGACGTCGTCCAGGCGCTGGAGGCGGTGCTGGGCGCGCGCGAGGACGGCGGCGGGTACTTCCTGGTCGGCCACTTCGGCTCGGGCAAGTCGCACCTCCTGGCGGCGCTGGCCGAGCTGGCCGGTGCCGCGGACTCGGCCCCGCTCGGCACCTGGCCGCCCGGGCTGCGGTACTCGGCGACGGCCGTCATGGACCGGGTGCTCGGGGTCGCGGTCCCGCTCGTCGAGCACCGGGCCGGTGCGCCGCTCGAAGACCTGGTCCTCGGCCGCGCCTGGCGGGCGCTCGATCGGGACTCCCCGCCGGCGGGCACCGACCGGCGCGCGGCGTGGGATGCGCTGCTGGCGGCCGCGGTGGGCACCGGGGGGCGGTCGGGTCTCGTCGTCCTGCTCGACGAGCTGAGCGAGTTCCTCCGGGCCAAGCAGGGCCCGGCGCTTACCGAGGACCTGCGGTTCCTCCAGTTCCTCGGGGAGTGGGCCCGGGGCCGGCCCGTCGTCGTGGTCGCCGCCCTCCAGGAGAGCATCGAGGAGGTCGCCAACGTCAGCCAGCGGGAGCTGACCCGCATCCGCGACCGCTACCGGACGCTGAGCCTGACGATGCGCCACGTCGAGGACCTGGTGCGGGGCCGGCTGGTCCGGCTCCGCCCCGGGGCCGAGGGGCGGGTCGAGCAGATCCACACCGAGCTCGACGCCGCGTTCGGCGGGTGGGGCGTCTCCCGCGAGCGGCTCGTCGGTTGCTACCCCCTGCATCCCGCCACCCTCACGGTGCTCGAGGGCTTGCGGTTCGTCTTCTCCCAGAAGCGGGGCGTGGTCGACTTCATCTGCCGCCAGCTGCGCGGCGACCCGGCCGCCGGGCTGCCCCCGTGGCAGGAGCGGGGCTGCCTCGACCTGCTCACCCCCGACCGCGTGTACGACCACTTCGCCGCCCGGCTGCACGAGCGGGTCGAGACCCGCCGGCTGGCCGAGTCGGTCGTGCCCTACTTCGAGCGAGCCGTCGACGAACTGTTCGAGACCGACGCCGATCGCCAGCTCGCCCTGCGGGTGGTGAAGCTGCTGTGCCTGTTGGCCGCGTCGCCGGTCGAGCGCCCCCGCACCGCCGCCGAGCTGGCGCACATGCTGCTGGCCAGGGTCAGCAGCCTGGATGCGGCGGCCAATGTCGGCTACCTCGAGCAGGCCGTGCTCGCGCCGTTGGCCGGCCGCGGCGCCTATGTGGTGGCGAGCGGCTCGCCGCCGACCTACACCGTCGAGCTGGAGGCCGACGCTGCGGCGGTGGCCGGCGCCCGGATCACGCAGGCCCGGGCCGAGCTGGTGCCGGGCGACCGGCGGGCGGTGCGCACGCTCCTCGAGCTGGGTTCGTCGCCGTCGCTGCCGTGGCAGCTGCTGGCGGACGTCGGCGTGGCCCGCCGCGAGTTCCTGTGGCAGAACACCCTGCGCTCGCTGCTCGTGGGGCTGGTCCGGGTGCCGGAGCTCGATGGGGACGACGCGGCCACGCTCGTGGCCCAGGCGCGCTCGGCCGGCGCGTCGGGCTGCCTGCTGGTGGCCGAGCCCGAGCCCGACGACCCCGACGTCGCAGTGCGGGCGAAGTCCGCGGCGAGCGAACGGCTCGCGGTGTGGGTGCCGGCCCCGTTCACGCCTGACGAGCTGGAGACCATCTTGGAGCTCCACAGCCGCCGGCTCGTGCTCGACCGCGCCCGGTCCGAAGGCCGGACCGAGCCGGGTGGGCTGGTCGAGTTCCTCGAGCGCGCCGCCAGCGCCGACGCCGCCCGGGCCCGGGAGCTGCTGCACCGGGCCTACTTCGCCGGAACGGTCGCCTACGTGCCGGGCGGCGGCGATGCTGACCTGCCGTCACTGGCGGGGCTGCCGTTCGAGCGCCAGCTCGTCCCGCTGGCCAGCCCGCTGCTCAACCGGCTCCACCCCCGCCACCGTGACATCGCACCCCGGGGCGAGCTGGTGGGTGAACGCCTGCTGCGCCAGCTCGTCCTGGAGGTGCTCGCGCAGTCCCGCATCTCGGCCGGTGTGGCTGACCGGCGGCAACTCCGCTCGTTGGTCTCCGGCTACCTCATGCCCCTCGGGCTGATGCGGCGGCGGGGTGACGCCTTCGTGCTGGCGCCCGACCCGGCGCGCAGCGCGGCGGTCGCCGAAGCCCTGCGGCTCGTGCCCGGCGAACCCGTGCCCACCGCCGACGTCGTCCGCCGGCTCGCCGACGGGCCGGTCGGGCTGACCGAGCCGGAGGCCCTCATTGTGTTGAACGGGTGCGTGCAGGCCGGGTTGCTCGAGGCGTGGCGGGGACGCCGCCGGATCGACGAGCCGTTCCTGGCGATCACGCCCACCGACCGGTTGAGCGCCGGCGAGCTGCTCGAGCCCGCGGCCCGCTCGGCGCTGGCCGGTCTCGGCTTCGCCGTCGGTCCCGGCCCGTTCGAGCCGTGGAACGCATCGGTGCAACGAGCGCTCTGGGAGCGGGCGCGGGCCTGGCTGGAGGCCCGGCGAGAAGACGTCGCCCAGGTGCACGCCGCCATCACCGCGCTGGCCGACACCCCCGTACTGGGCAGCGTCGGGACCGATCCGGTCGCCCAGGACGTGGCACGGGTCGGCCAGGTGATCGATGGCTGCGACCCCGGCCTGGCCCCGGTGCCCGGGCTGCGCCGGCTGGTGGCGTCGATCGGCGACGCCGAGGAGGTCGCCGGATCCGGTCGGCGGCTGGCGGCGGTGGCCCGCTTCGTCCGCGAGGAGCTGCCCGGCGTCGAGCAGTCCGTCGCCTACCTGACCGACCCCGGCTTCGAGATCCCCACCGACCAGCCCCGGCTCGCCGTGTTGCGTGACGAGGCGCTGGCCCTGGCGCGCGACATCCTGGGCCTGGCCGCCGACGATCGGGCGGGAGAGCTCGGTGCGGTCGAGCGCGAGCTGCGGCGCGCCTACCTCGAGGCCTACGCCGACGCCCACGACCGGTTCCACCGCTCCGAGGACCGGGCCCGGGTCGACGCGGTACGGAAGAGCGCCTCGTACCAGGCACTGGCAGCGCTCGCTTCCGTCGGCGCAGTCGCGGTGCCCGACGACCTGGTCAAGGTCGAGCGGGCGCTCACGGTTGCCGCACCGCCCCCATGCACCCGCCGGCTCGACCTGGAGCTGGCGTGGAAGCCGCGCTGCGGTTGCGGCTTCGTGCTGGGCCAAGAGCCTCCCGTCGCCGACGTCGACGCGCTCACCACCATGGTCGACCGCGGCGTGTCGCAGCACCTGTCCGAGCTGGGACGGCCCGAACACCGAACCCGGCTGGAGCGGGCGGTCGAGGACCTGGCCGGCCTCGGTCGCGACGAGTTGGCCGCCGATGTGCGCTCGCTCCTGACGGTGATCGCGGCTGCGGGCGCCGCCGATCCGCTGACGATCGCCCACCTCGTCACAGAGCCGCTGGCATCGGTGGTGCACGACGTGTTGTGTGGCGGCCGCCTCGTCGTCCAGCGCGACCTGGCCGCGCTGCGCGAGGACGTGATCGGCCGCCGCTACCCCAAGCGCCGGCTCCTCGAGCTGCTGGCGGCCTGGGTCGATCCCCACGACGAGATGCCGCCCGGCGGCTTCGTCGAGGTGGTCGACAGCGGCGAGAGCGCACGACCGGCAGGGTCGCCGCCGGCTCCGCAAGGGGCCACGGCCGAGCTCCTCGCCGGCCGCTTCCCCCGCCTGGCGAGCCTGCTGCCCGCCGATCGACCGGCCGACGCCTTCTGGCTCGCCGTCTGGTGGTCGGGCCGGGCCGATCCCCCCGCCTGGCTGCCGGCCCCGCTGCTGGACGACACCAAGCTGCTGGCGGCCGCGGCCGAGGCGGCCCGGCAGGACCTCGGGGCGCGGGCCGAGCTGGCCGACCTGGATGCCCGGATCAGCGCCGAGACCCTGCTCGGCGACCAGGTCGCAGCCGCACTCGGCCTGGGCGCGCGGACCGGGGTCGAGGTCGCGTCGGAGCTCGGGGACGAACGTTGGCTGCGTCACCCGCTCCGACTGGCCGCCTACGAGCTGGCCGGGCGTCTCGCCGGCGACTGGCAGCTCGCCGATCGGCTCCCCCAGCTCGACCTCGCCCACCTGGCCGCGGCCCACGCCGTGGCGGCGGAGGCCGAACTGGCCCCGCTGGCACACCTGCTCGCCGCGGCCCGCCACCTCGCCGCGCTGGAACGGCGGCTCGGCGGGCTCTCATGCCGCGAGCTGGTCGAGGACGCGTACCCGTCGCTGATGGCGCCGGTGCCCGAGCTGCTGAGCCGGGCGGAGCTGGCCGCGGTCGGTGGCGGCCTGGTGTCGGCAGACGCGGTCTCGGCCGTGACCGCCTCGGCGCGGCGGCTGCTCGGCACCGCCGACGGCGTGCTCCGCGAGCATGCCGACGCCGGCTTCCCTGGCTGCCTGCGGATCTGGGAGGTGGGCAACGGCGTGGTGGCGCCGCTGCTGCGTGTCCACGACCGGGTGGCCGTGCTGCTCGTCGACGCCATGCGGGCCGATCTCTGGCGCCGGGTCCGGGACGCGCTGGCCGCGGCGCTTCCCGGGCGGGCGCGCCGCGAGTCGTGGGCGGTCGTGCCCGCCCCGACCCGCACCACCGAGGCGGTCGCCGCCCTCTACCTCGGCCGGCCGGTGCCGGCGGGGTCAGGCCCTGCGTCGCCCGGCGACCTCGGCGACCTCGGCGTCCCGTTCTCCCACCTGGGCGTGGAATCGACCGCCGTCGTCGGAGCCGATCGGGAGGGGTCGGCCGGCGCCGTTCGTGACCTGTGGTCGGCGGGGCCGCGGCTGTCGGTGGCCGTCGCCGCCGGGGTGGACGAGAAGCTCCACCGCTCCTCGATCGAGCTGGCCGGCCTGCTCGACGAGGCCGCTGCCGCGCTCGAACGACGGTTGCTCCCCACGCTCGCGGCCCTGCCGGCCGAGGTGCCGCTGGTCGTGCTCGCCGACCACGGGTTTCGGGAGAACGCGTCTTGGGGACACGGGCCCGGTAGCCGATACGCCCACGGTGGCGTGTCGCTCGAGGAGTGCGTCGTACCGGTGACGGTCCTCGCCCCCGCCGAGGCCGGGGGAACCGGGGCCGGTACGCCAGCGCGGGAGCCGTCGCCTCGGTCGCGATCGTGGCCGCTCTAGGGTTCGCGGCGTTGGACCACGCCGAGTTGGTCCATCAACTCGACGAGTCGAACGGCGAACTCGCGGTCCTCGCCTGGGTGATCGCGGCGCGCGACGCCGCCGCGGCGGTCGCAGCGGGCGTTTCCCAGCGGGCGGTTGATGCCGCGCTGCGCGCCGGGGGGTCAGGTCAGGCCGAGCTCGGCTGGCGTGGCGGGCCGCAGCGTGCCGTTGTCGCGCACCATCACGTGCTGGCCGTCCCCGGCGAAGTGCTCCATCACTGCGGCAGCACCAGCGCTGATCATGTCGGGGAGGCCGAAGAAGTCCTCCAGGAACTGCTGGGCGATCTCGTCCTCGAGGGCACGCTCGTCCCACCAGACCTCTCCGTCCTGCACGGCGATGTCGAGCTCGCGCCAGGCACAGCACGCCTTCTCGCGGGCAGCGAGGTCACGGACCCAGTCCTCGACACCCGGATCGGCGCGAAAGCGGAACCGGATGCCCTCATCGGTGCGTTCGCGGCCGACGAGGGCTTCGCTGAAGAGGCGCTCGTACTCGGCGATGCGGTCGGCGGCGGTGTCGCGGGCGTCGGTCATGTCGCAGACGATCGGCGGGGTTGTGGCAGCAGTGTGTTCGGTCATGACCTGACCGTAAACCCTGGACTGCACTCCAGAGTCAAGGCACCATGGTGGCCGTGTCGACGGCATGGTTGAAGATCGGTGAGGTTGCCACGCGGGCGGGCGTGACCGTCGACGCCGTCCGCTTCTACGAACGCCGCGGAGTGCTGCCGCCGGCCGAGCGGCAGCCGTCGGGCTACCGCAGCTACACGGACGAGACCGTCGAGCGGATCCGGCTCACCAAGTCGCTGCAAGCGCTCGGGTTCACCCTCGAAGAGGTCGTCGATGCCCTCGGCCGCCTCGATACGGGTGACGCCACCTGCGCCAGCGAGCGGTGGCGCTTCGAGCAGGTCCTGGAGCGGATCGACGCCAAGCTCGTCGAGCTCCGCCGGGTGCGCCGAGACGTTGTCAGGGTCCTCGAGACGTCCCACGCCGGGCACTGCGAGGTCTGCGACGGTCGGTTCCGCTGACGCTGGCTACGGCCTCCCGTCGAGGAACGGCTCGACGAGCGCGAGCAGGGCCTGAGTACGCCGAATCACCTGCACGTGGGTCGTGCCGGGCAACACCGCCAGCTGGGCATCGGGAAAAAGCTCGAGCATCAGCGCGGCGTGCTCCAGGCGCACGAAGTCCCGGTCACCGACGATGAGCAGCGTCGGCCCGCCGATGCCACCGATCGCAGCGTCAGACCAGCCCACGAACTCCGACACCACCGGCTGCATCTTCTCCAGGAACGGGAAGAACTGCTCAGGGTCGGGGGCGACCGCCTCGTACGCCACCCGCATCGCCTCGAAGTCCTCCTCGGTCGGGAGCAACGGCGAGGTCTGCTCAGGCGCCTGGATCTCGGGGTGATACCCGTCGGCGCGGATGTGACCCGAGGCGAGCACGAGCCGACCGACCCGCGCCGGGTACGTGACCGCCATCTCGATCGACACCAGGCTCCCGAGGCTGAAACCGAACAGATCGGCCTGGTCGATGCCCAGGTGATCGAGGAGACCGACCACGTCGGCGGCAAAGTTGGCAAGCGTCACGGGTCGATCGGTGTCGGCGGTGTGGCCATGACCCTGGAGGTCGACGGCGATCACCTGATGCGCCTCGGCCAGCCGGGGGATCATCGCCCCGAAGCACGTCTCGGCGTTCAGTGCGCCGCCGTGCAGCACGACGAGCGGTCGGCCCGTCCCGTGGACCTCGTGATAGAGGTCGATGCCGTTGATTGATACGCGCGTGCCGTTCATCGCGTGACCGGGCCGTCCCCACTGATGAGCGTGACGGTGGGGTCGATCTCGACCATCGGCAGCCGTCGCCGAGCGGCAGCGATTGCGTCACCTACTCGGGTGTGGGCCTCCTCCCGAACGCGCAGCGCGTCGATCTCAGCCTGCCACGTGGCCCGGTCGACCACGGCAGGCATCGCCGGTGCGCCTCCGGCGCCGGTCGACGCGGTCGACTCGTTCGTGGGCTCGCTCGTCATCGGTTGCCTCCATTCGCCTCGCGCCGCTCGTGTCGGCCCCCCGTGATACCGCAAGCGCGTGGTGCCTGCGCCCGTCGATCGTCGTTCTCCTTCTGCCTGCGAGGAGGCCGAGGGCATGGTCGAGCCTCCTGCACTGAACGTGGCGCGGGTCGTTCGCTGTTACCACTCGTAGGCGCCGGCGACCTGGTGAAGCTCAGTCCTCAGCTCACCTCTCGCTTCTGGCGTCGCTCAGCGTCACGTGCGTTGCTGACGGACGCCGGTTCGTGGGGCTGCCCGTGCTCGGGGGGACGTCACCGGGTTCTGGCGTCGCTCAGCGTCACTCGCGTTGCTGACGGACGCCAGTTCGTGGAGCTGCCCCTGCTCCGGGGGAGGTCACCGGGTTCACGAGCGCGCCGATCCTTGCCTCTTCGGCGGCGGTCAACTCCTTCACCGCGAAGTAGATGCGCGGGAACCGAGCTCGCGACCGCGAAGTTCGGGGAGTCCTTCCGCGTTGGTACAGACCCGAGCGAGCGCATGGTCCGCGCTCCGGGTCAGCGTCCGCGAGCATGATCGATTCGGGCCGTGTGCTCCTCGATGGCGCGGAGGATGATCGTCCAGTCGGATCGATCGACGCCGTGGCCGGCCCCTGGAGCGTCAGCAGCCTCGCGCCGGGGATTTCTGCGGCCAGGGCCCCGCCGTGCTCCGGCGGGAACATGGGATCCGCGGTCCCGTGGAGCACCAGAGTGCGCGCGGTGACCGACGACAGGGGTGCGCGCGAACGCGCGTCGTCCGCGATGGCGTCGTGGTGTCGAAATGCGTCGTGTCCAGCGCCCTCCAAGACCCTGATTGGGAGCAGACCACCGTGCTGCGAGGTCGGCCTGTCGACGAGATCCGGGCGCTGAAGTCCAAGCCGGGCGGTGACATCGTGACCACCGGCAGGATCAGGTTGGTGCGGGATCTCATCGCCGCCGGGCTAGTGGATGAGTTCCGGCTGTTGATGTACCCGGTGGCGCTCGGGGCGCGGACAGCGGTTGTTTGCCGACGCAACTGGGGCTCCGAAGTTGCGTCTCGTGGAGACCCAGCCCTTTCCGTTCGGGCATCGTGCTCCTTCGCTACCGCACAGCCTGACGGTGGTAGGGGATTCACCAGCCTGCGGACTCGGCCAAGCACGCCGGCACCCCTGGCTCGTGAGGGTCAACGACAGGCGATTGACGACCCCGTCGGAATCTCGTCCATGGCCCTTGGCGATGGGCAGCACACGCTGACCATCAAGGCCGAGATGGCACCGTCTCGAACCAGGCTGGCGACAGTGTCATGGTGCGTCGGGAGCGGTGCCTCCGCGAGGACGGTCATCCGGACAGAGAGGCCACGTGGATCAGCGAGCGCTGCCCCTAACCGCCGGGTCGAGGGTGACGGGTCGCCGATGAGTTCGGCGGCCCTTGGGAGTCAGAACGGCATGTCTACACCCGCACTTGCCAGCATTCTCCTGGCCTCCAGGGACCCGGACGGGCTGCGAGGGTGGTACCAGCGAGCCTTCGACGCGACGCCAAACCCCGACGGGTTCCTCGTGTTCGGCGGCGTCGCCGTGCTGGTCGACCGCCGCGACGACGTCGCCGACTCCTGCGTCGAACCCGGCCGCGTCATCCTCAACCTCCACGTCGACGACGCCCGGGCGGCCGTCGCTCACCTCGACGGGCTCGGCGTCACCTGGGTCGCCGAACTCGAGCTCCGGGGCGACGCCTGGTTCGCGGCGCTGCTCGACCCCGATGGCAATTGCCTGCAGATCATCGAGCTGACCGACGCCTACTGGGCGGCGCGGGGCCGGCCGAGCGTCCTGGCTCGCGCCAGGTTCTCGGGCCGCCTACCCGCCCAGGACCTGGCGCGGGCCCGGCGCTTCTACGCCGACGCACTCGGGCTCGAGCCGATCGAGGAGCGGCCCGGCGGCCTGCGCTACGAGGGTGCGGTCGGCTCGTTCTCCCTGTTCGAATCGACGGGCCGGCCCTCCGGGGAACACACGCAGCTCGCGTTCGAGGTCGACCACCTCGATGAGACCGTGCGCGAGTTGCGCCAGCGCGGCGTCCGCTTCGAGGAGGTCGACCTGCCCGGCCTGAGGACGATCGACGGCATCGCCGAGGTCGACGGCAACTATCCGTCGACTGGTGCCTCCGGCGAGCGGGCAGCGTGGTTCCGCGACAGTGAGGGCAACCTGCTCGGCATCGGCCAGCCAGTACGCCCATGACCTGCGAGGCCCACCCTCATCGCTCGCGATGCGCGAGCCGTGCCTGAGGCAATCCCATAAGAGTTGCCCGCAGCGGCATGACCCCGATCGCCGGACGCGGGTCCGGTCACCGCTCGGCGATCGGCTTGGTCCACTCGTCGCGGTTACTGGGCGTGGCAGCGGGAAGGGGTCCGGTATGGCGTACGCGTTCGATGTCGACGAGACGGTTCCGAAAGCCGTCCAACGGATCACCGACGAGCAGGTCGAACGGGCTGTCTCGGCTCTGGAGCAGGCCAGTGGTGGCGGCCTGGTGGCTGCGGTGCACGACTGCCGGAAGCGAGCCAAGAAGCTGCGCGGGTTGATCCGTCTCGTCCGGGCGGCGTTGGGTAAGGCCTACGGGCCGGCGAACGAGTCGTTCCGCGACGCTGGGCGCGAGCTGTCTGGGCTCCGCGATGCCCAGGCCGCTCTGGCCACCTTCGACGCCCTGATCGTGGCCTCGTCGGACCGGCTACCGGAGGGTGGGGTGGGCGCCGTGCGCGCCGGGTTCGCCGGCCTCGCCGAGGAGGCCACGCGGGCTGGTGACGGGCGGCCCCGGGGTGAGCGCGCGGCGGACCTCTTCCGGGCGGGCCGCCGGCACGTCGCCCGCGCCAACGTCAACGCTCACGGGTGGGCGGCCGTCGGGTCCGGCGTCGAGATGACCTACCGCGCCGGCCGCCGGGCGCTGGCAGACGCCCGCCGCGACCGCGAGCCGACCGTGATGCACGAGTGGCGCAAGCGGGCCAAGGACGCCTGGTACCACGTCCGGCTGCTGAGTGACGCCGCCCCCTCGATCCTCGAGCCGCTCGAGGACCGGTTCCACAACCTCTCCGACGCCCTCGGCGACGCCCATGACCTTGTCGTGCTCACCGGTCGCGTCCGGGCGTCGCCCGACCGATTCGGCGGCGAGGCCCAGATCCGGGCCGTCTGCGAGCTGGCCGACACGCGACGCGCCGAGCTGGAACGCCGGGCCATGAGCCTGGGCGCCCGCCTCTACGCCGAGAAGCCGAGCAGGTACGCCGACCGCATGGGGGCGTACTGGCACCTCTGGCACGAGACGGGCGACGAGAAGCCGGCCGGCGGCCTCGCCGAACTCGCCCCGCCGACGGACGACCTCGACGTCCTCGACGGCGAGGAGCTGCGCGACCGTGCCGGCGCCGCAGCCCTTCCCGCCCACCTGTACCCCTCCAAGGCTCAACTGATCGGTGAGCTCCGCGCCGCCGGCGCCAGCTGACACCACCCGTCGCCCTGCGTCCCCGACCGCCGGCAGGTGGACGCATCGCAACCGACGCCGTGTGGCACTGAGGGGACAGGCTCGGGATCGTGAGGTCGAACGTCCTCAGTCCCGGGGCCCGTCGAGGAAGGCCCGCAGTGCCGCGTTGACGGGCTCCGGGTGGGTGAGGTTGGCGGCATGGCCCCCGCCGGACACCAGCACCAGCGGCACGGCTCCCGGCAGGCCCTCGACAAGGGCCTGGGCCTTCTCGACCGGGATGGCCGCGTCGGCGTCGCCGTGCACCACCAGCACCGGGCAGGTGATCTCCCCGAGCCGGTCGGTCAGGTCGTCCCGGGTCAGGAGCGTGCGCATGATCTGCGGACACCGGTGCCAGGGCATCGCGGCCCAGTGCTCCTTCCACGACTGGTCGTCGGCGCCCGGACCGAGGATCTCGGCCGCGGCGAAGTCGAGCGTGTCCTGCGACGGTCCCTCAGCGCCCCACGCTGCGGCCATGCCCTCATACAGCGGCACCACCGCCGGGTCTTCCACGCCAGCCTGCGTGTCGAGAAGCACCAGCGCGCGGATTCGCTCCGGTGCCCGCAAAGCCGCACGCAGTGACAGAAAGCCGCCCTGGCTCATCCCTGCCAGAACTGCCTCGTGAACCCCGAGGTGATCGAGCAGCGCAAGCACGTCGTCAGCACTATCCCAGTACGACCACGAGCCGCTGTGCTCGGCCTCGCCGTGCCCGCGCTCGTCCCAGGTCACGACGCGATAGGCGTCACGCAGGGCCTCGACCTGCGGGGCGAACATCGTGTGGTTCATGAGCAGCCCGTGGCTGAAGACGATGACCGGTCCGTCACCTCCCGAGTCGGTCACCCCGACCGTCGCACCTGTAGGAAGGGTCACCTGGACGAGCGGGTCGGTCACAAAGGGAAGCGGCATGCCAACAACCTAGACAGGGCTCAGAACACGCAGCACGAGCGCTGGCATGCAGGTCAGCACCGTACCCAGCATGGCGGTCGGTGCGGCACGGCCCGCGGATGGCAACCGGCCCGAACCAGCGGATCACGAACGCGATGCGGGACTCACCACGAGTCAACGCCGGGCCTGCGGTGTCGACCGATGAGTTCACCCACCGCGGCCCGTCGAAGTGGTCATGAAACGTGCCGTCGAGCTGTTCGCACTGGAGAGGGGATCGTCAGGTTCGCGCTTCATCGAGGAGACGTGGTGGACACGTAGTGAGCCGGAAGAGTCCTTCATCTCGGTGGCGACGACTCACTGGCAGATGGTCGTCACGCGGCAGAGGGGCCTGGCTTGGCTGACCGTGCGAGGGCCCGAGACCAAGGCAACGACGGTGCCGATCCCCCAGGACGCGGCGTTCTTCGGCATCGCGTTCAGCCTCGCCACCTTCATGCCGACCCTGCAGCCAGGCCAACTGGTCGACCGGGCATTGACGTTGCCGCCGGCGACCAACAGGTCGTTCTGGGTTGGCGGGTCTGCATGGGAGCTTCCGGGACCGGACAACGCCGACGTCTTCGTCGACAGGCTCGTTCGCGCTGGTTTGCTGGTGCACGACCCGGTCGCGTCGGCAGCCTTGCACGGCGACGTCGAAAGGCGCCTGTCCACGCGCTCGGTGGAACGGCACGTCTTGCGGGCGACGGGGCTGACCCGAGGGACGATCAGGCAGATCCGACGAGCCGACAGGGCGGTCGAGCTGCTGTCGCGAGGCGTGTCCGCACTCGACACCGCGCGCCAAGCCGGGTACGCCGACCAGCCCCATCTGACCCGGTCGCTCAAACGTTTCGTTGGACAGACAGCGTCCCAGATCGTGTCCCCCGCGGTCGGCGAGCCCTAGGGCCGTGGCCATAGCTGTCGTTTTCGTTCAAGACGACGTCTCCCGCTCGGGGCTAGACGTCAAGACGTCCGGCCGGGACCCACCCGGGGATCGGCGCATGGAAGACGAAGGGACCGATTCGATGCGGCAGCTGATCAACTCCACGTACATCACGCTCGACGGCGTCGTCGAGGGCCCTCACCTGTGGCCCTCGCTCAAGGGCGGCACTTCCGACGAAGGCGACACGATCCAGACCGAGCTGTTGGAGACGTGCGACATCGTTCTGATGGGCCGCCGCACCTACGACGTGTTCGCTCCGGCGTGGTCAAGCCGTTCTGGGGACCGGTTCTCGGATCGCATCAACACCATGCGCAAGGTGGTCGTCTCGACCACGCTTACCGACCCGGAGTGGAAGAACACCGAGGTGATCGCGGGCGATGTCGTCGGCCAAGTCCGTGATCTCAAGGACGAGGACGGCGGCCACATCGTGCAGTACGGCTTCGGTGACGTCTCGCGCCTCTTGCTCGAACACGGCCTCTTCGACCAGCTCAAGCTGTGGATCTATCCGCAGCTCGTCGGACCAAGCGACGTTAGCGACCTGCTGTACCGCCCTGGCACGGCAGCGACGTTCGACCTCGTGGACTCGAGGGTCCTCAGCAATGGGATCGTCCTGGCGACCTACACACCCTGAGCAATCGGTTAGCGGCGGCTGCTCCTCGGTCCGCCGCCTCCCTGGCCGACGGGACACGCGAGGACCGCCAGCCCCACCGGCCCGGCGGGGGCTGAATCGGCATCTCAGACCTTCGTTCACGAAGCGCCAGGAGCGGTCCTCGACGTTGCCGCGTAGCCCTTGGCCTACCCAAATGGGCGTCATAGCCTGGGCACATGGAGACGTCGACCGGGAAACCGCGCTGGCGTGGCGTCAATCATCTGGCGCTCATCACCGGCGACATGGATACCACCGTGCGCTTCTACCACGGCGTGCTGGGCGCCAGGCTGGTGGCGACGATCGGCACGCCTGATTTCCGTCACTACTTCTTCGAGATCGGCCCCGGCAGCACGGTTGCGTTCTTCGAATACGCGAGCGCTCCACCGACAATGTTCTCGAAGCCGGCCGGGGTCCCCGACCCCCGGGCGATCCAGTTCGACCATCTCTCGCTCGACCTCGCCGACGAGGCGGCCCTCGAGGCGCTGCAGTCGCGCCTCAAGGAGCACGACTGCGAGGTCACCGATGTGATCGACCACGGTTTCGTACGATCGATCTATTTCACGGATCCCAACGGGATCGCCCTCGAGGCTTCCTGGTGGGTGCGCGACGCCACTGCGAGGGATGCCGAGTACTCCGACGATGTGCTGTTCGGCGACCTCGATCCCGTTCCTTCAGCGCGGGAGCTGGCGGAGACCGGTCACATCTCCTCCACGCCGACCACGAAGCTCGTACACGAGGCGTCGGACGTCGTCGATCCGGCCTGACCACCACCGCGTCGTCTCGTGGGCGTCGGCACAGGCTGAACCGCACCGTCCACCCGACGGTGGTGCACGGCGGCCGTCGCCGACGTCGACGAATCGTCGGTCGGCCTCGCCCAAGGCGTCATGACAGGCGTCGCCGGGGGCCGGACGCCCCGTCCGGCCCGGTAGTCGCCGAGACCACGCCCACAGACAGATCCCTGCGACCGGCAAGGAACCAGACATGTCCGAGCCCGACACCATGCGAGCGCTCGTGGCCCAGCGCGTCGGTGAACCGGCCGACGTGCTCAGTCTCGAGTCGAGGCCCTCACCCGAGGCCGGGGAGGGTCAGGTCCTGGTCCGCGTGCACGCCGCGCCGATCCACGCCAGCGACCTTCACATCCTGCGCGGGCGCTACGGCTACACGCCCGAGTTCCCCACCGTGCTGGGCTCGGAGAGCATCGGCGTGGTGGAGGCGGTCGGAGCAGGCGTAGATGCGGTGGAGGTGGGCCAGCGCGTCGTCACCGTGCTCTTCACCGGCACCTGGCAGGAGCGCATCGTGGTGCCCGCTTCCCAGGCCCTGGCGGTGCCCGAGGGCTTGGATGACTCCACCGCCTGCCAGCTCACCACCAACCCGCTGACGGCGGTGTTGCTCGTGCGCGACATCGGCGTCCAGCCCGGCGAGTGGCTCCTGCAGACGGCGGCGGGCTCGACGGTCGGCAAGCTCGTGGTGCAGCTGGCGCGCCATCGCGGCATCCCCACGATCAACGTCGTCCGGCGCCGGGCCGCAGTGAGCGAGATCCGCCAGCTGGGCGGCACCGAGGTCATCTGCACCGAGGACGAGGACCTCGCCGCCCGGGTCAACGAGATCACCGGCACCCAGGGCGTGCGCAGGGCGTTGGACTGCGTCGCCGGTCAGCTCGGCGCCGACGTGTTCCGGGCACTGGCACCCGAAGGCGAGCTCGTCGTCTACGGGGCGCTGTCCACCCACCGCCAGACCGATCCCTCGGCCCTGACCATCCCGTTGTTCGCCCGGTCGGTCATCTACGAGGCAAAGAAGCTGCGCGGCTTCTGGCTGTTCCGCTGGATCGTGACCACGCCTCCCGAGCAGGTCGCGGCGACGCTCACCGAGGCTCGCAAGCTCGTCACGGACGGGATCCTGGATATCCCTGCCGGTCAGCCCATCGCCGTCGAGCACTTCGCCGACGCCGTGGCGCTCGCCGAGGCACCCGCCCACGGCACCAAACCGCTGCTCGTCTTCACATAGCCATCCAGCTTCCAGCTGCCTTCCTCGCGCTGTCCGCCGGCGCTCGGGAGCGTTCGGCGACGCTCATGGCGGCGCACCTGCTGCGTCGTCGTCTCAACGGTGCGGGGCCGCGTAATGCTCGGCCCCCAGGAAATGGATGGAAACGTAGGGCTCATTTCCGATGACCCAGCTGTCGTGTGGCGTCGCAGGAATGAAGAACAGCTGGCCAGCCTGTAATTCAACGACGGTCCCATCATCGAACGCGGCCGTGGCGGTGCCCGAAAGCACAAGCCCGACATGCTCCACGGGACAGCGCGTGAGGCGCAGCGACGGTCCCACGTGCAGCGACCATCTCCATCCGGGCTGATAGGTGGCACGTCCGATGGTGTTGCCACCGATGCGCACGACCTCGAACGTTCCAAGTTCGAAGTTCCGTGTTTCATCGGGTGACTCAAAGTGCTTGAGAATCACACCAACGTCTGCCATGGGAACATCTCCTCAGACAAAGACCAGGCAGGCGCGCGCCGCTCGCCCGAACCCACCACAGGGCTTCGATCGGGCGCGAACGTCCGCAGTCCGGCCCAACGGAAGGGGCGGAGCGGCACCGACGAGCGCGCCACACCGAGGGTCCGGGAGCGGGCGCAGCCCGATCGGGTGCGCCCGACTGCCTCTGAAGGCTGATCCGCCCATGCACCCGCTGCGTTCCGCGGCCGCCATCTCCGCGGGAGCTGTCCGCCCAACACGACGCCGTCGCCAGCCCGGGATCGGACTGACAAGCGCTCATAACCGGGAGCCCGTGAGTCATCGGCAACGCCAGCAAGACGGTGTAGTGGGATCACTTGGCGTCCTCGGCTGGCTGGATGATCAGCTCATCGATGAGTCCGTCGAGCGATCTGGCGCGTGCCGCGGCGGCGGCCGCGGCCACCGCGTCGGGGTCCACCCTGGCTCGCATGGCCGCCATGGCTGCAGGGTCGAGCCAGTTGACTTGCCCACCGATCCTGCCGAAAGGCGCGATGGCGAACTCGCTGGGGTGCGCGTCGTAGCCGCCCAGCGCTGAGATCGCCAGTACCCGTTCGTCGCGCGCCAGATGCGCCATGGCCGCGACGGCGAGCTGGTAGGACCGCCTTGGCAGTCGTCCTATCTGCTCATCCAGCTGCGACGACTCTGCGAGGGCCTGGAGCGCCTCGGCACCACGTCCCATGCTTGCTTCCTGAGCGGCCAGATCGATCAGCACCGCGGCCAGCTGCCGGCGGTCGTCGACGTCTCGGCTGTGCGTGACCGCGTCATGGAGGAACGCGCGAGCGGCGTCGTCCTGGCCGCGACGGTGAGCGATGGAGGCGAGGAGGACCAGTGCCTGGCCGACCGGATAGTGGACCCCGCTTGCACAGCATTCCTCGACGACCTGTTCCGCCAGCCGCACCGCCTCGTCCAGGGCTCCGTCCCGGACCGCCAACACGCTGATAAAGACTCGACACATGCCGACTCCGACGCTCTCGCCGAGCTGCATTGACAGCTCGAGGCTCTCGCCGAAGCAGCGTTTAGCTTCCGCCGGGTCTCCGTGCGCACGTCCTAGCCAGAACAGGGCCGCCGCCTGGCCCGGGGCCACCTGTTCGGCCCGGTAGATGGCCAGTGCCTCGTGGAGCCAGGCCAACGACCGGTCCCAGGCCTGATCGTTCTGAGCCACCATGCCAGCGCTCACCAGCGCCGCCGCTCGCCCTCGAGGAGGGGCTGACGCGCTGGCCTCGATCACCGCGGCACACCAGCGATGGCCGGCAGCGTTGTCGTTGAAGAACCAGTACTGGCCGAGCGAGCCGACGATCCGCAGGGCGATCTCGTGTTCGCCGTGTTCGAGCGCCCAGTGCAGGGCCAGCTCGACGTTGGCGCTCTCTTCGCGGAGTCGGGTGCTGCGGGCCCTGAGATCCTGCAGCAGACCGAAGCCCAATCGCCGGCAAAGACTCGCCGTCCACTCCCCGTGCGCCCGTTGAGCGACCTCGGTCGTGCCGGATGCGGCCAAGCGCTCGGCAAGATACTGGCGGAGCGGTTCGAGCAGCCGGTACCGGGCGGTCGTTCCGTCGAAGCTGAGCAGTGACTTGACAACCAGCTCGTCGACACTGTCGAGCACGTCGAGGTCGCCATCGCACACGGCCTCGACGGCATCGAGGCGGAACCCGCCAGCAAACACCGACAGCCGCTGGGCAACCTCGCGTTGCTCGTCGGTCAGAAGCTCGTAGCTCCAGTCGAGGGTCATGCGAAGGGACCGGTGCCGGGCGTCGTCCCGGCAGGCGGATATGGGCCGAGCCAGCGTCGCCAGCTGGTCGCGAAGTCGGGCGGCCAGTTCAGCGAAACCGAGCGAGCGAAGTCGGCTGGCTGCCAACTCGATCGCCAGTGGTACCCCGTCGAGAGCGCGGCAGATTTGCACGAGGGGCGCGACGTCATCCTGGCCGACGTCCAAGTCGGGCCGGACTGCTCGGGCCCGGTCGATCAGCAACTGGACCGACTCGACTCGAGCCAGTCCCGCTGGGTCCCGTAGCGACTCGTCCGGTACGTCCAGGGATCGAACCGGCCACTCTCGCTCTCCGGTCAGACGCAGCGGCTCCCGGCTCGTGGCCAGCACCCCGATGTCAGACGCGGCCGCCAGCAACCGTTCGGTGAGCGCTGCACAGGCGTCGAGCAGGTGCTCGCAGTTGTCGAGCACCAACATCCCGGCAAGCGTGTCTGCTCGTGCAAGCAGTTCCTCCAGTGGATCCGGTCCGGTCTCGAGGCCGATCGCCTTGGCAACCGCCTGGGCCACCAACCCCGGGTCTCGCAACGGCGCCAGCTCGGCCAGCCAAACCCGCACCCCTCGTCGCCGAGCGCACCTCGCCACCTCGAGCGCCAATCTGGTCTTTCCGCTACCCCCGGGCCCGGTGAGCGTGACCAGCTGTTCGGTCTGGATCAGTTCCCCGAGATGGTCGAGGTCCTGGGTACGACCAACGAAGCGCGTACGCGCGACCGGCAGATCGCCGACCCTGACCCGAATCGGAGTGGCCATTCTCGGGTCGTCCGCGCGAACCAGTTCCCATACCTCTTCGGGCCGCTCGATGCCGCGCAGGACTCGCCGCCCGAGATACAGCAGCCGAACCATCTTGGGGATCCGATCGGCCACCAGACCTGCGGTCACCCCCGACACGAGCGTCTGCCCGCCGTCGGCCAGAGCCCGGAGCCGGGCGGCACGGTTCACCGCCGGCCCGTACCAGTCGCCGTCACGCGGCTCCGCGTCCCCGGTGTGCACACCGACGCGCACTCGCAGCGCCATCGTCGACGGCCACGGCTCGCGGGCAACCGCCTCTTGGACATCCGCTGCCGCGGCCAACGCACCGGCAGGCTGTTCGAAGACGGAGAACGTCGAGTCGCCCTCACCCTTGGTTCTCAGGATCTGGCCGCCCGCAGCATCGACCATGTCCTGGATGACCGTGTCGTGCCACGCCACCGCCTGCGACATCGCCACGGGGTCGCGCTCCCACAGCGACACCGAATCGACGATGTCGGTCAACAGGAACGTGCGCGGGTGCCAGCCGTCCGCAGCGCTGCGGGCCGGCGTCCCCTGCTCAACCAGAGCCGGACCCGCCAGGTCGGGCCCGGTGCCAGCTGCCGCCCATCCCGCCTCCGAACCGGTGGGCATCCACACGGACCCCGACGACCCCCTCAGTGCCCAAGACATCCGAACGATCCCGGCATCCGAAACTCGGAGAGGATCCGCCGCAGCTCCGAGACATTGATCTGGACCGGACGGCCCGCCGATCTCGGGGCGCGGTCTCCCCAGATGAGGTCGATGAGGCGATCGGTGGAAACGATCTGATTGGCGTTCAGCCATAGGATCGCCAGGAGGGCGCGCAGCCTCGGCAGGCCGAGCTGAACGCGCTCGCCGTTGGAGACGACCTCGAAGGTCCCGATTCGGTATTCCGCCAATGTGCCCGCCGATCCGCCTGCCCAGCATGGTAGACGCGGATCGACCGGTGAGGCGCAGCGCGCTCGCCACCCGCCGACGCGGGTGTCGGAGCACATCCTCGCCTCGGGCGAGCTCAAGTCCGGCCGCTCGCTCATGCGTCGGCATCGGCCGCCGAGTCGAACCGCATTCCCGCTGGTGGCCGCCGCATCCCGCGATCCGTGGCCCGCGATCCGTGGCTCTACGGGTGTACCGACGAGGTGTACTGCACCTGACGATTCACCTCCCAGCGAAGTCGTAGCGCCCTCACCAGCACTTTTGCCGTGCCCCCGGCAGGACTCGAACCTGCGGCCTACCGCTCAGGAGACCGTGACCGGTCGTCCAGGGCGTGTGGTCCAGTCCGCTGACCAGTACCGATTCCGCCGCCGGGTCCGCGGACTACACCCGAATCCGTGGCTGTGGCTGGAGTTTGGGTCCTGCGTAAGGTCCCGAAGTCCAGCGGACCCCCGAGCGATACCTCGGCGAGTCCCCGGTCTCGACGTATGGCATCGGCGTCGTTGATCTGATCCGCGGTCAGCACCCCGTCGAGCCGGTGGCGGGCGTAATCGAGCACGATCCGGTGGGCGGCCTCGCCGGCCCGCGGCCGATGGCCGAGGGCCGCCATGTGGGCGGTGATCGGCTTGCGGATGGCGTCGCCCGCGCCCGCAGACCAGGCCGTCGGTGTCGTCGGGATGGATCCGCCCGAGGATGACGCCGCGCAGAGCGTCATCCCCGGTGGCATGGCACGAGAGCGGTGCGACCGTCTCATGCCTGATACCAAACGCGCTAGCAGCTCGAGGTCGTCCACCGCAGCGGGGCGCGCACGCCGGCGGGCCGTACGTTCGGGCTCGCCGGGGAGGGGGCGATGGGAACTGATAGACCGACAACAGAGTCGCCGACCTGGTTTGTTCACCGACGTCGGGTCACGGCTTCGCGCCGGGCGGCGAGCAGGGCGGCCCCGCCGAGTGCGACGGTGGTGGCGATCACCCAGGCGAGGTGTACGCCGATCGAGCCGGTCGTGATGCCGGTGAACTCCCCGACGTCGCTGGCCGGCATCGCGGTTCGGTAGGCGAGCTGTCCGAAGTGGAAGGTGGGTAGCCAGGGCGCGACGCCGCGCATGGTGGCGGGGAGCTCCGAGAGTGGGACGAAGAACCCGGACGCGAACGCGAGGGGGAGGAAGATCAGGTTCGAGATGACTGTCGCGGTGCGTGGCCTGGCCAGCAGGGCGATCGCGAAGCCGAGAGCACTGAAGGTGACGACGCCGCCGAGCATTGTGGCCCCGAACGCGATCCAGGTGCTGATCGGCAGGTCGACGCTGCCAGCGGTGGCGGCGAGCAGGCTCATGGCTGCCACGATCAGCCCGGCATGCGCGAGCGCTGTGACGGTCTTGCCTAGCAGTTGGATGCTTGCCGGAAGCGGGGTGGCTCGGAGGGTTCGGGTCCACCCGCGGCCGCGTTCCTTGGCGATGCTCTCACCGAAGGTGAAGATGGCGAGAGAGATCACGCCGTAGGCGCTGAGCGAGACAAGCATCGCGGTGCGCATCGTGGTGCCGGCGCCGAGCTTGTCCACGTCGGGCAGGCCGAACATCACGTACAGCAGCACGGGGATGGCGACTGCGCCGACAGCGAACTCGGCGCTGCGGGCGCTGGAGCGCAGCTCGATCCAAGCGGTCAGCGCGAGGAGGCCGAGGGGGCCTGCGTTGGGGCGCGTGCCGACAGGCGGCCCTGGTCGCGGGTGTGTCGCGGTGCGGTGAGCCGGGTCGGTGGTACGGGCTCTCATCGCCATCCTCCATCCGCGAGCGGGGTGCTGGTCTCTTGGGTGAGCAGGAGGAACACCTCCTCGAGGTCTCGGCTGCCGTGGTCAGTGAGGTCGTCGGGCGTGCCCTCGGCGATGACCCGGCCCTCGTGGATGACCACAATGCGATCGGCGACGGCGGCGGCTTCGGCAAGGTCGTGAGTCGCGAACAGGATCGTGGCGCCATCGCGAACACTGGCACGGGCGCGATCCCAGAACGCGTGGCGGGAGGCGACATCCATGGCCACCGTCGGCTCATCGAGCAGCAGCACCTCGGGGGCGCCGACCAGTGCCATGGCCAGCTGGAGCCGCTGGCGTTCCCCGCCCGAGAGGTCGGTCACCAGGCGCGACGCACGGGAGGTCAGATCGGTCCGTTCGAGGACCTCGTCCACGGGTAGGGACGCTGGGTAACTGCGCCCGATGAGACGGACGAGCTCACGCACGGTGACCTGCTCGGGCAACCCTGCGTTCTGCAGCATCGCGCCCACGCGCTTGCGGACCGGCCCACCGGGAGGCTGCTCGAGAACCGAGACCTCGCCGGCGGCGGGTCGAATCAAACCGAGCAGCAGCTCGAACGCCGTCGACTTGCCAGCACCGTTGGGCCCCAAGAGCGCGACGATCTGACCGCGCTCGACCCGCAGATCCATATCGGCCAGCGCCGTCACGCCGCCGTATTCCTTGCGAACCGAACGCATCTCCAGCACGGTCATCTCGGGCTCCTTCCGTCCCCACGAACGGTATGAAGACCGGGCCGGGCATGACGAGTGCCGGAGGTCATCGTCTCGATCCATGACCTCTGGCACGGGCCTGGCCGCGGCCCCATCGGTAGGGTCATGCCCGTGGAGAGCCGTCGTGAGGAGCGGCTGAGCGCAGCCGCCGGCCTGGTCGCAACCGTGGCCGTCGGGGTGGGCGCGCTGTTCGCTGACCCTGCTGACGCGTCGGGGTTCCGCCCGTCGTCGGCTCCGTTGTGGTGGGCCGCGTACGGGCTGTACCTCGCCGCATTCACCCTCGACGCCGACCTCGTGCGATCGCGGCCGCAATGGGCCTCCTACCGACGGCTCCTGGCCGTTGAGCTCATCGCCGGTGCCATCGCTTGGCTGGCTTCACCCGAGCTCGGGTGGACCCCGGTGCTGTTCGTCGTCACCGCCGCGTCCGCTGCCTACGTCCTGACGGCGCGAGGAGTCCTTGCGGTCGTAGCCGCCCAGTCCGCCATCGTGGCGCTGGGCACCGCCCTCGACGGGCAATCCGCAACCCAGGTCGTCCTCTCCACCGCCGTCTACGGCAGCTTCCAGTGCTTCGCGGTGATGGTCGTCGGCAGCGAGCAGCGCGAGGTCGCAGCGAGAGCCGAGCTGGCCGCGGCACATGCCGAGCTACGCGCCGCCACCGTCCTGCTGGCCGCGTCGACCCGCACAGCCGAACGGCTGCGCATCTCCCGCGACCTCCACGACGTCGTCGGACATCAACTGACCGCCCTAGCGCTCGAGCTCGAGGTCGCCTCACGTCACAGCGACGGCCAGACCGCTACCCACGTCAGACGGGCACGCGCCATTGCCAAGGACCTGCTGCGCGACGTACGCGAGGCAGTCGGTGAGTTGCGCGCCGGCATCGGGGATCTCGAGCGCACGCTGCGGGAACTGGTCACCGGCCTGCCCGGGCTCACGGTAGAGCTCACCGTGGATGAACGCGCACCCCTCGACGAGGCCAGCGCCCTCACCATCGTCCGCTGCGTCCAAGAGATCCTCACCAACACACTGCGACACGCCGATGCGGACCATCTCACCATCAGCATCGTGATCGACGACGCCGGCGTCCGCCTCAACACGCGCGACAACGGGCGCGGCACTGCGTACCTCGTGCCCGGCAACGGCCTGAACGGCATACGCGAACGCATCGAGCAGCGCGGCGGCGAGATCGCCCTCCAGACCGGAGCCGGCCGCGGCTTCGCCGTCATCGCCCGGGTACCCGCTCCGTGACCCGGGTGGCCATCGTCGATGACCAGACGCTGGTCCGCCAAGGAATCCGTAGCCTCCTCGCTCTCAGCAACGAGATCGACGTCGTCGCCGAGGCCGGCGACGGCGA
Organism: Candidatus Methylomirabilota bacterium; assembly: GCA_046728035.1. Classification (GTDB taxonomy): domain Bacteria; phylum Methylomirabilota; class Methylomirabilia; order Rokubacteriales; family CSP1-6; genus DASRWT01. The sequence goes on along the minus strand of JBKPDT010000240.1, from coordinate 11,286 downwards.
CGCAGCACTCGCCATCCTCGACACGAGCGACGTCGACGTGCTGCTCCTCGATCTGCGCATGCCCCGCCGCGACGGCATCGCCACGCTCGAAGCGCTCCGGGCTCGCGACAACCACGTCCCCGTCCTCGTCCTCACCACCTTCGACGATGACGAACTCGCGCTCAGGGCCCTGCGCGCCGGCGCCCGCGGCTACCTCCTCAAAGACGTCACCCTCGACCAACTCGTCGGCGCGATCCAAACCATCGCCGCCGGCGGAACCCTCCTCCAACCAGCGCTCACCGACCGGCTCCTACGCGCCGCCTCCGAACGCGCCGCCGACCTCCCCGGCATCTCTCCCCCCGATCCGCTCACAGCCCGCGAACTCGAAGTCCTGCGACTCGTGGCCACCGGCTACTCGAACAGCGAAATTGCATCCGCGCTCCACCTGGCCACCGGCACCGTCAAGAACCACGTCTCCAACCTGCTGCTCAAGCTCGGCGTCCGCGACCGCACCCGCGCCGTGCTACGAGCGCTCGACCTCGGCCTACTAGACAAGCGCTAGCCCGACACCGGGGGAACGTTTGCCTCCATCGGGACGACCCACCCTCGCGTTGCACGCGGCGCTGGCCGGGCAGTCTCGTACGACTGCGGTGATCGCGCTCGCCATGTGCGCCGTGATCGCCTTGCGGATGGCGTCGTGACACGCGGACACCGCCAGGGTGCGGTCGTCGTCCGCCAGCGCGCGTGCCGAGCTGATCAGCATCCCCATCGAGAACGGAGGGTGTCATGCCTCGCAACGTTGAGACCGCCATCGACGTCCGCCCGGTCTACGTCGAGGTTCCGCAGGAAGAGCTGGACGACCTGCGCCGGCGCATCGCCTCGGCGCGCTGGCGGATGGTCCGCGTACGATCGCGGGACCCGCGTTCATCTCAGCGATCACGGCTGCGCTATCCGCGATGAGGATCGGAGCCAGGCATGCTTCGTCATCGCAATGAGTTTCCTCCCGAAGGCGAGCTGCCTGCGTTCGACGGGGCGACCGCCTGGCTGAACGCTCCACCGCTGACGGCTGCGGGTCTCCGGGGCCGCGTGGTCCTCGTCAGCTTCGGCACCTACACCTGCATCAACTGGATACGCTCGCTTCCCTACGTGCGTGCGTGGGCGGACAAGTACGCGGACGTAGGACTGGCGGTCGTCGGTGTGCAGACGCCCGAGTTCGAGTTCGAGGGCGATCTCGACAACCTGGCCCGCGCCATCGAGGAGATGAACGTCCGCTACCCGCTGGTGGTGGACAACGACTACGCCGTCTGGCGGGCGTTCGACAACCACTACTGGCCCGCCCTGTACTTCGTCGACACCCGGGGTCGGATCCGGCACCACCACTTCGGCGAGGGCGAGTACGAGGAGTCCGAGATGGTCCTCCAGATGCTCTTGCGCGAGGCCGGTGCGGACGTCGATCACGGCCTCGTGCGACTCGAGCCCGACGGTGTCGAGGCGGCGGCCGACTGGGCCAGCTTGGGCTCGCCGGAGAGCTACGTCGGCTATGACCGGGCCGTGGGTTTCGCCTCCCCTGGCGGCATTGTGCCGGACGAGCGCCACGTGTACTCGGCGCCGGCCGAGCTGCGCCGCAACCAGTGGGCGCTTTCAGGCGACTGGCGGATCGGCGTGGTGCCCGCGTTGCTCACTGGGCCGGGAGGTTCCATCTCGTTTCAGTTCCACGCTCGTGACCTGCATCTCGTGATGGGGCCTCCTGCGGGGCGCCCGCCCGTGCGCTTCAGGCTGCGCCTCGACGGCGAGCCATCCGGGCTCGCCCACGGGGTCGACGTCGATGAGAGCGGCAACGGCAGCGCCGACTACCAGCGCATGTACCAGCTGATCCGCCAGCCCCCGCCGATCGACGGCCGGCTGTTCGAGATCGAGTTCCTCGACGCGGGCGTCGAGGCCTTCGTTTTCACGTTCGGATGACAAAGGAGCCATGACCCTGTCTCAGACGACAACTCCTTCTCCGCTGACCGTCGTGCTCGTGGACGGCGCCTTTGCCGATAGTCCGAGCTGGACCGGCGTGATCGAGCGCCTTCAGGCGAACGGCGTCCAGGTGGTCGCCGCCGCCAACCCGCTGCGCGGCATCTCCATCGACGGCGCGTATGTCGCCAGCGTGTTCGACCAGATCCCCCGGTCCGGTTCTTGCGGTCGGGCACTCGTACGGGGGCGCCGTCATCTCAAACGCCGCGACCGGCGCCAGCAACGTAGTGGGCTTGGTCTTCGTCGCGGCCTTCGCGCCAGACGAGGGCGAGCGACTGATCGAGATCGCGTTCTCCGAGCCGTCCGGTGCGCCGGCGGGGAAGACGCTGCCGTCCTGGGCGGTCGTGGCCACCAGCGACCGGACCGCCGGGACGGACGTGGTCCGCGCCCACGCCGAGCGGGCCGGCGCCGCGATCACGGAGGTCGACCGCTCGCACGTGATCATGATCTCGCAGCCCCAGGTCGTCGCCGAGGTGATCGAGTCGGCGATCGCGAACGTGGTGGCCTGACGTGGACACGATGTCGTTCGGGCCGGTGCAGCAGATCGACGCCGGTCCGCTGGACGTCGGGTACGTAGAGGTCGGGCCGCCAAACGGGCCGCCGGTCATGCTGCTGCACGGCTGGCCGTACGACATCTACAGCTACGCCGAGGTCGCGCCCGCGCTCGCGGCTGCGGGGTACCGTCCGGTAATCCGACCGGCGTTGTGACGGCGAGCGGCGCTGAGATCCCTGCGGGCGAGGTGATCCTCTCCGGTGGCACATACGGCACGCCCGCGATCCTGGTGCGCTCGGGCGTCGGCCCAGCCGCGCATCTGGCGAAGCTCGGCATCGACGTTGTGGCCGATCTGCCCGTCGGGCAGCACCTGGAGGACCAGCCTTTCTACTACGGGTCCAACGGCCCTGGGACGCAGCAAACGAGATAGGAATGGCGACCATGCGAAGCGCTGCAAGGCCCGGTGCGCTCTTTGTCGTTCTGTTCCTTGCCGGCTTTGTTCTCCTCGGCGATCTCATCGGCTCATTCGCTGATGCTGACCGCGCTTTCGTGGACCACTTCGCGGAGGATGAGAACCGGCTCAAGGACATCGTCGGTGCGTATCTTCTCTTGCTTGCTGCCCTGTGCCTGACGTGGTTCGCAGTGGCGTTGGCAGCTAGGGCGACGGACCGACGCGTGCCGCTGATCGCCATGGGTTCGGTCGCAGCCGGCACGATGGTCGTGGCCGCCCTCGCGTTTCTGGCCGTTCCGCTGAGCATCTCGTTCGGGGATCTGACTGACGACCCCGGAATCGGTGAGGGCCAGGCCTTGCTGCCTCAGTTCGGCTTCACCGCCCTCTTCGCGGGCGTGTTGGTGCCGGCTGCGGCGTTCATGATCCTTGCCGCACGAGAACCAAACCTGTTGCCTCGTTGGTTGGCGATTGCCAGCTATCCGACCGGAGCACTGCTGCTCGTAGCCGTGCTGACCTTTGCGCCCATTGTTCTGCTCCCCGCGTGGGTGGCGGCGGCGAGCATCGCGCTGCGGCGACGGGCGTACGTCACCCCAGCGGAAAGCCCCTGAGCTGAGTCGAGTTCGGTCTCGGCGCGTTGGGCCGTCTCGGCGCGCTTGACCGGCTTTCGACAGCTGCACCCGAACGGCTCAGCGCGCCGAGACGCCCACGTGCCGTTCGGGTCCTGCCGCGCGACGTCGGGCCGATCGGCAACGTCTGGCGCCGTCGACGAGCGGTCGGCGGCGTGCGCCGGAGGGTCTGTGCGTACGGTGGCGCATGAACTTCGCTGATACGACCGCTCTCGTCACCGGCGGGGCATCCGGAATCGGCAGCGCGCTCGGATCTGCGCTCGAGGCGGCTGGCGCACGCGTCGTGCTCGCCGACATCACCACGGGTGACGGCGCTTGTCGTCACCTCGACGTGCGGGACGCCGCCGCGTTCGAGGCGCTCGTCGACGAGATCGGCCCAATCGACCTCCTCATCAACTGCGCGGGCATCTCCCTCGGAGGTGCGACGCACGAGATGAGCGCGTCGCACTGGGATCGAATCATCAACGTGAACATCCGAGGCGTCGTGAACGGTGTCCGCGCGGCGTACCCGTCGATGATCGACCGTGGCCGAGGCCAGATCGTCAACGTCGCGTCGGGAGCCGGACTCGTCGCGCCGCCGTTCGTCGCCGCGTACGCCATGACAAAGCACGCCGTCGTCGGGCTCTCCACCGCGCTGCGCGCCGAGGGTGCGCTGCACGGCGTGCGGGTGAGCGTGCTCTGCCCGGGTGCCGTGGACACCCCGATCCTCGACCGGCTCCCCGACGCCGACCTTCCCCCGACCGAAAGCGCGCCGGTCACCGCCCGCAGCTACCTCGCCGTCGTGCGACAGAAGCCAGTCGACGTCGATCGCTTCGCCCGGCTGGCGCTCAAGGGCATTCAGCGCGATCGAGGGATCGTGGTCGTCCCCGCGTCCGCCCGGTCGCTGTGGTACCTCCACCGACTATCACCCGCACTGACCGGCAAGATCACCAAGCTCCTGGCAGGACGTGTCAACCGAGCCCTCATGTCACCCCGCTCCTAAACCTGAGGGGAGCATGCGCTCTTGATATGAGCCTCTCAATATGAGATGGTCATCTCGTGACTTTGAGGGACGAGCAACGGGAGCTGACTCGCCGCAAGATCCTTTCGGCGGTGCTTGACCTTGTCGCCGAGGGATCGATGGGAGAGCTGAGCGTGCCGCTGGTAGCGGCCCGCAGCGGCGCGTCGGTCGCAACCATCTACCGCTACTACCCGACGAAGGACGCGCTGCTCAGCGCGGCGGCGGAGGAGCCCGCTCGCCGGGCCGGCGGGGCGTTGATCACCGCCGGGGAGGACGGATCGGCCTACTTGCGCAAGATGTGGGCGGACTTCGCCAGTCACCTCGACCTCGTGCGCCATCAGGTCGCCTCCGACGCCGGCCGCGAGATGCGCAACCGACGGTACGACACCGCTCGGGCGTGGTTCGGTGAGTCGCTCGCCGGTCAGGGCATCGATCCCGAAACGGCGGCGGGTCAACGGCTGGCGCGGCTCGGGCTGCTGTTGACATCGTCGATCGCCTTCCTCGACCTGCACGACCGGCAGGGCCAGTCGCCGGACGAGGCCGTCGACGATGTCACCTGGGCCGTCGCCGCGCTCATTGACGCCACCCGGGCGCTATCGGAGCAGAAGCCGAAGCCGAAGCAGCCCAGGAAGCGGAGGGTGACATGACCGATGGGTTCGAACAACCAGGCCCTGGCGGCTGGATGTTGCTGGGCGACCACTTCCCCGGCGCGCTCACCGCGGAGTACCAACGGCTCTACGCCGAGACCTGCCCCCCGGGGATGGCGTCGTACATGAAGGGCTACGGCGTGCTCGCCCGCACGCTCGACGTCGCCTTCGTTCACGGCCACCTGTACATCACACCGGTGCCGCTTGCCGGCCCACGCCAGATGCGGCGCCCACCGCCCCGAGCAATGGTCTGGCTGATGGCCCGGGTCCATCCGGTATTCCGCTGCCGAACACGCGCGGCGAAGCGAACCCTGGCCGAGCGGCCATGGCGGCTGGCGAGCGCTCGCTGGTTCGGCAGCGAGCGCGCCGAGTGGGCACAGCGAAACCAATCGATGCAGAACATCGATCCCTCCACGCTGAACGAGGATGCGCTGCGAACGCACTTGGCGGAGTGCCGAGCCCACGTGGTCGCGGGCTACCGCCGCCACTTCGAGCTGCACGGCGACGACCTGCTACCGGTCGGACTGCTCCTCATACGCTGCGCCGAGTGGGGCATCGACGCGGCGACGGCATCACGCGCACTGGCCGGCTCGACGTCCGATCACACCGCGGCCACCGACCCCGAGGCGTGGCAGCTCGTGACCGGCTACGACCTCGACAGCCTGGCCTGCTGCGAACTCGACAGCGTGAAGCAATCCGAGCCGGAGGCGCGGCCAGTGCCGCTCGACCTCCGTCCACTCGTGCCCAATGAACACCACGACGAGCTCGCCCGACTGATCGACGACGCCCGCACCGCCGTGCGGCTACGTGACGACAATGGTGTGTTCACGGGGGCGTGGCCGATGGGCCTGCTACGACGGGCGATGCTCGAGGTCGGCCGGCGGATCACATTCCACGACGACAGCCACGCCATCGAGCTGACCGTGGACGAGCTCGGTCGACGACTCGAGGGTCAGGCCGAACCATCAGCGGACGACGCCGCATCACGCGCCGACGCCCGCATGGCGAGCTCCGCGCGAACGGCACCACCGAGCCTCGGGCCCGAATTCGCGATCCCCCCACTGTCGGCGCTGCCCCGATCGCTGGCGCTCATCGGTGCCGCACAACTCGCAGCAGCCGACAACATGGCCGACCGCGACGCGACCCCGATCGGTATCGGCGAGGCCCCCTACACCGGACGCGCGCTCGTTATCGAGGACCCCGGCGAGGCCTTCGACCTCGTCGAGCCCGGCGACGTCATCATCACGAGAGCGACGAGCCCAACCTGGAACGTCCTGCTCGGCTACGCCGGCGCCCTCGTAACCACGACCGGCGGGCTCCTGTCGCACGCCGCCGTGCTCGCCCGAGAGCTTGGCATTCCCGCACTCATCGGTGATCGCGGCGCGCTCCAGCGGATCACCACAGGAACACTCGTCACCGTCGACCCGAAGGAGCGCACCGTCACCGTGCAGCAGGCGTAGACACCGAAGGATCGTGGCCGGACCCATTCCGACCAGATCTCCTGGTGGTGGCCGAGGCCGCAGCGCTGCTGTTGGCACGGCCTGGACAATGGCGCCGGGCAGCGCTCGCCTGCGTGCCCGCTGGCGTCGTCCTTGCGCTGATGGCGCCAGTGGCGCTGGAGCCTGCGACACCTCAGCCGGAATCGACCCTGACTGACGGTTCACGCCTGCGCGGCCGGCGCCGTGGGCAGGAACGGCGGGACCGACCCGCCGCTCGGACCGAGGATCGCGTCCCGCCAGGCCGCCACTGCGCCCAGCGTCCACGGCTCGTCGCTCCGCACCTCGGTCGGCGGACGCGAGCCCTGAAACAGCTGGAGCTGGCCGCCCTGCACCATGACCACCTGCCCCGAGACGCCGGCCTCCAGGTCGGACGCCAACCAGCAGGCCACCGCGGCGACGTTGCCGGGGTCGAAGCGGTCGAACCCGGACTCGTCGGGAGCCATGGCGGAGCTCGCGACCGTCTCGGTGAGGCGGGTCCGCGCCACCGGGGCGATGGCGTTGACCCGGACCCCGAGGCGCTCGAGCTCCCGGGCCAGCACGATCGTGAGCGCCGCGATCCCCGCCTTGGCGGCGGCGTAGTTGGCCTGGCCGGCTTGCCGTACAGACCCGACTCGCTCGAGGTGCTGACGATGGCGCCGCCGGGCGGACCGCCGTCTCCTTGGACCGGCGCCCCTCGTTTCTGACATGTGCGTCAGGTTCGCCGGCACACTAGCCAACGAGGGCTTCCAAACGTCCAAGACGGCGCCGCTCCGGCCGGCGAGCCTCCCAGGCGATGAGTTTTGCGGCGCAGTTGCGTCCTACGCTCACAGAATCAGTGCCCGTCCCTCGCCCAAGGAGTAGCCTCACCGAACATGCGTACGACAATCAGCGCCGGCAAGCTGGCCCGCCAGTTCGACGGCGTCGCGGCGGTCGACGAGATCGACCTCGACATCCAGCAGGGCGAGATCTACGGGTTCCTCGGGCCGAACGGTGCCGGCAAGTCGACCACCGTCCGCATGCTGTGCACACTCCTCGCCCCGACCAGCGGCCGGGCCGTGGTGGCCGGGCACGACGTGGCCACCCACCCGGGGCAGGTCCGGTTGGCCATCGGCGTGGCGCTGCAGGAGGCGGCGCTCGACCCCAAGCAGACCGGTGTGGAGCTGCTGCGGCTCCAGGGCCGGCTGTACGGCCTGTCTCGCGCCGAGATCGACCAGCGGCTGGCCGACCTGGCCACGCTGGTCGACATCGGCGACGCCCTGAACCGGCGCATCGCCACCTACTCCGGCGGCATGAAGCGACGCCTCGACCTCGCCGCCGCCCTGGTCCACAACCCGGAGGTGCTGTTCCTGGACGAGCCCACCACCGGGCTCGACCCCGTGAGCCGGGCCCGGGTGTGGGAGGAGGTGCGCCGGCTCAACCGCGAGCTCGACATGACCATCTTCCTCACCACCCAATACCTCGAGGAGGCCGACGAGCTGGCTGACCGCGTCGGCATCATCAACGAGGGCAAGCTCGTGGCCGAGGGCACCCCCTTCGAGCTGAAGCGGCGCATCGGTAACGACGTGATCTTCGCCCGGCTCGACGGCGACGCCGCCGGCGCCTGTCCCATGGTCGAGGCCGTGGCCGGCGTGGCGGGGGTCGAACCGCAGGGCAACGAGCTGGTGATCACCGCCGCCGAGGGCACCGCCGTCATCGGTCCCGTGGCTGTCGCCCTCAACAACTGCGGCATCCCCGTCCGCGACCTGACACTGCGCACCCCCACGCTCGACGACGTGTTCCTCGAGCTCACGGGCACGCACATCCAGACCGACGAATCCATCGACGCCGAGTTCGCCGAGATGACCGAGAGCGAGACCGCGGAGGCAAAGCCGTGACTGCCGGCGACACCGCGTTGCAGGCGCCGGTCGAGCCGAGCGCCATCCGAGCCCGCCCCGCCGGGTTCGCCCACGACGTCGCCTCCATCGCGGGGCGGGCGCTGCGAGCCGTGCCCCGCGACGTGGAAGCGGTGATCCCGCCGATCTTCATCGCCCTGTTCTTCTTCGTGGTGAACGTCGGCACGCTGTCCGACCTCACCGAGAACAACATCCCGGGCTTCGACTTCACGGCGTTCCAGATGCCCACGGCGATCCTGCTGGGCGTAACCGGGGTGTCCCGGGCCTACGCCCTGGTCCTCGACGTGCAGAACGGCTACTTCGACCGGCTGCTGCTGACGCCCGTCCGCCGGCTGGCCATCCTGCTCGGGCACCTCTGCGCCGACGTGGCTGTGGCGTGCACCCTGACCGTGCCGATCATCATCCTGGGCTTCATCCTGGGGGTGCGGTTCGAGTCCGGGCCGCTCGGCGTCGTGGCGTTCATCGTCCTCGCGGGGTTGTGGAGCCTGGCCTTCGCAGGCTTCGGCTACGCCATCGCCCTCAAGACCGGCAACCCGGCGGCGGTGAACTCCAGCTTCCTGTTGTTCTTCCCGTTCCTGTTCCTGACGTCGTCGTACGTGCCCCGCGATCAGTTGAGCGGGTGGCTCGACACGGTCGCCACCATCAACCCCGTCACCTACCTGCTGGAGGGCCTGCGCTCGCTGGTCATCCTCGGCTGGGAATGGGCCGATCTCGGCCAGGCCCTGCTGGCTGTGGCCGCCGTCGGCTCCATCAGCATGTGGATGTGCTTCGCCGCCCTGCGCGGCCGCATCAAGCGTGGTTGACGGCGGCGACGTTCCCGAGGCCTGGATGTCGCGCGACGACGGCGGGCAGGTCACCCTGCTCGGCGGCTGGTCGCCCACGAGCGGCCGCCACCACTTCCCTCCGCGGCGGTGTGTCCGTACTCGGGCGCCGACGACGTCGAGGTCGTGCCGCTGCCACGGCGGGGCACGCTGTGGGCGTGGACCGCCGTGACCAGCGCGCCGCCCGGCCACCAGGGCCCCGTCCCTACGGGTTCGGCATCGTCGAGCTGGACCGGGTCGGGCTCCGGGTCGTCGGGCGGCTGACCGAGCCGGACCCGTCGGCCCTGCAGTACGCCCAGCCGATAGAGGCGGTGGCCGACGAGCTGCCCGGCGGGCGCGTGGTGTGGCGTTCGCCCCGGCGGACCGGGTGGAGCGGGTGGAGCACGTGGAGCGGGTGGAGCCGGTAGACCAGCCATGATGGCGGCGCGACTGCCGAGACCATCCGAGGGACACCGGCCGCGTGCCGCTCCCGAGGGCGTTCGTGACAGGTGTCGAGATCGCCGGAGTGGGGCTGCACCCCTTCGGACGGTTCGGCCAGACGCCGGCCACGGCGCTGGGTGTGGCAGCCGCCCGCGCCGCTCTGGCGGACGCCGGCTGGACGCCGGTCGACGCCCGGGGTCGCATCGGCGCCGCCTACTGCGCCACCGCCTACGGGGGCGTGGCCAGCGGCCATCGGGTCCTCGGGGCGCTGGTCCTCACCGGGATGCCGATCGTCGACGTCGAGGCCGGGTGCACCTCCGGCGCCGGCGAGCGGCGTCGACTCGTCCAGCACGCTGCCGGGCAGGTGGCTCCGCAGGGCCGCCGCGGCCAGTTGGACGCCCCCGTCTCGGAAAGCTCGGAGCAGGACGGCGGCGGCCCCCTCGTTGGGCGAGCACAGCATCCACAGCCTCAACGGGTCGCACACCATCCGCGAGGGCCAGCACCTGCTCGGCCGTGACCTCGGCCCGGAACATGGCGTCGGGGTTCCGGGCGCCCCAGCGGCGGTTCTTCACCACCAGCGCCGCCAGGTCGTCGACGCCGAGCCACTGGTCACGCAGCAGCCGCTGGGCGCGCAGGGCGAAGTAGGCGGGATTGGCGGACAGGCCCGCCTCCTCCTGCCAGGGTGCGAAGAAGGAAGAGCGGATGATGCCCTTGCAGCGGCGCTGGCGCTCGGCGCCGCGTCCATCCGCTCCGGCCAGCACGACGCGGTGCTCGTCGTCGGGGTCGAGAAGATGCCCATGAAGCCACGGCTGCGCCGATAGGCGCAGCCGTGGCCCAGCGGCCCGGCGCCGAAGGCGCCATGAGCGGAGATATCGCATCGTTCGACCTCTCGACGGCGCAGCCGTCGAGAAAGCAACCGTGACCTATCCGCGCACGCTGTAAGCGTGCTCGAAGACCAGGTAGCGCCAGCGAAGTCGTGCGCCAGCGATACAGCTATCTCCTGCGGCGTGGCCGCTGGGCCGACCAGCCGGCTGTGACCGGTCAGGGGCAGTGGGTTGTGGGGTCACCATCGATCTCGCCGAGGAAGGCGCCGAACTCACCCACGTGGGTGCCGTCGCCAAGTACCTCCTCGGCAACGTTGCCCAGACCGAGGCGAGGCTCTTCCTGTGACGACGCGTGCTCGCCGATGTCGTGGTTGGCCACGGCTCGCTGGGCCGTGACCACGCCGAGGCAGTTGGCGTCCGCGGGCGGCGTCTCGCCCAGCGCCGGAGGCGCCGCGAAGAGCACAGCGATCAGTCCGGCGGACACGCCGGTCGACAGGACGGCGGTCGATCTACGCATGTTGGAACCTCCCTGACGTGTTCGCGCTGAGGAGCAAAGAGTCAGCCGGCGGACCGGTCGACCGCAAGCCTTTCGGCCACGGCCAAAACTCCTTGACAGGGTGGTGCGCCGGCCGAACG
>JBKPDT010000239.1:0-3711 GCA_046728035.1 Candidatus Methylomirabilota bacterium | reverse complement strand
GCGGGCGGCTCCCTCACCAAGCTCTCCTACTCGGAGTTCGAGAAGCGCTTCATGGAGGTGGCCCAGGAGATCCTCGGGCCCTACGGCCAGCTCACCGACGGCGCCCCCGCCGAGCTCGCGCTGGAGATCGACACCGCCGTCGGTGACCAGGGCACCTGGGCCTATGCCTTCCTCTGGTCGCGCGCCGGCACCATCTACGCGGGCTCCTCGGAGATCCAGAAGAACGTGATCGGCGAGCGGATCCTGGGCCTGCCCAAGGAGTCCCGCGCCGACCGCGCGGGAGGCGCGCGATGAACTTCTCCTTCAGCGACGATCAGATCCTCCTGCGCAACTCCGCCCGCGCCCTCCTCGACGAGCAGTGCAAGCCCGAGCACGTGCGCGCCATGATGGAGGACACGGCGGGATACGGTGAGGCCCTCTGGAGCGAGATGGCCAAGCTCGGCTGGCTCGGCCTTCCCTTCCCCGAGCAGTACGGCGGCGCCGGCCTCGGCCTCGTCGAGCTCGCCCTGATCCACGAGGAGATGGGCCGGGCCGCGTATCCGGGGCCCTTCCTCGCCACGGTGGCGCTCGGCGGCCTGCCGATCCTGCTCGGCGGCTCCCCGGCGCAGAAGGAGAAGTGGCTGTCCGCCGTCGCCTCCGGGCGGGCCCGCCTCACCGCGGCCCTCCAGGAAGACCGCCTCGACTGCGACCCCGCCGCCGTCACGACCACCGCTGCCCGATCGGCCGACGGCTGGACGCTCACCGGCGTCAAGCGCTTCGTGCCCTGGGCCCACGTGGCGGACGCTGTGCTCGTGCCGGCCCGTTCACCCGAGGGGGCCTCGCTCTTCCTGATAGACCCCAAGGCGGCGGGAGTCAGCCTCAAGGCCACCACCGGCATGGACCCGACGACACGCTGGTTCGAGGTGCGCCTCGACGGCGCCCGCGTGGGACCGGACGCCCTCGTGGGCCCGGCGGGCGGCGCCACCGGCCTCCTCGAGTCGACGCTGCGCCGGGCCGCCGTGTGCGCCTCCGCCGAGATGCTGGGCACCGCCCGGCGCGCGCTCGACATGGCGGTGGGCTATGCCAAGGTGCGCGAGCAGTTCGGCCAGCTCATCGGCACCTTCCAGGCCATCCGGCACACGTGTGCGGAGATGTTGATGGAGGTCGAGAACAGCCATTCCGCCGTCTACTACGCGGCCTGGTCCCTCGAAGCGGGGGCGGAGGACGCCGCGGTGGCCGCCTCCATCTGCAAGTCCTATGTCAGCGACGCGGCGCGGAAGGTGTGCGGGGACGCCATACAGGTGCATGGCGGCATCGGCTTCACCTGGGAGTACGACCTCCACCTCTACTTCAAGCGCGCCAAGGCGCTCGAGGTCCAGTTCGGCGACGCGGAGTACCACCGCGAGCTCATCGCGAAGCACGTCGCCGCGCCCGCTTCATGACGGCGGCACATGGGTGCCGCCGGAGGGGGAGAGCGGAGGCCATGTCGAGGCCCCCGCTGATGGTAATCCGTCCGGGCGTCCGACCCCTCCGATGAGCCAGGGTCCGCTCTCCGGGGTCACCGTCGTCGATCTGACGTCGTACATCGCCGGCTCCTACGCGGCGATGATGCTGGCCGACCTGGGCGCCGACGTCATCAAGGTCGAGGGGCTCGAGGGCGACTCCTTCCGCGAGCTGCCCGGCTTCTACGGCTGGAATCGGGGCAAGCGCTCGCTCGCCGTCAACCTGAAGGAGCCGGACGGCCGCGCCATCGTCCACCGCCTCGCCCGCCGGGCCGACGTGGCCATGGAGAACATGCGGCCGGGGGTGGTCGAGCGCCTCGGCGTGGGCTACGAGGATCTGCGCGCCATCAACCCGCGCATCGTCTATTCCTCGGTGACCGCCTTCGGCCCCGACGGCCCCTACCAGGAGCGCCCGGGATTCGACCCACTGCTCCAGGCCATGGGTGGCGTCATGACGACGCAGGGATTCGGTGGCCCGCCGAAGTACATGCGCATCGCCGTCACCGACTACTACACGGCGGCGCTGTCCTGCCAGGCCATCCTCGCCGCGCTCTTCGTGCGCGAGCGCACCGGACGCGGCCAGCACGTGCGCACCTCCCTCCTCCAGGGGGTGATGGCGCTGCAGTCGGGCAGCGTGGTGGATTATCCAGGCCGGGAGACGGTGTACCGCGACACGCCGACCTACCGGATCTACCAGGCGGGCGACGGAGAGTGGTTCTTCCTCGCGGTGGGCAACCAGTCCTTCTTTCGCAAGCTCTGCCAGGCCATCGGCCGCCCGGAGATGGGAGACGACCCACGGTTCGGCTCCTGGCTGGCCCGGCGTGACAACGGCGCCGAGCTGATGACTCTCCTCGAGGAGACCTTCGCGTCGCGCCCGCGCGCGGAGTGGCTCCGCATCCTCGCGGAGCACGACATCCCGGCGGCGGGGACGCAGACCGTCCACGACTTCATGAAGGACCCCGCAGTGCTACACCAGAACATGGTGGTCCGCTACGAGCATCCCGAGCTCGGGCCCCTGTCCCTCATGGGCCAGCCTCTGCGCTTCTCGGAGACCCAGGCCGAGGACGCGGGACCACCCCCCACGCTCGGTCAGCACACCGACGCCGTCCTCCGCGAAGCCGGCTACGGGGAGGCCGAGATCGCCGACCTGCGGCGCCGCAGTGTGATCGGCGGGAAGATCCCATGAGCTACGAGGCGATCCGCTACGAGGTGGCCGACCACGTGGCCACCGTCACGCTCGACCGGCCCGACGTCCACAACGCGATGAACAACGCCATGCGCCGCGAGCTGACGGAGGTCTTCACCCGCCTGGCCAGCGACGATGAGGTGCGTGTGGTCCTGGTGATGGGCGCGGGGGCGCGCGCGTTCTCGGCCGGTGCGGACATTCGCGAGTTCGTGGAGCCCCTCGTCCCCGCCCGCTTCCGCGAGGAGCGCAAGCGCATCGACTTCCGCCAGGCCATGGACCGCTGCCCCCAGCCCGTTGTCGCGGCCATTCGCGGCTATGCGTTCGGGGGCGGGCTCGAGCTGGCGCTGGCCTGCGACATGCGGATCGCCGCCGACGACGCCCAGCTCGGCCTCACCGAGATCAACCTCGCCATCATCCCCGGCGGCGGGGGCACCCAGCGCCTGCCCCGCCTCGTGGGCCGCGGCAAGGCCCTCGAGATGATCCTCACCGGCATGCGCATCCCCGCCGCGGAGGCCCTGCGCATCGGGCTCGTAGAGCGGGTGGTGCCGGCGGCCGAGCTCGCCGCCGCCGCCTCCGCGTTCGCACGCACCATCGCCGAGAAGGCGCCCATCGCCCTCCGCTACGCCAAGGAGGCGGTGGTGGGCGGGCTGGCCCTGCCCCTCGCCGACGGCATCCGGCTCGAGGCGGACCTCTCCACTCTGCTTCGCACGACGGAAGACCGCCTGGAGGGCGCGCGCGCCTTCCTCGAGAAGCGGAAGCCCAACTGGTCCGGCCGATGAATGTTCCCGGTGCCAGCACGAGAACGAAACGGGCGCGAAGTTCTGCGAGGAATGCGCCACGCCGCTGGCCCGGGCGTGCGCCAAGTGCGGTCGGCAACTGTCTTCGACGGCGAAGTTCTGCCCCGAGTGTGCGCACCCAACCGGGCCATCTGCCGCGCCGGCTCCGGCTCAGCGATTCGACTCCCCTGAGTCCTACACCCCCAAGTACCTGGCCGAGAAGATCCTTACCCTGTCTCTTATACACATCTCCGAGCCCACGAGACAG
>JBKPDT010000238.1:0-10896 GCA_046728035.1 Candidatus Methylomirabilota bacterium | reverse complement strand
GAGGAAGAGTTCGCCCCCTGGATCATCGGCCCGGTGATGTAGGGCGAGCCGCAGCCGGAGGCGAGGCGAGCAATCAGATAAAGGGGGCCGAGCAGAGCGAGGGAGGCGAGCCGCAGCCGGAGGCGAGGCGAGCAATCAGATAAAGGGGTCCCGAGCGGAGCGAGGGGGGCGAGCCGCAGCCGGAGGCGAGGCGAGCGATTCGATAGAGGTGTCCCGGCGGGCCTTCGCCACCGCGCCCACGAAGAAGGCGGACCAGAAGCGCGCGGGCGGCGGCGCCAGCCGGCGCATGTCGAGCAGGCGCCCGGTGCGGAACCCGGCGCGAGCGCGATAGGCCAGGCTGTAAAACGGCACGAGGTTGCGACCAGCCACCTTCCCGTTGAAGACGATGTCCAGCGGCAGGTGCAGCGCCGCCGCCCCCAGCACGTAGCCCCACAGCCACTCGATGTGCGTCACCCACGCCGCCAGGGCGAAGAGGGCCAGCACCTCGTAGGAGTGCAGGAGCAGCACCACGCTGCGAGGGCGTCCAGCGAGGTAGTAGCGGAGGAAGGCGGCGGGTCGGAGGTCGCGCTGCCGCTCGAAGGCGACGTAGTCGAGCGCGTGATCGAGGTCGATCAGGAAGCCGCCGGCGGCGACCCCTGCGGTGAGGGCGGCGCAGCCGGTGCCCACCTGAACGGCCGCGCACGCGATGGCGGTCGTGACAAGGTGACCTCCCGGGCTCACGCCGCCCTCACCTGGTCTGGGGGAGCGGACTAGACGCGGCGGGCTCTGCGGTGGCGCGCCTCGACGTAGGCCACGCGGGCCACGGGAAGCAGCCAGCCGAACGGCAGCACCACAGCCGCAGCAACCATCCACATGTTCGGCCGGCGATACCAGGGGCGAACGATCCCGCCCTTGTGATTGTCCTGCCAGGCTTCACGGATCAGATCCATCAGTCGGCTCATTTGTCTGGGCTCCTAGGGCCATCTCTCGGCCACTTTCTGTTAGAGCAATGGCAGTGCCATTGACACTGGCGCCCGTAAGTAGCTAGATTTCAGTAGATAAGTGGTGTCACCGCCAGAGCGAGCAGTGGACAGACGCCACCCGAAAAGGGGAAGGCCCTCGATATTTTGGAGAGATGGTTTCCCGCGAAGAGACTGCGCGGTCGCTCGGGCGGCGAGAACTTACGACTGGACGACGGTGACGATGAGCCCGATCGCGGCCAGCACGTTGCCGACGCGGACGCACTCGGCTTCCGGCCCCACCTTCACGACGGCCTTGCCGGTATTGTGGACCTCCCAGGCGAGCTCCCAGCCGCGGTCCTCCGAGCAGCCGATCGCCTTCATGAGCTGCTGGACCACCTGCTCGAAGGTGTGGCAGTCGCAGTTGTGGAGGATGGTCATCCAGGGCGGCGCGGCCGCGGTCTCGGTCTGCTCGACTTCCTCGGTGTCGGGAACCTCGAGGGGCCGGCTCACCCGATCACCCCCCGCTCGCGCAGGCCCGCGATGGTGGTGGCGCTGTAGCCCAGGATCTCGCCCAGGATGTCCTCGGTGTCCTCGCCGAGCCGTGGCGCGCGGCGGGGCGCGCGCACCTCGCCCTCAGTGCGGATGGGGCTCCGGACCTCCCTGAGCGTCCCGAACTCGGGATGCTCGACCTCGACGATCATGTCGCGCGCCTGCACCTGCTCGTCGGCGAGGGCCTGGCGCACGTCATTGACGGGCGCGCAGGGTACCCGCCCGCGGAGCCGATCGAGCCAGTCGCCGGTGGTGCGGGCCTGAAAGCGCGCCTTCAGGAGCGGCAGCAAGGCCTCGCGGTTGGCGTGGCGGTCGGGGAAGGTGCGGAAGCGCGGGTCGCGCGCGAGCTCGGTCGCGTCCAGGGCCTCCACCAGCTCCTGCCAGAACTTGTCCTTGTTGCAGAAGACGACGATCCAGCCGTCCTTGGTGGGGAAGTTCTGGGCGGGGACGAGGACCTGGTGCGCGGAGTCGCGGGTCCGCTCCGGAGCCCAGTCCCGGTTGAGCGTCCAGATCGCGAAGTACGAGAGCATGCTCACCGCGGTGTCGAGGAGCGAGATGTCCACGTCGCGGCCCACGCCGGTGCGCTGAGCGTCGAAGAGGCCCACCATGAGGCCGATCATTGCGGCGTACCCACCCGCGAAGTCGATCACGGAGACGCCACACTTGCCGGGCGGGCCGTCGGGCTCGCCGGTGACGGACATGTATCCCGCATAGCCCTGGATGAGGTAGTCGTAGGCAGGTTCGGCGGCGCGGGGGCCGGTGGTGCCGAAACCCGTGAGGGAGCAGCACACCACCTTCGGGTTGACGCCCTTCAAGGCCTCGTAGGTGAGGCCGAGCTTCCCCGGCAGATCGCCGCGCGCGTTGTTGAAGACGGCGTCGGAGACGCGGACGAGGTCGTGCAGCACGGCCTGCCCATCGGGATGGCGGAGGTTGAGCGTCAGCGAACGCTTGCCCCGGTTGAAGGACTGGAAGTACGGCGAGTCCGCCTCGCCCGCGAACGGCGGGACATAGCGCGAGACGTCGCCGCCCACGCCGGGATCCTCGATCTTGATCACCTCGGCGCCGAGGTCGGCCAGCACCTGGGTGCCGAAGGGCCCCGCGCCGAACTGCGAGATGGCGAGGATCCGTACTCCCTCGAGCGGCGCGCGCGCGGTCATGTCAGTAGGGGAGCCGGCCCTCGCCGAGCATGGGGTGGTTCTTCTTCGGCACGAGAACCTTGCGAGTATAGGAGCAGACCTGATCGCCACGTTGATTTGTCGCTCGCGTCTCCACCGTCACGATGCCACGGTCGCCCTGCCGGGACTCCCGCAGGTCGAGCACGCGGGAGCGCGCGTAGAGGGTGTCGCCGATGAAGGTGGGCTTCTCGTGCTTCAGGGCGTCCACCTGGAGGTTGGCGATGGCGCGTCCGGAGATGTCGGCCACCGTCATGCCGATCACCACGCTGTAGACGAGCGGGCCGAGCACCACCCGCTGCTTGTGCGGCGTGAAGGTCTCGGCGTAGTGCGCGTCGGAGTGGAGCGGATGCTGGTTCATGGTGAGGAGGGCGAACCAGGTGCAGTCCGCCTCGGTGATGGTGCGTCCCGGCCAGTGGCGGAACTCCTGCCCGATCTGGAACTCCTCGAAGTAGCGCCCGTAGCTCACGCGGGATGGCCCTCGAGCACGGCCCGCGCCACCGCGAGGCGGAGCCGGCCCGTCGCGCCGTCGCCGGCGAGCAGCGCCGCCGCGTCACGGTAGAAGCGCTCGACGGGGAACTCCTTGGTGTAGCCGTAGCCGCCATGGGTGCGCATGGACTCGAGCGACACGTGATACGCGGTCTCGGCGGCGTCGAGCCGTGCCATGGCCGCGGCGGCGGCGTCGCCGGGCCGGAGCGCGAGGCGCTCGGCGGCATGGTACGCGAGGAGCCGCGAGGCCGTCACGCGCGTGGCCATGTCGGCCAGCTTCAGCTGGATGGCCTGGTGCTGGGCGATGGGCTTGCCGAAGGTGGTGCGCTGCTGGGCATAGCGGAGCGCCGCCTCGAAGGCGGCCTTGCCGAGTCCCACCCCTACCGCCGCCTCACCGAGATGGAGCAGGTTTTCCGCGATGGCGGCAACGTCGGCCGAGGCGGCATCGTCGGCGCCGAGCCGAGCGTCGTGGGGTAGTCGCAGGTGGGCGAAAGCGAGGTCGGCGACGCCGAGCCCGTGGAAGCCGAGCGTGGAGGCGACGGATCCCAGCTCGAGCCCGGTGGTGCCGGCCTCGGCCAGGAAGGCGGAGCGCCGGCCCTCGAGGTCGCCGATGACGACGAAGACCGCCGCGGATCCCGCCCCCGCCGTGAGGGGCGAGCCGCCCACGAGCCCCCAGCCACCGCCCGTGCGACGGACTGGCGCGGCGCCGCCGAGCGCCACGCAACCCAGGCGCTCCGCGCGGGTCATCGCGGGCAGCAGCCGCTCGCGCGCCGCCGGCGCCCCGTGCAGCGCGATGACCTGAGCGGCGGCGAGATGAGTGGCGAGGAGCGCGCCCAGCATGCCCCAGCCACGCGCCACCTCCTCGACCACCATGGTGGTGGTGACGAGGTCGAGGCCTAGGCCGCCATACTCTGCCGGAACCAGGGCGCCCCAGATCCCCAGCTCGGCCATGCGTCCGACGAGGTCGGCGGGGAAGCGACCGGCGGCGTCCTCGTCCTGGGCGAATGGCACCACGTCCTTCTGGACGAACTGGCGCACCGCCAGCACCACATGCCGGCGCTCCTCCGAGCCTTCCGGCGCGCTCAGGGCGCCCAAACGCTCGCCATATCGAGCCAGTAACTGGCGGGCGATGAGAAGTCGCTGGATCTCGTTCGCGCCCTCCCCGATGATCATGAGCGGGGTGTCGCGGTAGAGACGCTCGATGGCCGAATCGTCGAGCTGGCTTCGCCGGCCGGCCAGGCGCATGGTCTCCACCGCCGCCTCCTGCGCCCCCTCCGAGGCGTAGAGCTTGGCCATGCCCGCCTCGAGGTCGCAGCGCTCGGCGCGGTCCTTCATGCCCGCCGCCCAATAGGTGAGGAGTCGGGAGGCCTCGACGCGCGTGGCGATGCCGGCGAGCGCGGCCACCGCGGACTCGGCGGCATCCTGCCGGATAGCGGCCGCCGCCTCCTCGAGCGCGGCCTGCGCCACGCCCACCGCGCGCGCAGCGATATTGATGCGCCCCGTCTCGAGGCCCGACATGACGTGCCGGAAGCCCCGCCCCTCCACGCCGCCCACCAGGTTGGCAGCGGGCACCGGGAAGTCGTCGAAGACCAGCTCCGCGGTGTCGACGCCCTTGTAGCCGAGCTTGGCGATGGACTTGACCACCTCGAGTCCGGGCTCACCTTTCTCGACGATGAAGCAGGACATCCCGCGGTGCGGTGGATCGGCGGCGGGGTCGGTGCGGGCGAGCAGGGCGAAGGTATTGCCCTCGCGGCCGTTGGTGACGAACATCTTCGCCCCCGAGATCAGGTACTGATCGCCCCTTCGCCGGGCGACCGTCTGGATCGCCTGCACGTCGGAGCCGGCGTGGGGCTCGGTGAGGCACAGGCCGGCGCGCGCGGCGCCGCTTGCCAGGCGTGGCAGGAGTCGCTGGCGCTGCTCCTCGGTGCCGTGCTGCAGGACGATGAGGGCGGCCATGGTATGGCTGTTGATCACGCCGGCGAGGGACATCCAGCCGCGGCAGAGCTCCTCGATCACGCGGGCGTAGACGCTGACGCCGAGGCCGAGCCCGCCGTACTCGGCGGGGACGAGAGCGCCGAACAGGCCGAGCTCGCGCATGCGCGTCACGAGGGCGTGCGGATACTCGTCGGCATGCTCCAGCGCGAGGGCGACGGGGACGACCTCGTTCTCGACGAAGCGGCGCACCGTCCCGACCAGCGGATGGCCGGAAGGCGTGGCGGGGCCGGCGGAAGAGGAGGCAGACGCGTCGCTCACGCAGGACCTCGTGGGATGGTTGACCGCTGAGTTCCGCCCGAGCCTACCAGACGCCTTGTTATGATGGCAAGCAGATGCCCTTTGACGGTCTGGTCCTCCGGCTCCAGCTCGCGGTTGACGCCCTCGCCTGCTGGGCACGGCTGCACCCGATTCCGTCACCCCGCGCGCGACGCTTCCTCATCATCCAGATCGACGGGCTCTCGCGGATGGTCCTGGAGCGCGCGCTCGCCACCCGACAGGTGCCCGCGATCGCGCGGCTGCTCGCGTCGGGACGGCTGGTGAATCGCCCGCTGTCCGTGGGGCTGCCCAGCTCCACGCCGGCCTTCCAGGCCGCCATGATGTACGGCGTGTACCCGGACATCCCGGGCTTCCACTACTACGACAAGCGGGCGGGCGAGGACCGCTACTTCCCGCGGCCCGGCATCGCCGCTCTCGTCGAGGAGCAGCACGCACGCGGCCGACGCGGCATCATGCGCGGGGGCGCGGCCTACGGATGCATCTTCGGCGGCGAGGCCACCGACAATCTCTGGACGCTCGCCGGGCTCCTCAAGCCCACGCGCGCGGGCTGGACCATCCTCCGCGTCCCGCTGTCCGCGGTGGTGTTCGGCTGGGTGGTGGTGAAGTGCAGCGCGCTCACCCTCCTGGAAGTGGGACGGGCGATCGGCCGGTTCATCACGGGCACCGCTCCGCCCGAGCCGGGGGCGCGCTGGCTCCTCTTCAAGATCGGGTCCTCGATCTGGGCGCGCCAGTTCCTCACCCTCGCCACCTCCGTCGCGCTGTACCGCGGCATTCCCGCGATCTACGTGAACTTCATGGAGTACGACGTCTACGCCCACGGATTCGGCCCGGCGAGCCGCCGCGCGATCCGGGCGCTCCGGCGGGTGGACAGCTCCATCGCGCAGCTCGCGCGTATCGTCGGACGCCTGCCCGAGCCCGGCGTGGATCTCTACGTCCTGTCCGATCACGGCCAGGCGCTCACGCGGCTCTTCACCGACGTGACGGGAGGCGACAGCATCCAGACGGTGGTGCGGGCGGCGTTCCGCGGAGCGCCGCTACCGGATAGGAAGAAGCCGGGGAGGAAGCGCCACCGGCGGCGGACGACGAGCCTCCGGCGCCAGTGGGCGGGCCTCCGCACCCTGGTCAAGACGGGCGCGATCCAGCGTTTCGTCAACTACCTCGACCAGGACTTCACCCGATGGATCTGGGCCTCGCCCCAGGCGGAGCGCTCCGAGGCGATCCGCGTGGTGCCGGCGGGACCCAATGCGTTCGTCTACTTCACCGACTACCCGGAGCCCGTCCTCGCCGAAGATCTCGAGGCACGGTACCCGGGGGTCGCCGCCGTGCTGTCACGCCATCGCGGGATCGGCCTCGTGCTCGTTCGTTCGCGCGCGGGGGCCCTGTGCTGGTATCGTGGGAAGCGGTACGCGCTCGATCCAGGGCCGAAGGACGGCCTCTTCGAGGGACGGGCGGACAGGGAGGTCGTCTTGCAAGGACTACGAGAGCTGATGGCGATGCCGAGCGCGGGGGACCTCGTGCTCTACGGAATCGAGGCGGCGGTGGGGCACGTCTCGTTCGTCCCCGAGCACGGGGCGCACGCGGGACCGTCCGAGCACGAGCTCCAGACCTTCATCCTCCATCCACCGGGCGCGACGCTGCCCGCGGCGCCGCTCACCCATCCCGTGCAGCTCTATCCACACTTCGTCGCATACGGCGAGGGAGCGGGCGCATGAGCGACTCCCACCGATCGGTGCTGACGGTGGCCTCGTACAACATTCACAAGGCGCAGGGTCTCGACGGCCGGGTGGACCTGGGGCGGATCGCGGGAGTCGTCGAGGAGCTCGAGGCCGATCTCATCGGCGTTCAAGAGATCTTCCGGCCGCAAGCCGAGGCACTCGCGCGCCGGCTCGGCCTGGACATGCACATGGGGGTGACGCTCGAGCGGGCCGAAGGCCCCTACGGCAATGTCGTGCTCAGCCGCTACCCCGCGCACGCGTCCCGGCCCTTCGATCTCACCCGCTACGAGCGCGAGCCCCGGGGCGGCCTGCGCGTGGACGTGGAGCTGCCGGGGCATCTCCTCCACCTCTTCAACGTTCACTTCGGCCTGCGGGTCCGCGAGCGCGCCGCCCAGGTGGAGCTGCTCGTCCGCGAGCACGTCCTCCACGCCGCGCTGAGGGGCTCCCGCGTGGTGGTGGGGGATCTCAACGAGTGGTTTCCGGGGGCGGTGGGACGGACCTTGCGGCGCGAGCTGGCCGGCCCGCGCATCCGGCGCACCCACCCCGCGCCCCTGCCGCTCTTCCCCCTGGACCGCATCTACTGGGACCGCACGCTCCACGGCGAGGGCTTCCGCGTCCACCGGAGCCGGCTCGCCCGGGTGGCCTCCGATCACCTTCCCGTGGTTGTCTGCCTCCGGCTGCCGGCGGTGCACCACGCCGAGCGGGTCGCCCGCCCCGCCTGAACGGCGGACCCGCTAGCCCGCGATACCCGCCAGCTCGGCGGCCGCGAGGAGCAGGGTATTCGCCCCGTGCTCGATGTCGTCGAGCGCGGTGAACTCTTCCTCGCAGTGGCTGCGGCCCGCCCGCGACGGCACGAACACCATCCCGGTGGGGCAGATCGCGGCCATGTACTGGGCGTCGTGCCCGGCGCCGGAGAGGATGCGGCGATGCCCGCAACCGAGCGAGCGGGCCGCCCGCTCGACGGCGCCGACCACGCCCGCGTCGAACTCGGTGCGCGGCACCCGCCAGTAGTGCTCGAGCGTGTACGCCACGCCTTCCCTCCGTGCCTCGTCCTTCACGACACGGTCGAGCATGCCGAGGGCGCGGGTGAGGCTGGCCTCGTCGGGCGCGCGTAGGTCCACGGACAGGCTCACACGGCCGGGAATGGCGTTGGGGATGTTCGGGGTCACGTCGAGGCGGCCCACCGTCGCCACCAGGTCGCCGCCGATCCGCCGCGGGATCTCGCGCACCGCGCGCACGACCTCGGCCGCGGCCACGAGGGCGTCGTGACGGATACGCATGGGGGTCGGGCCGGCATGGTCCTGCACGCCGGTGAGGGTGAGACGCGACCACGCGATCGCGACGATGCCCTCGACCACCCCCACCGGCAGGCCCTCCTCCTCGAGGATGGGCCCCTGCTCGATGTGCAGCTCCAGGTACGCGCGCAGGGGGCCCGGAATGCAGGGCTCGGGCCCGAGGTAGCCGATTCGCTCCAGCTCGTCGCCGAGCCGCTTCCCGTCGCGGTCTCGCGCGTTGTAAGCGTCCTCGAGGGGGATCTTTCCCGCCAGGACGCCGGAACCGATCATGGCGGGCTGGAAGCGCGCGCCCTCCTCGTTGGTGAAGATCACCAGCCCCACCGGGTGGCGCGTGCGCGCGCTTCCCTCCCCGAGGGTGCGGATGACCTCGAGCGCGCAGAGGACGCCGAGCTGGCCGTCGTACTTGCCGCCGGTGGGCACCGAGTCGGCATGCGAGCCCATGAGGACGGGCGGCAGTCTCTCCGCCCCGGGGCGGATGCCGAAGATATTGCCCATCTGGTCCACGGTGACGGCGAGGCCGGCCTCCCGCATCCAGCCCACGAGAAGGTCGCGGCCGCGCCGGTCCTCGTCGGTGAGCGCGAGCCGGGTGAGCCCGCCCCGCGGCGTCTCGCCGATCCGGCCCAGGGCCTCCATGCTCGCGGCCAGTCGCGTCCGGTCAATGCGCATACGCCTCTCCTATTGCTGTTGCTGTTGCTGGACGATGGCGTCGTCGGCCACGATGGCGCTCCAGCTCCGGGTGCGGTCGGGGATCTCCTGGAACACCGGCAGGTCGATGGCCTCGATCTCCTCCCGGAGGGTCGAGACGTCCTTCTGCGCGGACACGCGAGTGTAAACCTCGGCGGTGAGGGTCTCGCGCGCATTGCCGCGGAAGATCCCCCGGTTTGGCGGCACGTCCTCGTAGTGGCGGCCATGCCCCACCACGACGTAACGCTCGTCGAGCTCGCGGTTTTGAGTGGGGTCGAAGGGGATCCAGCCGCGGGTCGGCGAGAAGAACTCGATCCAGGCATGGCTCTGGGCGATCTCGCCTTCCGTGGAGTTCACGTGGAGATAGCCGCTCACGTAGCGACAGGGGATCTGCCGCAGGCGTAGCAGGCCGAGGGCCAGGTGTGCGAAGTCCTGACACACCCCCGCTTCCACCGAGAGGAAGTCGTCGGTGCTCGAGTCGAAGCGGGTGACGTTCTTCCGGTATTCGAACTGGCCGTGCAGGTGCCGACCCACCGCGTGCACCTGCTCACCGAGGGAGCCGCCCGCCGCCACGGGAACGGCCTGGCTGAACTTGCGGAGGGCCGCGCTCGGTCGGATGGGACCGCCCAGCTGGAGGAAGTCCCAGAGTGGATAAGGCAGCTCGTCCAGCGGCAGGCGGTCGTCGACCTGGGCGAGCGGCGGCGCCGTCGGATGGGTGGCGACGAGCGAGCGGCCCGCCACCGCGATCCGGTCGTGGAAGGACGTGACGGTGAAGTGGTGCACGAGGTTGTCGTTCCAGTCGCGGTAGCGTGACAGCGTGGTAGGCGGGCCCACCGCGAGGAGGAACGAGTGCGGGGTCTGGTGCGGCGTGGTCTTGGGCTGCATGCGGAGCTCGATGAAGGACTCGCGGACGAAGGCGTCGTAGTCGAAGGAGAAGCGGTGCTCGATCTCGAGGAACATGGCGCTCAGGTTCCGAAATAGAGGGTGGACAGGGCCTCGTGGGTCTTGGCGACCCCGTCGAGGACGGACTCGAGGAACGCGATGTACTCGCCTCGCTGGATCACCTCGTCGCCACGATAGGTCAGCTCGGCGGAGAGGCGCCCCATCAGCCGCGCCGGCGCGCTCGGGTGGCCCGCCGCGGAGAGGCGGTCGAGGACCTCCTTCACCGCGGTGGTGCCGTAGCGCAGGGAGCGCGGGGCGTGCGGATCGAAGAGGAGGAAGTGGAGGACCTCGAGCGGCTCGAGCCGCGCGCCGTAGGACTGGCGGAAGTTCTCCAGCGAGGAGAGACCGCGCAGGAGCGCCCGCCAGCGCGTGTGGAGCAGGGGCAGGTCCACCTTGGGCTCGGGGGCGACGAGCGCGGGTAGCTTGATCCGGAGCACGGTGGCCGCGCGGTAGAGGCGCTCGGTGGATTCGCCGAGGCGGAGGAAGAGCCAGCCGGGATCGCGGGTGAGGGTGTGCTCGATGGCCCCCACCGTGGAGAGGATCCCCCGGTGCGCGGCGCCCAGCGCGCTCCGGAAGGCCGGGGTGTCGGTGAGGCGGCGGCCGGCCTGGGCCTCCAGGTCCTGGTAGGTCTCGTTGAGGTTCACGAAGACCTCGACGGTGAGGGCCTCGCGCACCGTCCGGGCATTGTCGCGCGCCCGCTTGAGCGAGAAGTACACCGACTGCGGGTGCCGGGGGGCGACGGCCAGCGCCTGGCGCGTCGCCGCGGCGAGCCCGCTCACGGGGCGGGGCGCCCGCTCGGGGTGGGGGGGGCCGGGGAAGATCTCGGCGAGGTCGCGCC
>JBKPDT010000237.1:0-3434 GCA_046728035.1 Candidatus Methylomirabilota bacterium | reverse complement strand
GAAGGACGAGGGGGGGCGGCACACGCCGTTTTTCAACGGGTACCGGCCGCAGTTTTATTTTCGGACGACGGACGTGACGGGGGTGTGCACGTTGCCGGGCGGGGTGGAGATGGTGATGCCGGGGGACAACGTGACGATGGCGATCGAGTTGATCCAGCCGGTGGCGATGGAGAAGGAGCTGCGGTTCGCGATTCGGGAGGGGGGCCGGACGGTGGGGGCGGGCGTGGTGGCGGAGATCGTGGAGTAACGCCATGGTCACGCTTTCCGCCGACCAGAAGATCCGGATCCGCCTCAAGGCCTATGACCACCACCTTCTCGACCGCTCGATGAAGGAGATCGTCGAGACGGTGCGCCGGACGGGCGCGCGCGTGACCGGGCCCGTGCTCCTGCCCACCATCATCAACCGCTGGACGGTGCTCCGCTCGCCCCACGTGGACAAGACCTCCCGCGAGCAGTTCGAGATGCGGACCCACAAGCGGCTCCTCGACATCCTCGATCCCACGCCCCAGACGGTGGACGCGCTCATGAAGCTCGAGCTGCCCAGCGGCGTCGACGTCGAGATCAAGCTCTAGCCCGAGCACACGGACAGCGAGACTTCCGCCATGGCGATGAGAGAGGGATTGATCGGCCGCAAGATCGGCATGACGCAGGTCTTCGGTGAGGACGGGAACATGATCCCGGTCACCGTGGTCCAGCTCGGCCCCTGCACGGTCGTCGGGGTGCGCACCCAGGCGACACACGGCTACGACGCGCTCCAGCTCGGCTTCGATCCCAAGAAGAAGAACGTGACCAAGGCGATGGCGGGGGTCTACAAGAAGGCCGGCGTGGCCGCGCCCATGAAGGTGCTCCGCGAGATCCGGCTGCAGAAGACGGAGGCGGTGGCGGCGTATCAGGTCGGCCAGAGCCTCACCGCGGAGATCTTCAGCCCCGGGGAGTTGGTGGACGTGATGGGCGTGACCAAGGGCAAGGGCTTCCAGGGCGGGGTCAAGCGCCACGGCTGGGCGGGCGGGGATGCCACCCACGGCTCGATGTTCCACCGCGCCCCGGGCTCCATCGGCGCCTCCTCCGATCCCTCGCGGGTCTGGCCGGGTCATCCGCTTCCCGGCCGGATGGGTGGTGACCGGCGCACCGTACTGAACCTGCCGGTGGTCCGCGTCCTCGCCGAGCAGAACCTCGTCCTGCTGCGGGGCGCTGTGCCCGGCGCGCGGGGCGGCTACGTGATGGTGCGCAAGAGCGTGAAGCAGACCAAGGCGCAGCAGCAGAAGGCGCAGGGGACGAAGTAGCGATGCCGAGCCTTCCCATCCTCGACGCCAGCGGAAAGTCCCGCGGCACCCTCGAGCTCGCCGACGCGGTATTCGGGGGCGCGGTGAGCGTGCCGGTGTTGCACCAGGCGGTGGTGCGCGAGCTCGCCGACCGGCGCGCCGGCACGCACTCGACGCGGGGCCGGAGCGAGGTCCGCGGCGGCGGCCGGAAGCCCTGGCGGCAGAAGGGCACCGGCCGCGCCCGGCAGGGCTCCATCCGCGCCACCCAGTGGAAGGGCGGCGGAAAGCCGTTCGGCCCCCGGCCGCGGCAGTACGACAAGGCCATGCCCGCGGAGATGCGGCGGGGCGCGCTGCGATCCGCGCTGGCCGCCAAGGTGGCGGCCGGCGAGGTGACGGTGGTGGAGCACCTGAACCTCGGCGAGGCCAGGACCAAGACGCTCCTCGCCCGGCTCAAGGTCCTCGGCGCGACGGGTGGACCCACCCTCCTCGTCCTCGCCGAGCGTAGCGCGGAGGTCGAGCGCGCCGCCGGCAACGTCACCTGGCTCCAGGTCACCACCGCGCCCCACACCTCGGTCTACCAGCTGGTGCGACACGCCCGAGTGGTAGCGGAGCGCGGCGCCCTCCTCGCCCTCCAGGAGGCGCTCGCGCCATGAGAGACCCCCGCTCCGTGCTGTACCGCCCGCTCATGACCGAAAAGAGCATGCGGCAGAAGGAAGAGCACAACACCGTCACCTTCGAGGTGGCGCGGGACGCCAACAAGGTGGAGATCCGCCAGGCGATCGAGCGCGTGTTCAACGTGAAGGTCGCCGACGTGCGCACCAGCTCCGTCCAGGGCAAGTGGAAGCGGATGGGCCGGTTCGAGGGCCAGCGCTCCGACTGGAAGAAGGCGGTGATCACGCTCGCGCCCGGTCACAAGATCGAGCTGGTCGAGGGGGCCTGAGACCGATGGGAATCCGCACGCTGAAGCCCACGTCGCCGGCGCGGCGCTACATGACTCTCCTCACGAACGAGGAGATCACCAAGAAGACGCCGGAGAAGAGCCTGCTCGTGCCCAAGCGGCGCACCGACGGCCGCAACGCCTACGGCCGGATCACCGTCCGGCACCGCGGGGGCGGGGCCAAGCGCATGCTCCGGGAAGTGGACTTCCGGCGGGAAAAGATCGGCATCCCCGCCAAGGTGGCGGGCATCGAGTACGATCCCAACCGCTCCGCCCGCATCGCGCTCCTCCACTACCGTGACGGCGAGAAGCGCTACATCATCGCGCCCCTCGGGCTGAAGCCGGGAGACATCGTCATGTCCGGGCCGCAGGCCGACATCCTGCCCGGCAACGCGCTGCCCATCCGGAACATCCCGCTCGGCACGCTCGTGCACAACGTCGAGCTCCAGCCCGGCAAGGGCGGGCAGCTCTGTCGGAGCGCGGGCACCCTCGCCCAGCTCCTCGCCAAGGAGGGCGACCACGCCGACCTCAAGCTGCCCTCGGGCGAGGTACGGCGCGTGGCCCTCGACTGCATGGCGACCATCGGCCAGGTCGGCAACCTCGATCACGAGAACGTGTCCATCGGGAAGGCGGGGCGTGTCCGGTGGAAGGGCTTCCGGCCCACCGTGCGCGGCACCGTGATGAACCCGGTGGACCATCCCATGGGCGGCGGCGAGGGCAAGGGCAAGGGCAACCATCCCATGACCCCGTGGGGCAAGCCCACCAAGGGCTACAAGACCCGGCGGGGCGCGCGGCCGTCGGATCGCTACATCATCACGCGCCGGACCAAGTAGGAGAGGCCGACCATGGGACGCTCAACCAGCAAGGGCCCCTTCGTCGAGACGCGGCTCATGACCCGCATCGACGAGCTGAACCGCCAGCGCCAGAAGAAGGTGCTCAAGACCTGGTCGCGGCGGTCCACCATCGTGCCGGAGTTCGTGGGGCACACCCTCGCCGTGCACAACGGGAAGAAGTTCATCCCCGTCTACATCACCGAGAACATGGTGGGGCACCGCCTCGGCGAGTTCGCCCTCACCCGCACCTTCAAGGCCCACGGTGCCGCCGAGAAGGCGACGACGTCGCCCACCGGCAAGGCGTGAGCACGGCATGAAGACCCAGGCGACCGCGCGCTACATCCGGGTGCCCGCGAGCAAGGCGCGCCTCGTGCTCGAGCACATCCGCGGCAAGTCGGTGGG
>JBKPDT010000236.1:0-3402 GCA_046728035.1 Candidatus Methylomirabilota bacterium | reverse complement strand
GGCGAGACGCTCCACGCCGTGCCCGCCCTCTACCCCGACGTGGCCCTCCTGCACGTGCAGCGCGCGGACCGCTTCGGCAACTGCCAGATCGACGGCTATCCGCACATGGACGCGGACATCGCCTTCGCCTCCGCCTCCGTGCTGGTGACGACGGAGGAGATCGTGCCCGAGGAGGAGATCCGCCGGCAGCCCGACCGCACTGTGATCCCCGGCTTCGTGGTGGACGCGCTCGCGCACGTGCCCTGGGGCTCCTACCCGCACGAGTGCTACGGCCTTTACGACTCGGAGCCCGGCCACTTCAGCGAGTACGTGGCGGGGATCCAGGCCGACGGCGTCAGCGGCGTGGAGCGCTATCTCGAGCGCTACGTCTACGCGCCGCCGACCCACGCGGACTATCTCGCGCTGTTTTCCGAGGGCATGCGGGAGGCCGCCGCGCAGCGCGGCCGGGAGCTCTGCTCGTGACGGGCGCGCTCGACGGCGTCACCGCGAATGAGCTGCTGGCGGTCATGGGCGCGCGCGAGCTCTCCGACCATCAGACCGTGTTCACCGGGGTCGGAGCGCCGATGATGGCCTCGGTCCTGGCCCAGCGCCTCCACGCCCCGCACCTCACCATGGTGATCGAAGGCGGGATCGTGGGGCCGAAGTGGCGGCCCGGCTGGCTGCCCATCTCCACCAACGAGATGCGCGCCGCCTATCACGCCCAGATGCTGCCGGGCATCACGGACGCCTTCCTTCTCGCCCAGCGCGGCTTCCTCGACGTGGGCTTCATCGGGGGCGCCCAGATCGACCAGTGGGGGAACCTCAACACCAGCGCCATCGGCAGCTACGAGCGGCCGACGGTGCGGCTGCCCGGCTCGGGCGGCGCCAACGACATCATCTCCCTCTGCCGCTCGGTGATCATCCTCACCGTGCACGAGAAGCGCCGCTTCGTCCCCAAGGTCGACTTCATCACCAGCCCGGGGCATCTCTCCGGCGGGGACTCGCGGGAGGGATCCGGCCTCCTCTTCGGCGGTGTCTCCCGCGTCGTCACCACGCTGGGCCTCTTCGACTTCGAGCCCGCGTCCCGGCGGATGCGCCTGGAGGCGGTGCATCCCGGCGTCACCGTGGAGCGGATCCGCGACCTGACGCCGTTCGACCTTCTCGTCGCCGACACCGTCGCCACCACCGCGGCGCCCACCCCGAACGAGCTGGGCATTCTCCGCGCGCTCGACCCCGAGCGGCAGTTCATCGGAGGCGCGCCATGACGCTCGAGACGTGGCTGCTCTACACCGCGACCTGTCTCGCCGCCACCCTGACGCCGGGGCCCGCGGTGTTGATGACGATGTCGGTGGGCCTGCGCGGCGGCGCGCTGTCCGCCGCGTGGACGGGCGCCGGCGTGTGCGCGGCCAACGTCATCTGGATCGCGCTCTCGGTGGCCGGCCTCTCCGCGGTGATGGCGGCCTCGGCCACGCTCTTTCTCGTCCTCAAGTGGGCGGGAGCGGCCTATCTCATCTATCTCGGCCTGCGCCTGCTCCTGCGGCGCTCGAGCGCGGCCGAGGCGGTGGCGGCGCCGCGCCCGGTCTCGGCGCGCGCCGCCTTCGCCCGTGGATTCGTCGTGCAGATCACCAATCCCAAGGCGGTGATCTTCTTCGGCGCGCTGTTCCCGCAATTCTTCACGCCCGGCGGCCCCCTGCTCGTCCAGTGCCTGATCCTGACCGTTACCCTGGTGGTGATCGAGTGGCTGGTGCTCTGCGGCTACGGGACGGTGGCCGCCCAGGGCTCGCGGCTCGCGGGCAGCCCGCGCTGGGCCGTGGTGACGGACAAGACCTCGGGCGCGCTCATGATCGGCGCCGGCCTCGGGCTGGCCGCCCTCCGCCGGAACTAGGCGCGACAACGCGATGACCAGCGAGCCTTCCTCCGTTCGTTCCGTCCGCTTTCCCGCTGCATACGGCACGCCGGGAGGACCCGACAGCCTTCTCCCCTGGAGCTACGTCGAGGAGCGTATGCGCGTCGCTTCGAATTACTGGATCGTGACCGTTGGTCCAGGCGCGCGTCCGCATGCGCGGCCCGTCGATGGTGTTTGGGTCGACGGCGCGCTGTGCTTCGGCGGATCGCCGGAGACGCGCTGGGTGCGCAACCTGGTGGCCAACCCCTCGATCTCCGTCCATCTGTCGAGCGAAGCCGAGGCGATCATCCTCGAGGGCGCCGCCGAATACGTCGCGGACCCTTCCCATCCCCTCGCCGCGCTATCCACGGCGGCTTCGAAGGACAAGTACCCCCAGTATTTCTCCGGCAGTGAGTCGCCATTTCGGCCGTTCTGGACGCTCCGGCCCACCACCGCCTTTGCCTGGACCCTCGAGGGCTTCCCACGAGGGGCCACGCGCTGGCGCTTCGAGAATGACCAGTGAAGCATTCGATAGGAGACCCCCGGTCGTGACCCAGTACGGCCTGGCCGTGCGCAACTTCGTGGGCCCCGGCGAGGTGCCCGACATCGCGGGGCTCTACGCCTACGCCGAGCTCGCGGAGGCGCTCGGCTTCGAGTCGCTCTGGGCATGGGACCACGTGCTGCTGGGCGTGGAGCCCTCCTTCCCCATCGTGGATTCCGTCACCATGCTGGGGGCGCTGGCCGCGCGCACGACGCGGATCAAGCTCGGCACCGGCGTGCTCGTCCTCCCACTCCGGAATCCCCTCGTGGCGGCGAAGGCGCTCGGCAGCCTCGATGTGATCTCGGGCGGCCGGCTCATCCTCGGGGTGGCCGCGGGCTGGTACGCGCGCGAGTTCGACGCGGTGGGGATCCCCTTCAAGCAGCGGGGCCGGATCTTCGAGCGGAACCTGGACATCCTCGTCCGGCTGTGGACGCAGGAGCGCGTGACGCTGAAGGTCGACGAGTTCAACCTCCGCGAGGCGGTGATGATGCCGCGCACCGTCCAGCGGCCGCGCCCGCCCATCCTCATCGGCGGGTACGTAGAGGCGGTGCTGAAGCGGGCGGGCACCGTCGGCGACGGGTGGCTCACCTACTTCTACACACCGGAGAGCTTCACCAAGGGCTGGGAGAAGGTGAAGGCCTTCGCCCGCGAGGCAGGGCGCGACCCCGGCGGGCTCACCTCGACCAACCAGCTCGCCGTCTACGTGGGCACCTCACGCGCCCAGACCGCCGCCGATATGCGACACTGGCTCTCGACGGAGTGGGACACGGCGGCCTGGAGCGAGTCCACCATCGAGCACGCGATCCACGGCAGCCCGGAGGAGTGTGTGGCGCAGCTCAGGGCGCACGTGAAGACCGGCGTCGATCGCATCATCCTGATCCCCTACCGCTATCAGCCGGAGCAGGTGGAGCGGATCGCCAAGGAGGTCTTGCCGAAGCTATGACGACCTACATCGACATCAACTGCGACATGGGCGAGAGCTACGGCCGCTGGACGC
>JBKPDT010000235.1:0-2335 GCA_046728035.1 Candidatus Methylomirabilota bacterium | reverse complement strand
GGCCCCGACCGCGCGCGGGGACGGCGCGGCGGTCGGGCGCGGCATCGCCTACTGCCAGTACGAGAACGAGAACGCCTACGTGGCCACCGTGGTGGAGGTCGAAGTGGACCGCGGCAGCGGCGCGATCCGCGTCCGCCGGGTGGCGGTGGCCCACGACTGCGGCCTCGTCGTCAATCCCGACGGCGTGCGGAACCAGATCGAGGGCGCGGTGCTGCAGGGCATCAGCCGGACGCTCAAGGAAGCCGTCCAGTTCGACGAGACGGGCGTGACCAGCCTGGACTGGTCCTCCTATCCGATCCTCACCTTTCCCGAGGTGCCCGACGCGATGGACATCGTCCTGGTCGCCGCCGGGGACCGGCCGCCGGTCGGCGCGGGGGAGCCCGCGACCTGCCCCATTCCCGCCGCCATCGCCAACGCCGTCTTCGACGCCACGGGCGTGCGCCTGCGCACGGTGCCGTTCACGCCCGCGCGCGTCCGTGAGGAGCTTGCCCGCGCATGAACCATCGCCTCGACCGGAGCCAGGTGCACTACGAGTGGGACAACGCGCTGCCCCCGCGTCTCGAGATCGCGCCGGGCGACACGGTGACCTTCGAGACCCGCGACGCCGCCGACGGCTTCTACTCGCCCGCCTCCACCCACGAGGACGTGCTCCGCCGCGGCCCCTTCCGCGGCCATCCGCTCACGGGACCGGTCCGGGTGACGGGGGCGCAGCCCGGCGACGTCCTCGTGGTCGAGATCCTCGAGGTCAAGCCCGGCGCGCCCTTCGGCTGGACGGCCATCCGCCCGGGCCGCGGCCTCCTCCCCGAGTCGGACTTCCCGAAGCCGTATCTGCAGATCTGGGACGTCTCCGACAGCCGCTTCGCGCGAAAGGGGGACCACATCGCGGTCCCCATCGAGGCCTTCCCCGGCGTCATGGGGACGGCGCTGCCCGAGCCGGGCGGTCACAGCACCATGCCGCCCCGGAAGAACGGCGGTAACATGGACATCAAGCAGCTCACCGCGGGCACGACGCTCCAGCTCCCGGTGTGGGTGGACGGGGCGTTGTTCAGCGTGGGTGATGGGCATGCCGCGCAGGGGGACGGCGAGGTCTGCGTCACCGCGGTGGAGATGGCCGCGGAGATGACGCTGCGCTTCGATCTTCAGCGCGGCCGCGGGCTGCCGGAGCCCCGGTTCCGCACGCGCGGGCCCATCGCGACGGCGACGAACCGCGGATCGTGGGTGGCGACCACCGCCCATGGTCCCGACCTCTTCGCCTCCGCGCAGCAGGCGATTCGCTATATGATCGAGCACCTGGTGGAGGAGCGCGGGCTCTCGCGGGAGGAGGCGTACATCGTGGCGAGCGTGGCGGTGGACCTCAAGATCAGCGAGATCGTGGACGCGCCCAACTGGATCGTCTCGGCGTTCCTGCCTGAGAGCATCTTCATCTGAGCGAGGAGTTCATGACCAGAGAGCTTGCCGTCGTCCATCACCGGGACCGCCGCACCGACGTCCACATGCCCTACGCGCCGGGAATCCTGGTGGCGCGGGGACGGCTCGTCTTCCTTTCCGGCGTCACCGCCGCGCCGGTGTACCACAGCCACCCTCACCGGGACGAGGAGTTCGACCTCCCCGACAACATGCGCGAGCAGGCGCGCCTCACCATGGAAAACCTCAAGAAGACCCTCGAGGCGGCAGGGTGCACGCTGCGCGACCTCGTCTCCGCGACGCGGTACCTCACCGCGGTGGAGGAGCAGGACGACCTCAATCGCGTCTGGGCCGATTACCTCGGCGGCCACCTGCCCACCACCACCACGGTGGAGGTCTCGCGGCTGGCGACCCATGCGCGCTGCAAGGTCGAGATCAGCGCGATCGCGGTGGCCGACGCATGAGCGCCCGTCAGAACTACGGATTCGAGCGCCGCCGCAAGGCCGATGCCCAGCGGGCCAAGCAGGAAGAGAAGCGGCAGCGGAAGACCGAGCGGGAGACGTCCGGCGCGAGCGGTCCCGAGATGGGCGAGCCCGTGGACGCAGCGGCGCCGCCGCCGGGGGTGTGGGAGTGGTTCTCGCCCAGCCGGGCCCGGACGGTCAGCGTGGCGGAAGGCACGCGCCCGCCCGGGGACGCGCCCGACGACTGGGTGCTCCTGACTGACGTCCCCCCCGGAACTACACTCCCCGCGTAGCCGGCTGCGCTCTAGGGCGAGAGCTTGGCGACGGGGCCGGTGATGCCGACGAGCCGGAGCGCCGCGAAGAGCTTGATCGCTACCCAGCCCGGATCGAACTCGAAGCGCCCCACGCTGAACTTGGGCGAGCGCGGATAGGCGTGGTGGTTGTTGTGCAGGCTCTCCCCGCCCGTGAAC
>JBKPDT010000234.1:0-3278 GCA_046728035.1 Candidatus Methylomirabilota bacterium | reverse complement strand
GCGCGGTCACCGCGCGCGCCGCGTCCGGGTAGGCGCCGATCACCACGCGCTCGCTCACGCTGCCTCGCCCAGCGCCGCCGCGATGGCCTCGGCCATCTCCAGCGTGCCCGCCGTGCCCCCCAGGTCCGGTGTCCGCACCCGCCCGGCGGTGAGCACGCGCTCCACCGCCGCGCGGATACGCTCGGCCGCCGCCGTCTCCCCCTCGTCACGCAGGAGCGCGCACGCCGCGAAGGTGAGGGCCAGGGGATTGGCGCGATCCGGGCCCACCACCTCGCGCGGCGCCCCGTGGATGGACTCGTAGACGCGCAGGCCGGCGCCGTGGTTGATGCCCACGGTGGCGGAGATCCCGCCCACCAGTCCGGCGCCCAGATCACTCAGAAGGTCGCCATAGAGGTTGCCCGTCACCAACACCTCGAACTGGGCGGGCCTGGACACGAGCTGCATGCAGCAGTTGTCCACGATCATCTCGCGGGGCTCGATGCCGGGAAAGTCAGGCGCGGTCGTGCGGAAGCACTCGAGGAAGAGGCCGTCGGCGAGCTTGAGGATGTTCGCCTTGTGGATGCAGTGGATGCTCTTCCGTCCCTCCGCGCGGGCCAGCGCGAAGGCGAACCGGCACACGCGACGGCACGCCGCCTCCGTCACCACCTTGATGCTCTGCACCACGCCCGGCACGATTTCGTGCTCGCCAGCAGTGTAGAGATCCTCGGTGATCTCGCGCACGAGGAGGATGTCCACGTTCCGGAACCGCGCGGGCAGGCCCTCGAGGTTTCGGAGAGGACGCACCGAAGCGAAGAGCTCCAGCGCGCGGCGGAACTGCACGTTGAAGTTGGTCTCGTGGCTGCCCGGTGGATTCAGGAGCTTGGTCTTCAGGGCGCGGCCCGCCGAGCCCACCGCTTCGAGCATGCCGGGCGGCAGGGGCGGCAGCCCCTTGTCCATGGCGGCCTGACCCGCCTCGAAGACCCGCCAGCGCGCGTCCACCCCCGCGGCGGCCACGATGAGGCGCACCGCCGCCGCCTCGTCGAGCCCGACGCCGCCGCCCTGGACGAGGAGGATCTCCCGGCTCACGCGGCCTTCCCGTCCCGGGTCAGGTTGGCGATGATCGCGTCGGTGAGGCTTTGCGTGGTCCCCTCGCCGCCGAGATCGCGGGTGAGCCCACGCCCGCGCTCGAGCGTGCGCACCACCGCCGCTTCGACCCGTCGCGCCGCCTCGCGCTGGCCGATGTGGTCGAGGAGGAGCGCGGCCGATCGGATGGCGGCGATGGGATTGGCGAGGCCCTTGCCCGCGATGTCGGGGGCGCTGCCGTGGACGGCCTCGAAGACGGCGTAGCGCTCGCCGATGTTGGAACCGGGCACCAGCCCGAGCCCGCCCACGAGCCCCGCGCAGAGGTCGCTGATCACGTC
Organism: Candidatus Methylomirabilota bacterium; assembly: GCA_046728035.1. Taxonomy (GTDB): domain Bacteria; phylum Methylomirabilota; class Methylomirabilia; order Rokubacteriales; family CSP1-6; genus DASRWT01. Next base: position 1,878 of record JBKPDT010000234.1, on the reverse strand, counting down.
GCCGAAGAGATTCTCCATCACCAGCACGTCGAAGCGCGAGGGATCCAGCGCCAGCTCCATGCAGAGGTTGTCGATGCGGCGCTCCTCGAAGTCGATGAACGGATAGGCCTCGGCGACCGCGCGGGCTGCGTCGAGAAAGAGCCCGTCGGAGAGCCGCAGCACGTCCACCTTGTGGCAGAACGTCACCCGCCGCCGCCCCTCCCGCCGGGCCAGCTCGAAGGCGAAGCGGACGATCCGGTCGGCGGCGGCGCGGGTGACGATGCGCAAGCTCTCGATCACGCCCGGCACCACCACGTGCTCGAGCCCGGAGTAGAGCCCCTCGGTGTTCTCACGAACGACCACGAGGTCCACGTGATCGAAGGGCACCGTCACGCCGGGCAGAGTGCGCACCGGCCGGACGCTCGCGAAGAGGTCGAGCCCCTGGCGCAGCCGCACATTGATGGAGCGGAAGCCCTCGCCGATCGGCGTGGTGCACGGGCCCTTGAGGGCGACGCGGTGCCGCCGCACCGCCTCGAGCGTCGCCTCCGGCAAGGGGTCGCCGAGTCGCTCGCCGGCGGCGACGCCGGCATACGCGATCACCCACTCGATGGGGACGCCCGCCGCCGCCACCACCTCCTGCGCGGCCGCCGACACTTCCGGCCCGATCCCGTCGCCGGGGATGAGCACGACCTTCATGGACGATCACTATATCAGCGACCGCGTGGGCGAAGGCCCCGGCGTGGAGCCGGCGTAGCCGCGGACGAACGCGAGGACGAGCAGCGCGGACAGCATGAGGGCCACGCAGAGCGCGTAGGCGGCGCGCAGGCCCGCGGTCTCCAGAAGCGCGTAGCCCACCAGCGGTCCGATGGCCGCGCCCAGGTCCCCGGAGGTCGCGAGGCCGCCCATCACGACTCCACGGAGGTGCGGCGGCGCATTGTCCCCCGTCCACACCACCACCGCGGGGCCGATGAATCCCTCGCCGATGGCCATGAGCACCACGCCGAGCACCACCATTCCCACGCCGCGTCCTGTCGCCAGCACCGCGAAGCCGACCAGGCTCGCCAGCGCGCCCAGCGCGGCGACGGCGCGGCGGTTGCCGAAGCGGTCGAGGAGCTGGCCGGCGATGGGCGCCTCGATCATGCCGGCGAGCCGCCGCGCCGCCAGGAGGATGCCGGTCAGCGAGGCCACCGGCACGAGGAGGCTCGCGCCGGGCTCGGCCGCGAGCTGCTTGAGGTAGACGCCGAGCGTCGCCGCCACCACGCCGCTGCCCGCGAAAAGGCTCACGAAGTTCACGTACGCCGGCGCGAGGAGCCGCGGATCGAGCCGGCGCAGCGCCGCAAGGGTGCCGAGCCCGCCCGCCGGCGCCGCCGGGCGCATCGGCCCGGCGTCGTGGTCGCGGAGCACGACGAAGGCGACGACGATCCCCAGGGCGGCCAGCGGCGCGTAAACCATGAGGGTGCCGCGGTAGCCCACGAGGTCGGTGAGGAAGCCCGACAGGACGAGACCCAGCAGCGTTCCGAGCTGGGCCAGCGAGGAGTACGCGCCGACGGTGCGCCCGCGGTCCTCGTCGGTGGTGACGTCCAGGATGATGGCGGCGCCGACCACGTGGAGCAGCGCGAAGGCGATGCCCCAGACGACGCGCGAGAGGAGGAGCGGCCAGAAGCTGTCCGAGACGAGATAGCCGGCGGTGGAGAGGAGCGCCAGCAGCATGCCGAGGAGATAGGGGCGGCGGCGGCCGAGCCGGTCGGAGAGGAGCCCGGCCAGCGAGTTGGCGGCGAGGCGCACGAAGCGGTTCGCGCTGAGAATGATGCCGAGGCTGGCGGCGGCGACGCCCGCCGCCGCCGGTTGGGAGGGCAGGAAGACGTAGAGCATCTGGTCGCCGAGCAGCGCCAGCGAGTA
>JBKPDT010000233.1:0-1878 GCA_046728035.1 Candidatus Methylomirabilota bacterium | reverse complement strand
CGAGCTCGCGCATCTGATCGCGGGCCCCCTCTGCGGCATGTACCTGGCGGACATGGGGGCGGAAGTCATCAAGGTGGAGTCGCGGGATGCCCCCGACGCGGGCCGGCACATCTATCGCCTCTATCGCGGGGGCGAAGGCATTCTCCACCTCACCGTGAACCGCAACAAGCGCGGGCTCTCCGTCGATCTCCGCCAGGACGCGGGCCGCGCGCTCTTCCGCCGCCTCGCCGCCCGAACGGACGTGGTGATCGAGGCGTTCCGCGGCGGAGTGGCCGAGCGCCTCGGAATCGATGCCCCGTCGCTCGCCGCCGCCAACCCGCGCCTGATCTACTGCTCGATCTCGGCCTTCGGGCCCGCCGGCCCCTGGCGCGAGAAGCCCGGGCTCGACGCCCTCGCGCAGGCGCTCGGCGGCTTCATGGCTATCACCGGCGAGCGCGACGGCGGCCCGGTGCTGGGCGGCGCCCCGGTGGCGGACACGCTGGCCGCGCTCCTCGCCACCCAGGGCATTCTCACCGCGCTCATCGCCCGGGGTCGCACCGGGCGGGGCCAACGGGTGGACGCCTCACTGCTCGACGGGATGCTGCTCGCGCATACCGCCCGGCTCGCCGTCTTCCACGAGACGGGGGAGGCGCCGGGGCGATGGGGCAGTGGACATCCGGAGATCGTTCCGTACCGCGCCTATCGCGCCGCCGACGGCTGGGTGTTCGTCGCGGTGTGGGTGGACCGCCTCTGGCGGCCCTTCTGCGAAGCCATCGGCCGGCCCGAGCTGGCCGACGATCCACGCTTCGCCGGCCGCGCCGACCGCATTGCCAATCGCGGCGGGCTCGACGCCATCGTCGAGAAGGTGTTCGCGCAGCGGACGTCGGCGGAGTGGATCGCGACGCTCGAGCGGGCGGACGTGCTCTGCGCCCCTGTCAACGACTACGCGGACCTCGTCCACCATCCCCAGGTGCAGGCCTCGGGGATGATCGCGGAGCAGGAGCATCCCCGCGCGGGGCGCTTCAAGACCATCGCCACGCCGGTGAAGCTCGCGGACACGCCCGGGCGCATCCGAACGGGAGCCCCCGCGCTGGGCGAGCACACCCGCGAGATCCTCGCGGAGACCGGCCTCGACGCCGGGGAGATCGACGCGCTGGCCGCCGCCGGCGTGATCTGACCGAAAAGGAGATCGGGCCCATGATGCTAGCCGACAAGGTGGCGGTGGTGACGGGGGCGGCGCGGGGTATCGGCCGCGAGATCGCGCTCCTCATGGCGCGCCACGGGGCGGCGGTGGTGGTCAACGACTTCGGCGGCGGCGCCGATGGGGTCGGCGGGGCGTCCGGGCCCGCCGACGAGGTGGTCAGCGAGATCAAGAACGTCGGGGGCCGGGCCGCCGCCTCCTACGACTCCGTCGCCTCCATGGAGGGCGGCCGCCGCATCATCCAGGCCGCGCTGGACAACTTCGGGGCGGTCGACATCGTGGTCAACAACGCCGGCATCCTCCGGGATCGCATGATCTTCAACATGACCGAGGAGGAGTGGGACGGCGTGATCGACACCCACCTCAAGGGCTGCTTCGCGGTCACCCGCGCAGCGGTGCCCCAGATGCGCGAGCGCAAGTGGGGCCGGGTCATCAACATGACCTCCACCTCGGGGCTGGTCGGCAACATCGGCCAGGCCAACTACGCGGCGGCCAAGCTCGGCATCGTCGGCTTCACCAAGGTGGTGGCGCTGGACATGGCACGCTACAACGTCACAGCCAACTGCATCTCGCCCTTCGCGTGGACGCGCATGATCGGCACCATCCCGACGGAGACCGAGGCCCAGAAGGCGCGCGTGGAGAAGATCAAGAAGATGGGACCCGAGCACATCGCCCCGGTGGCCGTCTTCCTCGCCTCC
>JBKPDT010000232.1:0-5897 GCA_046728035.1 Candidatus Methylomirabilota bacterium | reverse complement strand
CCGCGAGCTCGCGCGCTGGCGGGAGGAGATCGCCCGCGTATGGGGCGCCGGCCCGCCCGAGCACCCCGCCGCTCAGCGCCTGCAGGAGGCGGTGCGGCGCTTCCCCATCCCGCGCGAGGCGCTCGAGGAGATCATCGCGGGCATGGAGATGGATCTCGAGCGCACCACCTACGAGACCTTCACCGACCTGTATCCGTACTGCTATCGCGTGGCCTCCGCGGTCGGGCTGTGCAGCATCGCGATCTTCGGCTACACCGATCCGCGCGCGCAGGACTACGCCATCAACCTGGGCGTGGCGCTCCAGCTCACCAATATTCTGCGCGACGTCGAGGTCGACGCCCGCATCGGCCGCGTGTACCTGCCGCAGGAGGACCTGCGCCGCTTCGGCGTGGCCGCCGAGGACCTCCGCGCGGGCCGCTACACGCCGGGCTTCGCCGCGCTCATGGCCTTCGAGGCCGCCCGCGCCCGCGACTACTACGCGCGGGCCTGGCGGGGCCTTCCCGAGGTGGACCGTCGCCGCCTCTTCGCCGCCGAGATCATGGGCCGCACCTACTTCGCCCTGCTCCGGGCCATCGAGGCACGCGACTACGACGTGTTCGGCGAGCGCGTGACGGTTTCCACGCGACGTCGGATCGCCATCGCCCTGGCGTGCTGGGCGCGCTCGCGCCTGGGCACCCGCGGCCGCTCTCCCCTCGCGCGCCCGGCGCGCTAGCCCCGTGAAGGCTCGCATGCGCGCGCAGGTCTTCCACGGGCCGGGGGATCTACGGTTGGAGGAGGCGCCGGTCCCGACGCCGCGATCCGGCGAGATCGTGCTGAGGATCGAGGCCGCGCTCACCTGCGGCACCGACGTGAAGACGCTCCGCCGTGGCCATCCCGTCATGATCCCCACCGTGCCCACGGTGTTCGGCCACGAGTTCGCGGGCACCGTCGCCGCGGTGGGCGCCGGCGTCCGCGGCTGGCGCGAGGGGGACCGGCTCGTCGCCGCGAACTCCGCGCCCTGCGGCGGGTGCGCGCTCTGCCGCGCGGGCCGGCCCAACCTCTGCGAGGATCTCCTCTTCGTCAACGGGGCCTACGGCGAGTTCATCCTGCTGCCGCCCCGGCTGGTGCAAAAGAACCTCGTCCCGATCGGCGGGGGGCTGCCCGCGTCCCGGGCCGCCTTCGCGGAGCCGCTGGCCTGCGCGGTGCAGGGGATCGAGCGCGGGCGGGTCGAGCCGGGCATGACCGTCGCGATCTTCGGCCATGGGCCGCTCGGCTGTTTGCTCGCTCTCGTCGCCGCCCACCGCAAGGCGCGCGTGGTCCTGGTGGGCAAGAGTGGCTGGCGGCTCGACCGGGTGCGCGCGGCCGGCTTCGCCGAGTGCGTGGACGCCCGGGCGACCGGCGACATCGTGGGGGCCGTGCGCGCGCACGCCGGCGGCCGCGGCGCCGACGTCACGGTGGACGCGACGGGGCGTCCCGAGGTCTGGGAGCTGGCCCTGGACGCCGTCGGCCGCGGGGGGACCGTGATCTTCTTCGGGGGGTGCGAGCCGGGCACCCGGGTGAGCGTCGACACGCGGCGCACCCACTACGAGGAACTGACCCTCGTGGGCGCCTTCCACCACACGCCCGAGCTGTTCCGACGGGCGGTGGAGCTGCTGGAGTCCGAGGCCCTCGCCCCCGACTCGCTCGTGACCCATGTCATGGGCCTGGCCGACGTCCCGCGGGCCCTGGCCCTCATGGCTGCCGGCCAGGCTCTAAAGGTAGCGATCGACCCGAGGATTTGAGCGGGGCCACCCGCTCCGGTATACTCGCGTGAGTCCTCACATTTACCCAGGAGACCCGATGGCGACCATACCGTTGCTCCAGGACATCGTGCTGGCGGGGCCCCGCGGCTTCTGCGCGGGGGTGGACCGCGCGATCGACATCGTCGAGCTGGCCCTGCAGGTCTGCCCGCCGCCGGTCTACGTGCGCAAGGAGATCGTGCACAACCGACACGTGGTGGAGGCGCTCCGCGCCAAGGGCGCTCACTTCGTGGACGAGCTCGATGAGGTGCCCGACGACGCCACCGTGATCTTCAGCGCCCACGGCATCTCGCCGGCGGTGCGGCAGGAGGCGGAGCGGCGGGGCCTGCGGGTCATCGACGCGACCTGCCCGCTCGTGACCAAGGTGCACCTGGAAGCCGTCCGGTATGCCCGCGAGGGCTACTCGATCATCCTCGTGGGGCACGCGGACCACGACGAGGTGGTCGGCACGATGGGGGAGGCGCCCGACCGGATGTTCGTGATCGCGCATCCCGAAGAGGTCGAACGGCTCGAGGTACCGGATCCGAGCAAGGTCGCCTTCCTCACCCAGACCACGCTGTCGGTGGACGACACCCGCGACTGTATCGAGGCGCTGCGCCGGCGCTTCCCCAGTATCGTGGGGCCCTCCAAGGACGACATCTGCTACGCCACCCAGAACCGCCAGGCCGCGGCCAAGACGGTGGCGGGCGGCGTCGACGTGCTCCTCGTGATCGGCGCCGCCAACAGCTCCAACGCCAATCGACTCGTCGAGGTTTCTACGGGCCTGGGAACGGCGTCGTATCTCATCAACGACAAGAACGATATTCGGCCCGAGTGGCTCGAGGGGGCGACGCGGGTCGGCGTGACCGCGGGCGCCTCGACGCCGGAATTCCTAGTCACCGAGGTGGTGCAGGCGCTCCAGGCGGCGCGGCCCGCGGAGGTGCGCGAGGTCCACGTGGTCGAGGAGGACGTGCGCTTCGGGCTCCCCCGGGAGCTCGAGGAGATCGCCCGCCAGGCCGGCAAGGGCCTGCCCGCCCGGCGCAGCGCCGGCATCGACGAGGAGTAGGCGTGCGCCTGGTCACCTTCCGCAAGGGACGGAGCCAGGGCCGCGTGGGCGCGATCTGGAACGAGGCGGTGATCGACCTCGCCGGCGTCGCCCGTGACCTCGCCGCACAGCGGGGCGAGGCGGCGCGCGGACGCGGCTTTCCCAAGACCATGCTCGAGCTCGTCCAGGGGGGCGAGCCCGCGCTCGCGCGGGTCCGCGAGGCGTGGGAGGCGGGCAAGCGGCTGGTCGACGCCGAGGGTATCGCCGATCTCGCCGCGCGCCGGCTCGCCTATCCGCTGGCCAAGGTGCGGCTGCTCGCCCCCATCGTGCCGGCGCGCAACGTATTCTGCCTCGGCCGCAACTACGCCGACCATGCCGCCGAACGCGGCGCCGCCGTCCCCGACCACCCGGTGTACTTCACCAAGCCGGCCGCCTGCGTGATCGGCCCGGGGGAGCGCGTGGTGCACCACGCCGTGACCAAGGAGCTCGACTACGAGGTCGAGCTGACCGTGGTGATCGGCCTCGCCGGGCGTGATATCCAACGTGGAGACGCCCTCCGCCACGTCTTCGGCTATACCGTGGTCAACGACGTCACCGCGCGCGACCTGCAGAAGAAGCACGGCCAGTGGTTCAAGGGGAAGTCGCTCGAAACCTTCTGCCCCATGGGTCCCGTGCTCGTCACCGCGGACGAGATCCCCGATCCCCAGGCGCTAGCAATCTCGATGCGGGTCAACGGGCAGGTACGCCAGTCGAGCCACACCGCGAAGATGATCTTCCCGGTGGACCAGTGCATCGAGGTGCTCTCGGAGGGCCTCACCCTCGTGCCCGGCGACGTCATCGCCACCGGCACGCCCGACGGTGTCGGCGCCGCCAGCGGGAATTTCCTCAAGGCCGGGGATCGGATGGAGGCCGAGGTCGAGCGGATCGGCGTCCTCGCCAACAGGGTCGCCGCCCCCTAACCCGGCCCGATAAGGGCCCATCGGCGGCCAGCCCGCCCGGCGGGGCCCCCTGGAACCTTCCCGTCGCCGTGTGGTAGCATCCCTGACACATCAGCCCTCTTCCTTCTTCCGTCGTTCTATCTGCCGGGTAGCGAATCACGGGGAGGCGGACATGGCGCTCGATATCTCGAAGATCCGCAACATCGGCATCGTCGGCCACGGCGGGGTCGGCAAGACCTCGCTGGTCGAGGGGATGCTCTTCGCCGCCGGCGCGGTGAACCGCCTCGGCCGCGTGGACGACGGCACCACCACCACCGACTTCGACCCCGACGAGATCAAGCGGAAGATCTCACTTTCCACTTCGGCGGCCTTCTGCGACTACAAGGGCCACCGCCTCAACTTCGTGGACACCCCGGGATACGGCGACTTCATCTCGGACGCGCGGGCGGGCCTGCGGGCGGTGGGCGCGGCGGTAGTGGTGGTGGACGCGGTGGCGGGCGTCCAGGTCCAGACCGAGAAGGTCTGGAAGATGGCCAACGACTACGGTCTCGCCCGCATCGTCCTCATCAACCGGATGGACCGGGAGCGCGCCGACTTCTTTCGGGCGCTGGACTCGATGCAGCGGCGCCTCAAGGGCCGGCTGTGCCCGCTCCAGGTGCCGATCGGGAGCGAGGCGCGATTCCAGGGCGTGGTGGACCTCGTCAAGATGAAGGCCATCGTCGTCGCCGACGGGAAGGCGCGCGAGGCCGAGATCCCCCCGGACGCCATGGACGCCGCGAAGGAGTGGCGCGAGAAGCTCGTCGAGGCTGCCGCGGAGACGGACGACGACCTCCTCGCCAAGTACCTCGAGGAGGGCTCCATGGCCGAGGAGGAGATGCTCACCGCACTGCGCAAGGCCATCGCGGACGGCACCCTCGTCCCCGTGCTCGCCGCCGCCGCCACCCGGCTCATCGGCGTCCACCCCCTGATGGATCTCATCGTGGAACAGTTTCCGTCGCCGGCCGACGTGGCCGCCGTCGAGGGCACCGACGTGAAGAGCAAGGCCGCGGCCAAGCGGGCGCCCGACCCCAAGGCGCCCTTCGCGGCCCTCGTCTTCAAGACCATCTCCGATCCTCACGTGGGCAAGCTCTCGGTCTTCCGCGTCTACTCCGGCACCCTCAGGGCGGATAGCCAGGTGCTCAACGCCACGCGCGGCGCCAAGGAGCGCGTGGGACATATCGGCTGGCTCCAGGGAAAGACGCAGAAACCGGTGGAGGCGCTGGGGCCGGGCGAGATCGGCGTGGTCGCCAAGCTCAAGGACACCCTGACCGGGGACACCCTCACGGACGAGGCCCACCCCATCGTGCTGCCCGGCATCGCCTTCCCGGAGCCCGCCATCTCCTTCGCGATCCAGCCGAAGACCCGCGGCGACGAGGACAAGATCTCCACGGCACTGCACCGGATGGCGGAGGAAGATCCAACCCTCCACCACCACTTCGATCCCGAGACCAAGCAGCTCCTCGTCTCCGGCATGGGCCAGATGCACGTCGAGATGGTGGTCGAGCGCATGAAGCGGAAGTACAACGTGGACGTCCTCGTGCTGCCGCCGCGCATCCCCTACAAGGAGACGGTGAAGGGACGCGCGGAGGTGCAGGGCAAGTACAAGAAGCAAACGGGGGGGCGCGGCCAGTACGGCGACACCTGGCTCAAGATCGAGCCGCTCACCCGCGGCGGCGGGTTCGAGTTCGTGGACGACATCTTCGGCGGCGCCATCCCGCGCAACTTCATCCCGTCCGTGGAGAAGGGCGTGCGCGATTGCATGAAGCGCGGCATCTTCGCCGGCTTCCCGGTGGTGGACCTCAAGGTGACGCTCTACGACGGCTCCTATCACGACGTGGACTCGTCCGACATGGCATTCCAGATCGCCGCCTCCATGGGTCTCCAGAAGGGATTCCTCGAGGCGCACCCGATCCTGCTCGAGCCGGTGATGAACGTGGAGATCACCGCGCCATCCGAAAACGCGGGCGACGTCATCGGCGACATCAACGGCCGCCGCGGCCGGGTGATGGGCATGGAGCCCGACGGCGAGGTGGTGGCGGTGCGCGCCCAGGTGCCGATGGCGGAGATGCTCACCTACGAGTCCACCCTGCGCTCGATGACGGGCGGCCGCGGCGCCTA
>JBKPDT010000231.1:0-16782 GCA_046728035.1 Candidatus Methylomirabilota bacterium | reverse complement strand
ATCAGAGCCAGGGCCTTCTGCATGACGGCCTCCTGCGTTCGTAGGTCGGCGGCCAGTTCGACAATCCGCCGTCGCACCCATAGAGAGCACGCAGGATGCCAGTCGGCCCAATGGTTCAAGTACCTGAAAACTTGTGGGTTTCGGCTCACGAGGTGCGGCACAGCCGTCAGGCGGGAAACGGGACCCCGTCATGGGCCGGACAGGACGGCTCGGATGAGGGACGTGCTATCGTCCAGGGCATGCCCAAAATCGCCGACGTGACCATCATCGGGGCCGGTATCGTCGGCCTGGCCACCGCCGTGAATCTCACCGCACGGCACCCGCGAGCGCGCGTGATCGTGCTCGACAAGGAGCCGCGGATCGCCGCTCACCAAACCGGCCACAACTCCGGGGTGATCCACTCGGGGATCTACTACAAGCCAGGCTCGTACAAGGCCCGCCTCTGCGTGGAAGGGGCGCGGCTGATGGTCGAGTTCTGCGACGCCCACGGGATCGCCTACGAGCGCTGCGGCAAGGTGATCGTGGCCACGGAGGAGGAGGAGATCCCCCGGCTCAACACCTTACACGAGCGGGGGACCGCCAACGGCGTGCCCGGCCTCAAGCTCGTCTCGGGTGAGGAGGTGCGGGAGTGGGAGCCGCACGCCCGCGCGGTGCGGGGCATGCTCTCGCCCGCGACCGGTATCGTGGACTACACCGAGGTCGCCGCAAAGATGGCCGCGCTGATCGCCCAGCGCGGCGCCGAAGTGATGACCGGGGCCGGAGTGCGCGGCATCCGCCGGGACGGCGGCCTCCTCACCGTGGAGACGGAGACAGGCCCAGTCGCGACGCGCCACCTCATCAACTGCGCGGGGTTGCACTCCGACCGGGTGGCCGCGCTGATGGGCATCCGCCCCGAGGTTCAGATCATCCCGTTCCGCGGCGAGTACTACATGCTTCGTCCGGAGCGCCGGTCCCTGGTTCGCGGTCTCATCTATCCCGTGCCCGACCCGCGGTTCCCCTTCCTCGGCGTCCACTTCACGCGTACCGTGCACGGCGACGTGGAGGCGGGCCCCAACGCGGTGCTCGCGCTGGCGCGCGAGGGCTACACCATGGGCACGGTGCGGGTGGGCGAAGCGCTGCGGACCTTCACGTATCGCGGTTTCTGGAACATGGGGCGGCGCTACTGGAAGATGGGCGCCTACGAGGTCTACCGCTCGGTGAGCAAGGCGGCGTTCGTCACCTCGCTCCAGCGCCTCGTGCCCGACATCCAGGCCGCGGACATCGCGCCGGGCGGGTCGGGGGTGCGCGCCCAGGCGGTGAGCCCAGACGGCTCGCTCGTGGACGACTTCAAGATCAGCCAGACCGAGGGCGCCATCCACGTGCTCAACGCGCCCTCGCCGGCGGCCACCGCCTCGCTGGCGATCGGCCGGCACATCGCGGGCCTCGCCGCGGACTCGTTCCGGCTCTAGGCGCCCGGGCCGCCCTTCGCGCGTTCTTCGGCCGCGCGCGCGCGCTCCTCGGCGGCCCGCGCGCGGTCCTCGGCCTCGATCATGAACTTGGCGAGCTGCTTGATCAGGGCGAGCGCGAGCGCAGGGTTGGAGCGCACGAGATGCTCGAGCCGGTTGGAGGGGATGAGGAGCAGGGTAACGGGCCCGGCGGCCACCGCATTGGCGGAGCGGGGAGCATTGCGGAACAGCGCGAGCTCACCGAGGAGATCGCCCTTGCCGAGCACGCGGAGCACCCGATCCTCTCCCCCGAACTGGCCCCGAATCTCGACCTTGCCTTCGTGCACCATGAAGGCTTCGCCCTTCGCATCGTCCCCCGTGCGAAAGATGAACTCCCCGGGCTTGAAGGTCTTGGTCGGCACTTCCCCGATCTGACGACTCATGCGCGCCTCTCGGTGGTATAGAATTGACGGCGTGCCGCCTATGGTACGCCGGATTGCCCTCGCGATGTCAGGCCTGGTCGGGCTCGCGGGGAGCCTTGCGAGCCCCGGCGCCGCCGACACCGCGATCACGGTCCAGGAGGCGGTCCTCCGGGCCAAGCCGGCGGTGGTGCTGGTCATCGCCGAAGTCGGCGCCGAGGTGACGCTGGACTGCGGGGGCGGAACCCAGACGGTGACGCCGCCCGTCTTTCGCGAGACCGGCACGGGCTGGTTCGTGGACGGCCGCGGCTGGGTCATCACGAACGGCCATGTCGTCGAGCCCGCCCACTCGCCGCCGCGCTGGCTCATCAACCAGCAGGCGCAGCGCGCGGTCAGCACCGCCTGCCTGCCCAAGGCGCTGGCCCAGCGCGGCGTCAATCCGGGCGAGCGGCCGGAGATGGAGGACGCGATCAAGCGGAAGCTGCTCGACGCCGTCCTGCCCACGACCAAGGTCAAGCTGAATCCCCAGGTCACCGTCGTCATCTCGAGTGGTGTCCGCCACAAGGCCGAGGTGAAGAAGTACACCCCGCCGATCAGCAAGGAGCCTGGGGCCATGTCGGGGCGCGACCTCGCGCTGCTCAAGGTGGCCGGAGACGTCTTCCCGGTGCTGCCGCTCGCCGAGAGCCGGACGGTTCAGATCGGCGATCCCCTGCATATCCTGGGCTTCCCCGGCGTCGTGCTCTCGCACGAGCTGCTCAACAAGTCGGCGTCGGTCGAGGCCACCATCACCAATGGAGCGGTGTCCGGGTTGAAGGAGGACGTGTCCAATCAGCCGGTGATCCAGACGGACGCGTCCGCCTCCTGGGGAAATTCCGGCGGGCCCGCCGTCAACCAGCAGGGGCAGGTCCTCGGCGTGCTCACCTTCGTCTCGTTGGCGCCGGGTCCCGAGGGCGCCCTCGTCCAGGGCTTCAACTTCGTCATCCCCGCCGATGCTGTCCGCGAGTTCGTCAAGGGCACCGAGGTCCGGCTGGACGGCGCCAGCACGTTCAACGAGGCCTGGCATGCCGGCTTGCGCAGGTTCTTCTCGGAGGACTACAAGGGCGCGGTACGGGAGCTGGAGAAGGCGGATGCTCTCGTTCCCGGCCTGCCCGACGTCAAGCGCAAGCTCGTCGAGGCGCGCGAGTTCGTGAAGAATCCGCCGCCGCGTCCCTTTCCGTGGTTCTGGGTCGCCATCGGCGTTACTGTCTTGAGCGCGGGGGGCTACGGCGCGCAGTTCCTCGTCCGCTGGCAGAAGAACCGCTACCGCGTGCACCCGTCCGAGGTCATCAAGCTCCTCGAGGGCGGCAAGGAGCCCCAGATCCTCGACGTGCGCGCTCCCTCCGAATACGACAAGCTGCCCCTCAAGATCCCGCAGTCCATCCGCCTCGCTCCCGAAGAGCTCGCCAGCGGGGTGAGCGGGCTCGAGTTGGACGTCAACCGGCCGGTGGTGGCCTACTGCACCTGACCGGACGAGCGCTCGAGCGCCCGTGTGGCGCACGACCTGAGGAAGCTGGGGTTCAAGAACGTGCTCATCCTGAGGGGTGGGCTCGGCGCCTGGATGAATGCCGGCCTGCCCATCGAGACACGCTCGGATCTCTCCGCGGTGGGGCTGGAGCTCTACAAGGCGCTGGCGGGCGGGAACGCGTAGCGACGGCTAGTAGCCCAGCGCGCCGCCATCCGCGCGCGGATCGGAGCCCCCGCAGAGGTCGCCGCCGTCTTCGATCCAGATGGCATGGGCATGGCCGAAGAGGTCGTCCCAGTCCTCGCCGCGCCGTACGTCGTGCCCGCGCTCGGCAAGCTCTCGCGCCAACCCCTCCGGAAACCGGCCCTCCAGGCTGAGCGCCCGGGTCGCCACGCCCCAGGTCCGGCCGTAGAGCCAGCGCGGCGCCTCCACGCAGGCCTGCGTCCCCAGGCCGCGGTGGAGCCGCCGCGTGAGGAGGGCGGCCTGCGTCTGCGGCTGACCTTCGCCGCCCATGGTGCCGTAGACCATGCGCGGCCGGCCGCCCTCCAGGAACATGGAAGGGATCAGGGTGTGCATGGTGTGCTTGCGCGGGCCCAGCGCGTTGACGTGTCGCGGATCGAGGGAGAAGAAGGCGCCGCGGTTCTGGACCACGATGCCGGTATCGCCGGCGACGAGCCCGGCCCCGAAGGTGTAGTAGAGCGACTGGATGAGGGACACCGCGTTGCCCGCCGCGTCCGCGCTGACGATGGCGATGGTGTCGCCGCCCGGAGCCGATGCCTCCGCCGGCGCCATCGCGCGCGCCCGCGAGATCCGCGCGCGCTGTCGGGCGAGCCGCTCGGGGGCGAGGAGCGCGGTGGGCGCGACGGTCATGGCGGCGGGATCGGTGAGGTGGCGGTCGCGATCGGCGAAGGCCAGCTTGATCGCCTCGACCATCACGTGGACGTAGTCGGTCTCATCGAGCCCGGCGAGGTCGAAGCCTTCGGTGAGCCCGAGGAGAGCCAGGGCCGATACGCCCTGAGTGGGCGGGGGAAGGCTCGCGGCCACGCCGCCGCCCCACGGAATCGTCAGGGGCTCCGTCCACTCGGACTGGTGGGTCGCGAGATCTTCCGCGCTGAGCGGGCTGCCCGCCGCGCCGGCGGCGGCGACCATGCGGCGGCCAAGTGCGCCGCGGTAGAGCGCATCGGGCCCGCCGTCGCGAATCGCCTCGAGGGAGCGCGCGAGGGCGGCCTGCACGAGGGGCCCGCGAGCCAATGCGTCGGGATGATACAGCGGCCAGAGATCGCGCCGGATCTCGGCGCTTGCCGAGGGCCCGAAGAGGTCGGGCTCCCGGGGCGGCGGGCGGCGCTGGCCCGCCGAGGGGGAGAAGCCCTCGCGCGCGTACCTGATGGCGTCGGCGAGGAGAGCCTTCCAGCCGAGCGGCGAGCTCATGGCCGTCGCGCTGTACCGATGGGCCTGCCACCAGCCGTCCACCGCGCCCGGCACGGTGAGGGCGGCGGGGCCGCCACGCGCGGGGATGGCCGTCCGGATCCCCCGCGCGGCGTACCAGTCGATGGTGGCGGCTGCGGCGGAGCGCCCGGCGCCGCAGAGCGCGCGGAGCCGGCCGGCACGGGCATCCCAGAAGAGCCAGAAGTTGTCGCCGCCGATTCCATTCATGTGCGGGTAGACCACGGCGATGGTCGCGGCGGCGGCGATGGCGGCGTCCAGCGCATTGCCGCCGGCGCGGAGCGCGGCGACGCCGGCCTCGGAGGCCAGGCGATGCGGCGAGGCCACCATGCCCCGCGACGCGCGCGCCTCGGGCCAGCGGGTGGTGTCGCCCTCTCCGCTCAGGGGAGAGGGTTGGGGTGAGGACAACGGGGACGGCTCAGGAGCAACCGGTGATGGTCCCGCCGGTGATGTCGATCATGGGTGGTCCCTCATCTGGTCGAGGATACGCGCGATGCCGACCGCGGGGATGCCGGCCCAGGCCGGTCGGTGGGACAGCTCGTAGCGCAACTCGTAGACGGCCTTGCCCAGCTCGAACACGGAGGTGACCTGCTCCACCCGCGCGCTGGCCGCGGGCACCAGGGGGACCGGGCTGCGTCCCGCCGCTTCCAAATACCCGCGCCGGTAGGCTTCGCGTGCCTGGCGCTCCCAGGCTTCCAGCCAGGGGGCGAGCGCGCTCCGATCGCCCGCGTCGTGGCCGGCGAGGACGGTCCGCGCGGCGTAGTCGAACGAGCGCAGCATGCCCGCCACGTCGCGCAGCGGAGAGCCCTTGGCCCGCCGCTCGGCCAGGGGCCGCGCCGGCTCGCCCTCGAAGTCGATCACCACGTAGCCCGTCCGCGTGCGGAGCACCTGGCCCAGGTGGTAGTCGCCGTGGATGCGGATCTTCTGGCAGCCGTCCCGGGCGAGCGGGGAGAGGTCGAGCCAGGGGCCTGCCAGCGTCGGCCATCGCTCGATGAGTGCGGCGACGCTCTCGCGCGCAGGATCGGACAGGGTATCCAGGCGCCGGGCAGCCTCGGCCAGCACGGCCTCCGCCTCCGCGGCCACCTGCTCGCCCCACGCCGCCACGTCGGCCTCGCTGATCGGCTCCGGGCGGAAGGCGGGCGGCGCGTCGGCGGCGGCCAGGGCCACGTGCAGCTCGCCGGTCACGGTCCCCAGTGTGCGGAGATCGTCCAGGAGATCGCTGCCCAGCGCACGGAGCCGGTGCTCCCCCGCCTCGACGTGCGCGGGGGGCGACTCTCCGGCGAGGGCTTTGGCCAGCGACTCGAGGCCAGCGAGGGCATGGCTCCAGCCGTCCCCGCGATTTTCCACGAAGGGCTGGAGCAGGGCGACCGTCGTCGGTTCCCGACCCTCGGCCTGGTGATCGAGCCAGCCTGCTAGCCCGGGGGTGTGGGGGAAGCCGGTGCGCGTGGTGAGAAAGTGGGCGATCTCGAAGTCAGGATTGGCTCCGGGCCGGGGGCGGCGGAAGGACTTGGCGATCAGCCGGCCGCCGAGGAGCAACGACGTGTTGCTCTGCTCTCCCCCGAGGGGGGTGACGGCAATCTCCCGGCAGGCCGCCGCGTCGGGCGCCGCCGCCGCTCCCGACCAGTGGCCGACGAAACGCCCGCCTACAGCTTTGAGGGCGCGGCCCGTCGCGCAGGCATGGAGTAGGCGGCGGCCGAACTCCGGCTCGCCGTGCGCGTCGCCGAGGGTGAGGCCGTCCACCGTGCCCACCGCCTCGCCCCCGCTCGGCGCGCCTCCCGAGCGAGCCGTCAGGGGGACGTAGTAGCGGTCGGTGTCCGTCTCCACCAGGACCAGCACGACGAGCGGCTCGGTCGGCCAGTCGGCGGCGGGCGCATCAAGGGCGGCGCCGTCGAGGACAGCGACGCGAGTCGGCCGCCGGCCGCGCGCCGCGTACCACCGCTGGCGGGAGAGGAAGGCGCCCAGCGCGGGCGCTCC
Source organism: Candidatus Methylomirabilota bacterium (assembly GCA_046728035.1). Classification (GTDB taxonomy): domain Bacteria; phylum Methylomirabilota; class Methylomirabilia; order Rokubacteriales; family CSP1-6; genus DASRWT01. Next base: position 10,021 of record JBKPDT010000231.1, on the reverse strand, counting down.
CGCTCCCCCCAGGAAGGCGAGGAGAGCCGGCACCCGCTCAGAGGGAGATGTCCTCGATGCCATACAGGACTTCTTCGGAGGCGGGCGGCTGGAGCCGGAACCAGTAGTAGCCGTAGGGCGCCAGGCTCAGGAAGTAGGGTGTGGTCCCGATGACCGGGAACCGGCTGTCGCTCAGCATCTCGACCGGCATCCAGCCCGCGTGGCGTGCGAGGTCGATCTCCACCGGCTGGGCGGCGCCGGACAGGTTGTGCACGGCGAGCACGGTCTCGCCCTCCCACACTCGGAGATGCGCCAGCACGCTCTCGTTGCGGGCGCGGAGGAAGGTGAGCGTGCCCCGTCCGAAGGCCCGCGTCTTCTTCCGAGTGGCGATGAGGCGCCGCATCCAGTTGAGTAGCGACCACGGCGGGCGCTCCTGGGCCTCCACGTTGATGGCCCCGTAGCCGTAGACGGGGTCGATGATGAGCGGGAGGTAGAGCCGGGCGGGATCGGCGCCGGAGAAACCGGCGTTCTTGTCGCCCGTCCACTGCATGGGCGTGCGCACGCCGTTCCGGTCGCCGAGGTAGATGTTGTCGCCCATGCCGATCTCGTCCCCGTAGTAGAGGATGGGGCTACCGGGCAGGGTGAAGAGGAGGCTGGTCAGGAGCTCGGTCTTGCGCCGGTCGTTGTCCAGCAAGGGGGCGAGGCGGCGCCGGATGCCCAGGTTGAGGCGCATCCGCGGGTCGTGGCCGTAGGCCCAGTAGAGCTCCTGGCGCTCGTCCCCCGACACCATCTCCAGGGTCAGCTCGTCGTGGTTCCGGAGGAACAGGCACCATTGGCAGCCGGACGGGATGTCCGGCGTGTGCCGGTAGATGTCCGTGATGGGGCGCCGGTCGCCGTGGCGGACGGCCAGGAAGATCCGGGGCATGAGCGGGAAATGGAAGGCCATGTGGAACTCGTCGCCGTCGCCGAAGTATGGGCGGACGTCGGCCGGCCACTGGTTGGCCTCGGCAAGCAGGATGCGGCCGGCGTACTTCCGATCGATGGCCTGCCGGAGCGCTCTGAGGAAGTCGTGGGTCTCCGGCAGGTTCTCGCAGATCGTCCCTTCCCGCTCGAAGAGGTAGGGCACGGCGTCGCAGCGGAAGCCGTCCAGGCCCCGGTCGAGCCAGTGCTCCATCACCGCCAACAGCTCGGCCTGCACGGCCGGGTTGTCGAAGTTGAGGTCCGGCTGGTGGCTGAAGAAGCGGTGCCAGTAGTACGCCTTGGCCTCGGGATCCCACGTCCAGTTCGAGCGCTCGGTATCGAGGAAGATGATGCGAGCGTCCGCGTAGCGCTGGTCGGTGTCGCTCCACACGTAGTACGGGCGGAAGGGGGAGGCGGCATCACGGCGGGCTTCCTGGAACCAGCGGTGCTGGTCGGACGTGTGGTTCACCACTAGGTCGGCGATGACGCGGAGCCCCCGGGCGTGCGCTTCCTCGAGGAAGCGCTCGAAGTCGGCCAGCGTCCCGTAGTCGGGGTGCACCGTCCGGTAGTCGGCGACGTCGTAGCCGTCGTCCCGGAGCGGCGAGGGGAAGAACGGTAGGAGCCACAGACAGTCCACGCCGAGGTCCTTCAGGTAGTCGAGCCGACGGGTCAGGCCCACGAAGTCGCCGATGCCGTCGTCGTTGCCGTCCTGGAAAGCCCGAACGTGGAGCTCGTAGAACACGGCGTCCTGGTACCAGAACGGGTCACTCATGCGCGAGACCCGACGGCCGGCGAAGTCGCCCGAGCTTCCTAGGCGAAGTAGTCAAAATCTTGCTCCCGGCGGCGCCACCGGCCCAGCCGCCAGATGACGGCGGGCCCGAGCTGGGGATCGATGGTCACGGTCTGCTGTGGTCCGCGGCACAGCCGCCGGGCCCCGCTCAGGAGCTCGGTCAACTCGTAGGCCTCGTCGGGCGCAACGCCCAGCGCCGCCAGCGGGAGGGCGAGCCGCGCCTCGTGGGCCTGGAAGGGGTCGAGGTTGACGGCGGCGAGGACCACGTTGTCCCGGGCCGCCGTGGCCTTGCCGAAGAAGAGGATGTGATCGCTTTCCGCCCCATAGAATCGCAGGTTCCGGTACTCGTGCAGGGCGGGGTTCTCCCGGCGGATCCGGTTGAGCCGGGCGATGAGGTCCTTGATGTGGCCGGAGGCGTTCCAGTCGCGCACGCGGATCTCGTACTTCTCGGAGTCGAGGTACTCCTCGGTGCCCGGCACGGCGGCGTTCTCGCACAACTCGAAGCCGCTGTAAACGCCCCACAGGGACGACAGCAGCGCGCCCAGCACCGCGCGCAGCCGGAAGGCGGGAGGGCCGCCGCGCTGGAGCACCTCGGGGAGGATGTCGGGAGTATTCACAAAGAAGTTGCCTCGGTAGTACTCGACCATGTCGGACTGTGTGAGCTCCGTGAGGTACTCGGTCAGCTCCTCCTTGAAGTTCCGCCACGTGAAGTACGTGTAGGACTGGGTGAACCCCATCTTGGCCAGCGCCCGCATCACGGAGGGTCGCGTGAAGGCCTCGGAAAGGAAGATCACGTCGGGGTGCCGGTCCTGGACCTCGCGGATCAGCCACCGCCAGAAGTCGAGCGGCTTCGTGTGGGGGTTGTCCACCCGGAAGGTACGCACGCCCTGCTCCACCCAGAAGAGCACGATGCGGAGCCAGGCCTCCCACAAGGACTCCCAGGCGGGGCCGGCAAAGTTCAAGGGGTAAATGTCCTGGTACTTCTTGGGGGGGTTCTCCGCGTACTTGACGGTCCCGTCGGGACGGTGATGGAACCACTCCGGATGCTCGCGGACCCAGGGATGGTCGGGCGAGCACTGGATGGCCAGGTCGAGAGCGACCTCCATCCCGTGATCGCCGGTCGCCTTGACCAGGCGCCGGAAGTCGTCGAGTGTGCCAAGGGCCGGCTCCACGGCGTCGTGCCCGCCCTCGGGACCGCCGATGGCCCACGGGCTGCCCGGGTCGTCGGGGCCGGCGACCAGGACGTTGTTCCGCCCCTTGCGGTGGGAGCGCCCGATGGGATGGATGGGGGGCAGGTACAACACGTCGAAGCCCATGGCCTGGATGTCCGGTAGGCGACCGATCACGTCCTCGAAGGTCCCGTGGCGTGCGGGCATCCGTCCCTGCGAGCGCGGGAAGCACTCGTACCAGGCGGCGAAGCGAGCGCGCGGGCGGTCCACCACCACCTCGTACTCGCGGTCGTGGCGTGTCAGATCCCGGCGTGGCGCCGCACGCGCCATCACCGACCGCAGGCCGGCATCGAGGATCACTCGCAGGCGCGCCTCCTGGTCGGGCGCGGAGTCGAGGGCGCTGAGGGCCTGGCGGAGCCGCTTGGTGTCAACGCCGGAGGCAGCCGCGGCCGCCTCGTCGACCAGGGCCCGGCCCTCGAGCAACTCGCTGCCGAGGTCGGTCTGGCCGCCGTCCAGGCGCCGCTCGATCTCACGCACCCAGGAGCCGAAGCGGTCGGTCCACGCCTCCAGCGTGAACGTGTAGCGGGTGTTCTCCTCCGGGACCAGCTCGGCCGCCCAGCGGTCACCGTCGCGCCGGACGAGGGGCGTCACCCGCCAGCCGGCCTCTCCCCGGGCCCGATGACGCACGACGGCCGCGAGCACGTCGTGGCCCTCCTTGAAGATGTCGGCGGAGATGACGAGCGGCTCCCCGACGACGCGCTTGACCGGGTGGCGGCCGTCGTCCACCACCGGGGCCACCCGCTCGATGACGATCGGCTGCCGCGCCTTGCTTATCGCCATCGGTCCACCAAGTACGCCTTCTCGTCCTCGAATCTGCGAGCCAGCCGTTCGCCGACGGCGGCGACCGCCGTCGCCGGCTTGCCGCGGGTCTCCAGCACGAGGGAGGCGGTGCGCCCGAGGTAGAGCGGGGCCAGCGACTGCGCCACGTGTCCTCGGTGCGCCACCCGGAATCGCCAGGCCAGCAAGAAATCGTACACCACGCGAGCCCACAGCCGATCGGAGAATCGAAACTCGTCGGGATCTATCTCCCCCAGGGCCAGCACATCGGCCAGCGTCTCCGGCGCGAGAATGCGGACCCAGATCTCCAGCAGGTCCCGCACCCCCTGGCGGAAGCCGGTCAGGAGGCGGACGGGATCCACCGTCCCGCCCCCGTCGCGCGGAGTGGGCTCCGGTCCGCTGGCCGGCACGGTGTCCGAGCCCCGGACCTCCAGCCAGTGGCCCTCCGTCTGCTCGGCCAGGAGGAAAAGGGCGCCGGCCACCCGTCCCACGGTGGTGCCGAGCGGCGAAGGGCGGCTCTCCGCAGCCACCCACCGCGGCCCCACAGGAACCTGGCTCACGACTAGGCCCGCCTGGATGGCCGCCACCGGCAGCCAGAACTCGAGCCCCTGGCGCGCGAGGTCCGTGTCCCACGTGTCGGCCTCGAGGAAGGCCGCGGCCGCCTCGCCCGAGCACGCGAACTCCTCGGCCATCGGATGGGCCAGCCGCCGGCCCCACAATGCGCGGGCCAGCGGCACGACCAGCGCATGCGTGAGCGTGCCTTCGTAGCGCGTCCGTGTGTACATCGGCAGCACGAGGCCGTGGCCGTCCTTGAGCACAGGCTCAGCGAGTGCAGCCGCACGGCCCGGCGTGACGGGATCCACGAGCGGAGTGAGCAGGACGATCCCCCGCGCACGCAGCTGTCGGCCCACCGCGAGGACGGTGCGGACGGCGTCGTCGTCTTGCCCGGGTGCGGCGGGAGTCCGCGCGAGCCCGGACCCCTCAAGATGGACGAGCGGGCAAGGGGCGACGGCCCGGGTCAGGGCCTCGACGACCTCGCCGGAGCCGGTCAGATCCACGTGGACCACCACCGTGGCCATGCTGCCGAGGGGACCTTCGAGCGCCGCCCGTCCGACCGCCTCCGCGGACGGGGTCGGACCGACCGTGGGCAGACCGAGGACGAGGTCGGCGGTCCCCAGGGCTTCCATCTCCGCCTGGACCGCCGGGTCGCTCAGGAGTCTTGCCATGCCCCTCCCCTCACTTGGTCAGGTGCGCGAGCAGACCAAGGTGATCGGCCAGGTCTCGCGTGATCAGGAAGCGGTGGCGCACCGTCTCCCGCGCCGCCGCCCCCAGGCGGCCGATCAACTCGGGGCTGTTCAGGAGGTGGCGGAGCCGGAACGCCGCGCCCTCCACCGTGTTCACCACGAAGCCGGTGGCGTGGTTCACGATCTGGTCTGGGATGCCGCCAACCGGGCTGCCGATGACCGGCTTGCCCTTCCACATGGCGCAGGCCACGTCGAGCGCGAAGTCCGCCCGCAGCGGCTTCTGCACCACGACGGTGGCTCCCCGCTCGAGGGCGTTCAGGTCTGCGTCGGCGTCGCCGCCGAGCACGAGGGGAAGGACGTCCGGATCGGCGTGGGCCGCCTCGCGCACCTCGTCGAGCACCGCGGTCCCGGCGGCGGGCTCCGGCCCCGCAAGCACGAGCCGGACGTCGTGTCGCTTCTTGACCAGCCGGTAGGCGTTGATCACGCCCTGGGGATCCTGCGTGCGGGTGAAGTCGCCCACCTGCACGAGATAAGGTTTGTCCCGGGGCACGCCGAGCCGATCGAGCCGCTGGGCCTGCTCGAGCCGCGACATGTCGCGGTTGCGCTCGGCCAGCGGGTCCACCGACGGGGCGATCAGGAAGCGGGGAATGGGCAGGGGCGGGGCGAAGGAGGGGCGCGAAAGCACGGCCGCGTCGTAGCGGGGGAGGAAGCGGCGCAGGAAGGCCCAAACCTGGGCCTGCGGCGCCGACATGTCGCCGTGGCCGCGCCAGGCCCAGCGGCCCGCGTCGGGACGGCGATCCACCAAGAGGAAGGGGGCACTGCCGTGGACCATGACGAGGTCGCCGTCGAGGGGCAGGCGCGCGGCGTTGTCCACGCAGGTGGCGTGCAGGCGCCCGAGCATGGCCTCGGTCACCACCTGCTCGGTGCCGTGGAGCGCCAGGGCCAGCGTGCGGGCACCGGCGTCGAACTCCGCCGTGCCCACGATGATCTCCCACGTGGTCTCGACGCCGAGGGCGTTCACCACCGGGAGGGTCCGGTTGAGGGTGGCGGCGATTCCCCTGCCGTAACGCGACGCCGTCACATGGACCAGACGCCGGCCGCGGACCGTCTCGGCCATCCGCATCACAAAATCCACGGCGCCACGCGGGGCCACGGCCCGGTAGTCATCGAGCGTGATGCGCACTGGGCCCGCCACGGCTAGCTCCCCGTCCCCACGGCGTCGTCGAGCACGGTGAGGCACCGGTCGCGGAGCCGCTCGAGACTTCCGACGTGGGCGTCGATGCGGGCCAGCCGTCCGGCGAGGTCGGGCCGCCCCAAACCGTGCTCGGCCCAGTCCGCAAAGTCGCCCCGGTCGCGCCCGAGCCGGTAGCGCGCTTCCACCACGTGGTAGAAGAGCGCGCTCGCATGCACCTCGGCCAGCCCGTCGTGGAACTCGCGTAGCGTGGTGGCGGCGACGCCGAGCGGCACGGGCACCACGTGCATCCGCAGGAAGACGAAGGGCTCGACGGCCAGCGCGGCCGCCGCCGGCCCCCGGTGCAGGTGATCCTCGAGGACGGCGACTAGGTTGGCCCGGAGGGCGTCGAGCGAGCCTGCGTCGAAGACGTCCACCATGGCCAGACGCTCGGCCAGCGCCCGGTCACCCAGTTCCGTGGCCGCCCACAGGGCAAAGTCGTTCGGGTACGCGTCGGCCTGCACCGGGCGTCGCAGCATCGTCCCGGCCGTGTGGGTGAACAGGGTCTCGTCGGAGGCCTGGCCGAGGGCCTCGAGCAGCGCGCGGGCGTCCCCGGCCGCAGGACCGACCAGCTCCTGCACCGCCAGGCAACCATGGAAGACGAACGGGATGGGTGCCATCGGTTACACTGCCTCGACAAGGAGGACGGGCGCGCCATGAACGTGCTGATGCTGAGTCGAGAGTACCCGCCCCACATCTATGGCGGGGCGGGCGTCGTGGTCGACGAGCTGTCCAAGGCCCTGGCTCGCCGGGCCCGGGTCGAGGTCCGCTGCTTCGGCGACCAGCAGGTACCGGGCCCCCCGCTGGGCGTGCGCGGCTACGCGCCCCCGGAGCAGATCGTCCGGGCGGCCGGAGCACTCCGGCACCGCCCGGTGCTCGAGGCGCTGGCCGTGGACCTGGCCATGGCCGCCGAGCCCGTGGAGGCCGACGTGGTGCACAGCCACACGTGGTACGTGGCCTTCGGCGGGGTGCTGGTGCGAGCGCTGTTCGACATCCCCTTGGTGGTGACGCTCCATAGTCTGGAGCCCCTCCGGCCGTGGAAGGAGGACCAGCTGGCCACGGGCTACCGCGTGTCCACGTGGCTCGAGCGGGTGGCGGTGGAGCAGGCGGAGCGGGTGATCGCCGTGTCCGAACAGATGCGGACGGACATCCTCGCCCACTTCGCGGTTTCCCCGGAGCGGGTTGTGGTGCTCCACAACGGCGTGGACGCCGACAGCTTCCGCCGCACCGAGCGCCGCGACGCTCTGGCCCGCCTCGGCGTGAAGCCGCCCTACGTGCTGTTCGTGGGCCGCATCAGCGAGCAAAAGGGCATCTTCCATCTGCTCGAGGCCGTTCAGCGCCTGCCCGCCGGTGTCCAACTCGTGCTCTGCGCGGCCGCCCCCGACACGCCCGAGCTCGAGCGTCGCCTCGCCGCGGAGGTGGCCGGCCGCCCCAGCGTGCGCTGGATCCACGCGATGGTCCCGCGGGACGACGTCGTTCAGCTCTACAGCCACGCTGCGTGCTTCGTCTGTCCCTCCGTCTACGAGCCCTTCGGGATCATCAACCTCGAAGCCATGGCGTGCGGGACTCCCGTGGTAGCGAGCGCCGTGGGCGGCATCCCCGAGGTAGTCGCGGACGGCGAGACGGGCCTCCTGGTCCCGCCCGGCGACCCCGGGATCCTGGCCGCGGCGCTGGGACGGCTGCTCGCCGATCCCGGACGCGGGGCCAAGCTGGGAAGCGCCGGGCGACGGCGCGTGGAGGATCGCTTCTCCTGGGAGCGCATCGCAGAGCGCACGCTCGCGGTTTACGAGGACGCCCGGCGCGCTCACCGCGAGGGCTCTTCGGCGAGATAGCAGCCGGCGCACCAAGGAGGCAACGCCTCCCATCCGTCGCCGACGAGCCCGGTCGCGTGAAGGCGGCGGCCCCAATCCGGGTCGGGACCGCGATGGGCGATCGGCGACGGGCCCAGGTTCGCGATCAGGCGCAGGGCGCGGCCTCCGGGGAACTCCCACGCCACGTCGATGCCCGTATCGTCGATGACTCGCCCGCGCGGGACGGGCGGCGCCTCGCTGGCCAGGAGGGGCACGATCTCGCGCTGGCGCAACGCGAGGAGCGTCCGGTGCAGGGTGAGCCACTCGCGATGGCCGGGCGCATCCCGCCGGCTCCAGTCGAGCACCGAGCGGGCGTGGGTGTCGGGCGACTGCGGGTCGGGGATGCGCTGCCGGGCGGCCGGGTCGGCGAACTCGGGGAAGCGCGCGAACTCCCGGCGCCGTCCCTCGGACACGGAAGGGCCGAGGTCGGGGCCGAGATCGCTGAAGAACAGGAAGGGCTCGGGGGCCGCCCACTCCTGTCCCATGAAGATCAGCGGCAGCGACGGGGCCAGCAGGACCACCACGGTGGCCGCCCGGAGCGCGGCGGGAGCGGCCAGGGCGCTGATCCGCTCGCCCATCGCCCGGTTGCCCACCTGGTCGTGGTTCTGGAGGAACGATACGAAGGCGGTCGGGGGGAGCCCGGCGCTCCGCTCCCCCCGCGGGCGGCGACGGTAGGTCGACCAATCGCCCTGGTAGATGAACCCCTCGGCGAGGGCGCGGGCCAGCCCGGCCGCGGCCGCCTGGTAGTCGGCGTAATAGCCGCCGCGCTCGCCGGTGAGAAGGACGTGGAAGGCATGGTGGACGTCGTCGTTCCACTGCGCGCGGTACGGGGGGCGGGTGCCCGGCGTCGGCGTGAGCCAGCGCGCCTCGTTGGCGTCATTCTCGAGCACGAGATGGATGAGGCGGACCGCACCCGGTCCGGCCGCCACGGCGCGGCCGAGCGTGAGCAGGATGTGCTCGGGCGAGTCGTCGCGGATGGCATGCACGGCGTCCAGGCGGAGGCCGTCCAAGTGATACTCCTCGAGCCAATAGAGCGCGTTGTGCACCACGAACTCGCGGACGACGGCGGCGCCGGGGCCGTCGAAGTTCACGGCCTCGCCCCAGGGCGTCCGGTGGCGCGGGCTGGCGAACGGCGCGTAGTGCCCGAGGTAGTTCCCCTCTGGCCCGAAGTGATTGTAGACGACGTCGAGGATCACCGCCAGCCCGCGGGCGTGACAGGCATCCACCAAGGCCTTGAGCTCCTCGGGCCGTCCGTACGCGGATTCCGGGGCGAAGAGGAGCACGCCGTCGTAGCCCCAGCCCCGGGCCCCGGGAAAGTCGGCCACTGGCATCAGCTCCACCGCGGTTACCCCAAGGTCGATCAGATGATCGAGGCGCGCGCGGGCGGCCGCGAACGTGCCTTCCGGCGTGAAGGTGCCCATGTGCAGCTCGTAGAAGACGAGCCGCTCAGCCGGGATCCCGCGCCAGCCCTCGTCGCCCCACCGGTAGGCCAGGGGATCGATCACCTCGCTGGGCCCGTGCACGTCCTCGGGCTGAAAGCGCGAGGCGGGGTCGGGCACCAGCGTCGCGCCGTTGATGCGATAGCGATAGCGGGTGCCGGGAGGCGCCGGCACCGCGACGCGGGCCCAGCCCGCGGCGTCGCGCTCCATCGGGACCGCCTGCTTGGGCGCCTCCAGCCAGAGCTCGACGGACTGGGCGGCGGGCGCCCACAGGGCGAAGCGAGTGGTCCCGTCCGCGCCCGGCTCGGCGCCGAACGGCATGGCGTGCCTCACGGCCGCCGTTCCCGGCGCAGGCGGAGCACGGCCACCGTGCGGCCATTGAGGGGATACACGTCGCCGGCCCGGAAGTGGCGGCCCCGCGGCTCGAAGTCCCAGCTCCCGGTGTCGAGGACGAGTTCCCAGCGGACGCGGGCCCGGTGGGCCGGCAGCACGAACGGCACCGGCTCGTGATGAGCGTTCAGC
>JBKPDT010000230.1:0-4273 GCA_046728035.1 Candidatus Methylomirabilota bacterium | reverse complement strand
AGCCGCGAGGCGATCGCGGCGAAGTCGGCCAGGGCTCCGCGGCACTCGGCGCAGCCCTGGACATGCGCGTCGACGGCGGCGCGCTCGGCGGGCGCGAGCTCGCCCCGGAGATAGGGCAGGAGCCGCTCGGACGGGTGCCTGTTCACGTGCCGCCCCCCACGCGCGCACGCAGCGTCGCGAACGCGCGGTGCAGGTGCACGCGCACGGTCGCCTCTGACATGTCGAGCACCTCGGCGATCTCCTTGGTGGCGAGCCCCTCCCGGCACTGAAGCAGCACCACCGCCCGCTGCCGGGGAGAGAGCGTGTCCACCGCGTCCCAGAGCCGGCTCATCTGCCGGTCCTCGTCCACCCGCTCGCCGGGATCCTCGACGGGGGCGGGGTGGCGCTCGATCGGGTCGTCCTCGCGCTCGTCATCTGCGGCGTCCCGCCAGACGAGGAGCCGGCGCCAGCCGCGGCCCCGGCGCCGGTTGTCGAGACAGCAGTTGACCAGGATGCGGTAGAACCAGGTGGAGAACTTGGCCTGCCCCGCGAAGGTCCCGGCCGCCTCGTGGAGGCGGATGAAGGCGTCCTGGGCGCAATCCTTGGCGTCTTCGCGATCGCGCACGATGGACCAGGCGATGCGGTAGGCGCGCTCCTGGTATCGCTCGACCAGGAGGTCGAAGGCTCCCGGCTCGCGATCTGCCACGCGTCGGCACAGCACCTCATCGGATGGCTCCACCGGTTCGTCCCGGCCGATCTTCCCACATGCTCATACTGGGCACCAAAAGGCGGACGGAGGACGACGCGCCCTCCTTGGCCGCCCGCACCGGGTAGGACGGTGGCGGGGGCGCACCCGTTTACAGTGCCGTGATGCGCCTAACCACTCGTGGAAACAGGCGGACTATCGTGTGGTCGGCCCGCTTCAGCGAGGCTCACCTCCTCGACGAAGAGGAGGCCGAGGCCCCAGAGGGTCACCGGCACGAACTGGGAGACGTGTAGCAGCAGGGAGAAGGACAGGGCGTCGTTGAGCGGCACGTCGAAGAGGCGAAGGGCGGCCACCACGGCGGCCTGGATCACGCCGACGAAGCCCGGGCTCGAGGGCAAGCTCACGCCGAGGCCCAAGAAGGCGAGCACCGTCCAGGCCGCCAGCAGGGGCAGGTCGAGATGCGCGGCGAGAAGGCAGGTCCAGGTGGTCGCGGCCAGTCCAACCCAGATCATGACCGACCAGAACACCGTGGAGGGCAGGTGCCGCGGCGTGCGGATCCCCACCAGTCCCGCGTCGAGCGTCCCGAGGATGCGGGCGACCCGCGTGGCCACCGCCGGCCACCGGCGGGTGAGCCCGAGCGCCACGCGGCCCACGCGGGCGGGGGCCAGCGCGAAGGCCGCGAGCACGCCGATGAGGGCGAGGTCGGCGGAGAGGAAGACCAGGGCCGCCCACTCGAGCTCGCGCGGAACGGGCAAGAGGAGGAACACCGCGGCGAGCATGATCCCCACCGCGAGGCCGTCCAGGACGCGCTCCACGACCATGGTGGTGACCGTGGTCCAGAAGCGCTCGCCCCGCCGGGCGACGACATAGGCGCGGAGCACCTCGCCCGCGCGCAGCGGCAGGAGATTGTTGCCCATGTAGCCGATCATCACCGCGTTGAAGAGGCGCCGGGGACGCGCCCCGGGCGGGAACAGGAATCCCCAGCGATGGGCACGGCACCAGAGCGAGAACACGTTGAGCCCTATGCTGACGGCGAGGAAGCCCCACCGCGTTTCGGCGAGACGCGCGGAGATCGCGCCCACGTCGGCGTGCCAGAAGAGATAGCCGAGCAGCGCCGCGCTGACGGCCAGTCCAAGGGCGATCTTGAGGAGCCGACCGCGCGCCGGCACCGCGGACTCAGAGACCGAGCTGGGCGAGGACCGCGTCGAGGCGCGGCGGCACGCTCACGGGGCGCGACGCCGATTCGAGGGCGGTGTCGGGGTCCTTGAGGCCGTGCCCGGTAAGGGTGAGCACGAGGGTCGAGCCGGGCTCGAAGCGGCCGGCCTTGACGAGCTTGACCAGGCCCGCCACGGTGGCGCAGGAGGCGGGCTCCATGAAGATGCCCTCCTCGCGGGCCAGCAGCCGGTAGGCGCGGATAATCTCCTCGTCGGTCACCGCTTCGATGAGCCCCCCCGAGTCGGCGAGCGCCTCCTTGGCGAGGCCCCACGAGGCGGGGTTGCCGATCTTGATCGCGGTCGCCACCGTCTTCGGCTCCTCGATCACGCGGTCCTCCACGATGGGAGCCGACCCCGCCGCCTGGAAGCCGACCATCTTGGGCAGCTCCTTCGCAATGCCGGCGCGGTGATACTCCTTGTAGCCGCGCCAGTAGGCCGAGATGTTCCCGGCATTGCCCACGGGGATGAGGTGGTAGTCGGGCGCGCGTCCGAGCTGGTCCACCACCTCGAAGGCGCCCGTCTTCTGCCCCTCGAGCCGGAACGGATTCAGGCTGTTGACGAGGGTGACGGGATGACGGTCGGCGATCTGGGTGACGATGGCGAGGGCCTGGTCGAAGTTGCCGTCCACCACGAGCACGGTGGCGCCGTGGATGGCCGCCTGGGAGAGCTTGCCGATGGCCACCGCGCCGCGGGGCACCATGACGAAGGCGCGGAGACCTGCGCGGGCGGCATACGCCGCCGCCGACGCGGAGGTGTTGCCGGTGGACGCGCAGATCACCGCGCGCGATCCGGACTCGAGCGCCTTGGACATGGCCATGGTCATCCCGCGGTCCTTGAAGGAGCCGGTGGGATTGAAGCCCTCACACTTGAGGAAGATGTGCAGGCTCGAGTCGGTGGCCTCGGCGAGGCGCGGAGCGGGGATGAGCGGCGTATTGCCCTCGTGGAGGGTGACCACCGGGGTCCGGTCGGTGACGGGGAGGAAGCGCCGGTAGCGCTCGATGACGCCGGGCCAGACGACGGGCTCGCTCATCGCCCCGCTCGCGTCATGCCTCGACCCGGATCATCGTGGTGGGGCCCGCCACCACGGGGAGCTTGTCGATGGCGGAGAGGGCGGCGCGCATGTCGCGCTCGCGCGCTTCGTGCGTCATCATCACCACCGGCACCGCCTCGTGCTGCTCCGCGCGGGTCTTCTGGAGCACCGAGACCAGCGAGATCCCGTGCTGGCCGAGGTGGCCGGCGACCTGGGCGAGCGTGCCCGGCCGGTCGAGCGCCATCACGCGCAGATAGTAGGCGGTGCGGATGTCGTCCATGGCCCGGATCGGCAGGGGCGCGGGCCCGCGGCCCGGCAGGTCCACCGCGAGGGCGGGGATGCCGTGGGCCACGCGCCGGGCGATGTCCAGCGCGTCCGACCAGACCGCCGAGGCGGTGGGAAGCTGGCCGGCGCCGCGCCCGTAGAACATGAGGTCGCCCACATTGTCGCCGGTGATGAACACGGCATTGAACACGCCCGACACCGCGGCCATCGGGGAGGCGGCGGGGATCATGGTCGGGTGCACGCGGGCCTCGAGCCCGCCGCCGCCGGCCTTGGCGATGGCGAGGAGCTTGATGCGATAGCCCAGCTCGCGCGCGTTGACCACGTCCTCCTGCGAGACGCCGGTGATGCCTTCGGTGTAGATGTCCTTGAGGTCCACCGTGGTGCGGAAGGCGAGCATGGCGAGGATCTGGAGCTTGTGCGCGGAGTCGAGGCCCTCGATGTCGAGGGTGGGATCGGCCTCGGCGTAGCCGCGCGCCTGCGCCTCCTTGAGCACCACCGAGAAATCCAGGCCCTCGTCGGTCATCTTGGACAGGATGTAGTTGCACGTCCCGTTGACGATGCCGAACGCCGAGAGGATGCGGTTCGCGGGGAGGCCGTCCTTGACGGCGCGGATGAGCGGGATGCCGCCCGCCACCGCCGCCTCGAATCCCAGCATCACGCGGTTCCGGCGCGCCTCCTCGAACAGCTCGGGCCCGTGGTGGGCGAGGAGCGCCTTGTTGGCGGTGACCACGTGCTTGCCGGCGGCGAGGGCGCGCAGGATGAAAGTGCGCGCCGGCTCCAGTCCGCCCACCAGCTCGATCACCACCTGGATCTCGGGGTTGTCGAGGACGCGGCCCGCATCAGCGGAGAGGGGCAGGCGGCTCAGGTCGAGGCCCTCGCGCGGACGCGTGAGGTCGAGATCGGCGATGGCCGCCATGCTGAGCCGGCAGCCCGCGCGTTCGGCGAGATCGGCGCCGTGACTCTGGAGGATGCGGACCACCCCCGCGCCGACGGTGCCGAGGCCGAGGAGACCGATCTTGATCTCGTTCATCGAGGGCCGCCCTCCCGCGAGCGGACGGG
>JBKPDT010000229.1:0-7589 GCA_046728035.1 Candidatus Methylomirabilota bacterium | reverse complement strand
TCGCCGGGTGGGCGACCGGCCTGGGGCTACACCAGGTCTACGTGGCGCAGATCGGGCTGGCCGGATCATCCCGCGTGGGCTGGCTGTCGGAGCGGCCGGGGGCGCTCGCCCGGATGACGTCGCGCGGCCCCTGACCATGATCGCCTTCTCGTTCTGCTGGTTCTGGGCCGCCGTGCTCGTTTTCCTCCACGAGCGTCGGGACCGGCTCATCATGGGGCTGGCCGCTCTCTGCTTCGGGGTAGCCGCCCTCGCCCTGGATTTCACCCGGGTCTTCACCCTGATGGCGCTGCCCCTGATCGTGTACATCGCCCGCGCGCTGGCCCGCGAGGAGGGCGGCGCGCTCCGACCGTGGCGGCGCTCGCTGATCCTGCTGGCCTTCCTGCAGATGGAGCTGGCGATGGGGCGCGTGTGGGATAACGGGTGGGCGCTGATGCTGGTGCGAGCCGTGGTCCGTTGGGTGCAGGGGTCGGGGGGGGTCTACTTCGCGAGGTACCGCGCGGGATCCGCGTCGAAGCGCGCCTTGCAGCCGGGGGCGCAGAAGTAGATGGTCCGGCCGGAGTGCTCGGAGTGATATCGGGACGTCGCCACGGCGACGGTCATCCCGCAAACGGGGTCGAGGGCCTCCGCGGGCGCGGCGGCCGGCGGTGACTGGTCGGCGAGCTTCTCGCTCCGGTGGAGCTGGATGATCTCCGCGAGGATGCTCACGGCGATCTCGGTGGGCGTGACCGCGCCGATGTCGAGGCCGGCGGGGGCCTTGAGTCGGCCGAGGCGCTCGACGGATACCCCGTGCTGGCGGAGATTCTCGACGACCGCGGCGGCGCGCTTGCGGCTCGCGACCAGGCTCACGTAGCCCGCGCTCGTGGCGAGGAGGTGCTCGAGCATGCCTTCGTCCACCTCGCCGTGGGTGGCTACCACCACGGAGGCGCGTGGCGTGAGGGCGAGCCGATCGAGCGCGGCCGGACCCGTGTCGGCGCCCATCACCTCCACCGCGTAGTCGGCTGCGCCGCCGAGGGCGGCGAGCATCTCGACCACGGGCCCGTGGCCCACCAGCACGAGCAGGGGCTTGGGCAGGTATGGCTCCACGTAGATCTCCAGCGTGCCGCCACTGTGGCACGTCATCGGGTGCTCGCGGATCCCCTCCGTGCGGCTGGGGGGCCGGCCGCTCTCGCCTACCAGGCTCAGGAGGCGGGACTGCCCGTCGCGCAGGGCGGCCATGGCCTCGCGGACGACGATGGGCTCCGCGCAGGCTCCGCCGATCCAGCCCGTCAACGCGCCATCCGCGCGGATCAGGGCCTTGGCACCCGGCTTGGCGGAGGTCGGCCGCTCGCAGCGCACCACGGTGGCGAGGGCGAAGGGCTCCCCTTGCTGGCGCAGCGCCGCGGCGAGGGCGAGGAGATCCATCACGTCACTCCGTGACGCCCTTGTCGCGCAGGAGCTTCCACACCTTGGGCGGCGTGATGGGGATGTCCACGTGGCGGACGCCGAGATGCCAGAGCGCGTCCACCACCGCGTTGGCGATGGCCGCGGGCGCGCCCACCGTGGCCGACTCGCCCACGCCCTTTGCGCCGAGCGGGTGATGCGGCGAGGGCGTGACGGTATGGCCGGTCTCCCACTTCGGCGTCTCCACGGCGGTGGGGACGAGGTAGTCGATGAAGCTGCCCCCGCGGACATTGCCGAACTCGTCGTAGGAGATCTCCTCGAAGAGGGCGGGCGCCAGGCCCATGGTGAGCCCGCCGTGCACCTGCCCCTGGACGATCATGGGATTGATGATGTTGCCGCAGTCGTCGATGGCCACGAACCGGCGGACCTTCACCTCGCCCGTGCCCTTGTCGATGTCCACCACGCAGATGTAGCTGCCGAAGGGATAGGTGAGGTTGGGCGGGTCGTAGTAGGAGACCGCCTCCAGCCCCGCCTCCATCCCCTGCGGGTGATTGGTGTAGGCGGCGAAGGCGACGTCCTGGATGGTCTTGGACCGATTCGGCGCGCCCTTGACCGAGAACTTGCCCGGCTCGTACACGAGATCCTCGGGGGCGACCTCGAGGAGGTGGGCGGCGATCTTCCGCGCCTTGTCCAGGATCTTGCGGGAGGCAACCGCGGCGGCGGCGCCGGCCACCGGCGTGGACCGGCTGGCGTAGGTGCCCAGGCCGTACGGTGCGGTGTCGGTATCGCCCTCCTCCACCTGGATGTCACCGGCGGGGATGCCCAGCTCCTCGGCGAGGATCTGCGCGTAGGTCGTCTCGTGGCCCTGCCCCTGCGACTTGGTGCCGAACCGCGCGATGGCCTTGCCGGTGGGATGAATGCGTATCTCGCAGGAGTCGAACATCTTGAGCCCCAGGATGTCGAAGTGCTTGGAGGGGCCGGCGCCGACGATCTCGGTGAAGCTCGAGATGCCGATGCCCATCAGCTCGCCCCGCTTGCGCTTCTCCGCCTGCTCGCGCTTGAGCTCGGCGTAGCCAATGCCGTCCATGGCCTTCTTGAGGGCGCCCGCGTAGTTGCCGCTGTCGTACTCCCAGCCCAGCGCGGACTTGTAGGGGAACTGCTCGGGCCGGACGAAGTTCTTCATCCGGAACTCGGCGGGGTCCTGGCCGAGCTGGTGCGCCATGATGTCCACCATCCGCTCGATGGTGTGCACCGCCTCGGTGACGCGGAACGAGCAGCGGTAGGCGATCCCGCCCGGGGGCTTGTTGGTGTAGGCGCCGTCCACCTCGACGTGCGCGGCCTTGAGATCGTACGAGCCGGTGCAGACGTGGAAGAGGCCGGCGGGGAACTTCGACGGGTTGGCGGCGGCGTCGGTGTAGCCGTGGTCGGCGAGGGTCTTGATGCGCAGCGCGGTGAGGGTGCCGTCCTTCTTCGCGGCGAGCTCGGCGGTGATGTGGTAGTCGCGCGCGAACGAGTCGGCCTGCAGGTTCTCCATCCGGTCCTCGATCCACTTGACCGGCTTGCCGGTGAGGACGGAGGCGGCCACTGCGATGACGTAGCCGGGGTAGACGGGCACCTTGCCGCCGAAGCCGCCGCCGATATCGGGGGAGATGATGCGAATCTTGTGCTCGGCCAGCCCCACGTGCCCGGCCACCAGGGCGAACACGGTGCGGATGGCGTGGGGGGCCTGGGTGGTCATCCAGACGGTGAGCTTGTCGTTGACCTTGTCGAAGTGCGCGATGCAGCCGCAGGTTTCGATGGAGGCCACGTGGATGCGTGGGATGTAGATCTGCTCCTTCACGGTGACGTCGGCCTCGGCGAAGGCGCGGTCGGTGGCGGCGCGGTCGCCCCACTCCCAGTGCCAGATGTGATTGTCCTTCTTGTCCTTCTTGTCGGTGCGGAGCACGGGGGCGCCGGGCGCGAGGGCCTTGTGCGGGTCCACCACCGCCGGGAGCGGATCGTAGTCCACCTCCACCGCGGCCGCCCCGTCGGCGGCGGCATACCGTGTGGTGGCGAGCACCGCCGCGACTTCCTGGGCCTGGTACATCACCTTCTCGACGGGCAGCACCATCTGGGTGTCGGACATGAGGGTCGGCATCCAGTGGAGGTTGTACTTGGCGAGATCCTGCCCGGTGATGACGGCGAGCACGCCGGGCACCGCCATGGCTTTCGAGGAGTCGATCTTCACGAGCTTCGCGTGGGCGTGCGGGCTCCGGACGATGTCGAGGTAGAGCATGCCGGGCAGCACGACGTCGTCCACGTAGGTGCCCTTGCCGCGGATGAAGCGCGGATCCTCCTTCCGCTTGATCGAGTGCCCCATCCCGCCGACTTCGGGGCTGGTTTTCGGCGTCATCGCGCGCCTCCCGCGCCGGCCGTCTCCCGGAGCTTGGCCGCCGCGTTCTGCACGGCCTTGACGATGTTCACGTAGCCGGTGCAGCGGCAAAGGTTGCCGGAGATGGCCCAGCGGATCTCGTCCTCGGTCGGCGCCGGGTGCTTCTTGAGGAAGGCGTGGCTGGTCATGAGCATCCCGGGTGTGCAGTAGCCGCACTGCAGCCCGTGCTCGGCCATGAAGCCTTCCTGGAGCGGATGCAGCGAGCCATTCTGCTCGAGGCCTTCCACCGTCATGAGCTCGCGTCCATGGACCTGCACCGCGAACACCGTGCAGGATTTCACGGGCCGGCCGTCGAGGAGGACGGTACAGGCCCCGCAGTGGGTGGTGTCGCAGCCGATATGGGTGCCGGTGAGGCGGACCACCTCGCGGATGAGATGGACGAGGAGGAGGCGAGGCTCCACGTCGACGTCGTGCCTCTCGCCGTTGATCGTGACCTGCACGTGCATGACCGTCACCTCCCGCCGCCGGCGCGCTCGATCGCCTTGCGGAGCGCGCGGGCCGTGAGCACTCGCACCATGTCCTTCTTGTACTCGACGGAGCCGCGCAGATCGGCCTCGGGCCGGGCGGCGTCGGCGGCGAGCTGCGCCGCCTGCGTGATCGCCGCCTCGTCGGGCCTCTTGCCCTTCAGCGCGCCCTCCGCCTTCTCGGCCTTGATGGGGGTCAGCCCCACGTTGGTTAGCGCGATGCCCACCGCCGCGCAGGTGCCGTCGGCGGCCAGGGTGACCTGGGCAGCCACCGCCGCGGTGGCGAAGTCGCCGACTTTACGCTCCAACTTCATGTATGAACCGCCGCTGCGCGGGGCCGGAGCAGGCACGCGGATCTCCGTCAGCAGCTCATCACGACGCAGCGCCGTTTCGAAGGGGCCGGTGAAGAAGGCGCCGATGGGGATGCGCCGCTCTCCGGAGGGACCGGTAGCCGTCACCTCGGCGCCGAGCGCGAGCATGACAGCAGGGTGATCGTTGGCGGGGTCACCGTGGGCGAGGTTCCCCGCCACGGTGGCGAGATTGCGCACCAGCGGATCGGCGATCACCCGGGTGGCGTCCGCGAGCAGCGGATAGCGGGCGCGCACCACCTCGGACTCGTCGAGATCGACCTCGCGCGCGAGGGCGCCGATCCGCAGCGCGCCGTCGGTTTCCTTCACGTAGGCGAGGCCAGGGATGCGGTTGATATCGACGAGGTGGCGCGGGGTGGCGAGGCGCAGCTTGAGGAGCGGGATGAGGCTCTGCCCACCCGAGAGCACCTTGGCGTCCTCGCCGAGCCGGGCCAATAGCCCGGTGGCCTCACCGATGGTGATGGGGGCGTGGTAGTCGAACCCGGCAGGAATCATAGCGGTCCTCCCCCTCGCTGACGAGCGGCACGGTACGCGCGCGGAGTCGGGCTGTCAAGCGGGCCGCTGCCTTCAGCGCGCGGAGGGAAAGCGGGGCGCGCGCTTCTCGCGGATCGCCGCCATGCCCTCCCGCACGTCCTCGTCCATGAAGGTGAGCATCTCGAGGGCGATCGACTGATCGAAGATCGGTCCGGCCATGCGCAGCCAGTTGTTGAGCGAGCGCTTGGTCCAGCGGATGGCCTGCTGGGCGCCGGTGGCGAGCTTGTCGGCGACCTCGAAGGCCCGGGGGAGCACCTCCGCGGGAGGAACGCACAGGCTCACCAGCCCGATCCGCTCCGCCTCGCGCCCGTCGATGAAGTCACAGGTGAGGAGGTAGTACTTGGCCTTGGCCATCCCACAGAGGAGCGGCCAGATGATGGCGGCGTGGTCGCCGGCGACGACCCCGAGTCGGGTATGGCCGTCGGTGATGCGGGCGGTCTCCGACATGATGCTGATGTCGGAGAGGAGGGCCACCACGAGGCCCGCCCCCACCGCGACCCCATTGATGGCGGAGATGACGGGCTTGTCGAGGTTGATCATGTTGTAGACGATGTCCGAGGCCTCGCGCACGGTGCGGGCCAAGCGCTTCGGGTCCCGGCTGTTGGCGTCCACCATGTCCAGGTCGCCGCCTGCCGAGAAGGCGCGGCCGGCACCCGTCACCACCGCCACGCGCGCCGTCGCGTCGGCATCCAGCGTGAGCCATACCTGGGTGAGCTCCCAGTGCAGGCGGTCATTGGTGGCGTTGAGCACCTCCGGCCGGTTGATGGTGATGAGCACCACGCCGTGGGGGCGGCGCTCGAACACGAGGTGCTGGTAGTCCGCATAGTCCATGGGTCCTGGCCTCCCGTCGGGAATTCGGTGCCAGGAGGCTAGCACTTGTTCAGCCGCTCGGCGAACGGTAGAACAGGCGCATGCCCATTCCGGGTCGATTCGACGGCAAGGTGGTGGTGGTCACCGGCGGATCCAAGGGCTTCGGTGAGGCGATCGCCAGACGCTTCGCGGCGGAGGGCGCCGCGATCGTGCTGGGGGACGTCGACGAGCCTGCGGGCGCCGCGGTGGCCGCGAGCATCCAGGGCGACGGGGGCCGCGCCCGGTTCCGCCGGTGCGATGTCGCATCGGCCGCCGACGTGGAGGAACTGGTCCGGGCCGCCGTCGACGGCGAGGGGGGGCTCGACGTGATGGTCAACAACGCCGGCTTCTCCCACAAGAGCATGCCGCTCTGGGAGCTGCCCGAGGCCGACTTCGACCGGCAGATCGCGGTCAACGTGAAGGGGGTTTTCCTCGGCTGCAAGTACGCGGTGCCCGCGTTGCGGGCTCGGGGCGGGGGGGTCATCGTGAACACGGCGTCCATCGGGGCCCGCCGTCCCCGCCGGGGCGTCACCGTCTACAACGCCACCAAGGGTGCGGTCTTGACTCTCACCCGGGGGCTCGCGGGCGAGGTCGGGCGCGACAAGATCCGGGTTTGCGCGGTGTGCCCGGTGGCGGCGGACACCGCCTTCATGCTGACCGTGCGCGGCGGCTCGCCGCTGGACGAGCGCACGCGCGCGACGCTCGCCCGCGGCATCCCCCTCGACCGGCTCTGCACCCCCGCCGACGTGGCGGCGGCGGTGACGTTTCTCGCCTCCGACGACGCCGGCTTCCTCACCGGCGTCTGCCTCGACGTGGATGGGGGCCGTTCGATCGAGTAAGCGGCCCGCCTCTGCTTGACGAGGTTCCGTCGCGGGCGCAGCATCGATTTGGGAAGGGGGGCATCGATGGCGGATGCCGAGGAGGGCCGGACGTTGGCCGGCGTCATGGCGGACCTGACCCGCCGGGGCTTTACCGAACAATTCGTGCTTGCCGGTGGTCACCTGCGAGCGGTCAGCAACGGAAAGGCCTTCTATCCTCCGGACGTGAGGATCTCCGAATACCACCGGTTCGAGGGTGTGTCCGACCCTGACGACATGGCAATCCTGTATGCGCTGGAGACGCGCACCGGACTTCGCGGAACGCTCGCCGACGCGTTCGGGGTGTACGCCGAGCCGGGCATCGGCGCTTTCATGAGCGAGGTGGGGCGCACCCGCTGAGTCAGGCCGCGCGTGCCGTCTTGTCCGGGGCTTGCGCTGGCGCCGCCGATGAGCGACACAATGTCTGGCCATGGACCTCTCCCCCTCGGCCCGCCAGGGCGAGCTGATCGCCCTGGCCGCCCGTCTCGCTCGCGAGCGCTTCGCGCCCCGCGCGGAGCGCCACGACCGGGAGGCCTCGTTCCCCTTCGACGACTACGCGGACCTTCGGGCGGCCGGGCTCCTCGGGCTCTGCGTCCCCGCGCGCTACGGGGGGCTCGGCGCCGACTACGAGACCTATTGCCTGGTCGCGGAGCAGATCGCGCAGGGGAACGCCTCGACCTCGCTCACCTTCAACATGCACTGCCTC
>JBKPDT010000228.1:0-3850 GCA_046728035.1 Candidatus Methylomirabilota bacterium | reverse complement strand
CGGCGTGGGTGGCCGGTCGCGGCGGCGGGGAGGGCGACCTCGCGCGCATCGAGTCGCATGGCCGCCTGGCCGGCGCCGACGCGGACGCGCTGTCGGAACACGCCCGCGAGCGCGGACGCGGCCAGCTGGGGAGCCTCGGCTCGGGCAATCATTTCCTCGAGATCCAGAAGGTGGACGAGGTGTACGACGCGCCGGCCGCCGCCGCGCTCGGCCTCGTGCCGGGGCAGGTGACCGTGATGATCCACACCGGCTCGCGCGGGCTCGGCCATCAGGTGTGCACCGACGCCCTACGTCGCTGCGAGACGGCCATGCGTCGCTTCGGCATCGCCCTGCCGGACCGCCAGCTCGCCTGCGCGCCGCTCGACTCGCCGGAGGCGGCGGAGTACCTCGCCGGCATGCGCGCCGCCGCGAACTTCGCCTTCGCCAACCGGCACGTCCTCGCCCAGGCGGCCGAGGAGGCCTTCGGCCGGGCGCTCGGTGTCGGGCCCGCCGAACTCGGCTGGAGCCTCGTCTACGACGTCGCCCACAATATCGCGAAGGAGGAGAGCCACCTCCACGACGGGAAGCGGCGGCGCCTCCTCGTCCACCGCAAGGGGGCGACGCGGGCATTCCCGCCGGGCCATCCCGAGCTCCCCCCGGACTATCGCGCGCTCGGTCAGCCCGTGCTGATTCCCGGCGACATGGGTCGCTATTCCTTCGTGCTGCTGGGTACGGAGGCGGCCATGCGGGAGACCTTCGGGAGCACGTGCCACGGCGCGGGACGGCTCCTGAGCCGCACCGCCGCGGTGAAGGCGGCGAGGGGACGGCGCATCGCCGAAGAGCTCACCGCCCTCGGTGTCGCCTCGCGCGCGACGGGCCGGCATGCCCTCGAGGAGGAGATGCCGGAGGCGTACAAGGACGTCCAGGATGTGGTGAACGTGGTGGAGGGCTTCGGGATCTCACGGAAGGTCGCCCGGCTCCGGCCCATCGGCGTGGTCAAGGGTTAGGTGTTACTCTAACCGTATGTCTTGGACCTTGAAGCGCAAGGCTCAGATGCTCCTCGCCACCGAGGAGGGGGCCAGCCGCAAGGATCGCGGCGGCCGGCTCGCCATCGCGCTCGTGTATCCCAATACCTACGCGGTGGGGATGTCCAACCTGGGCTTCCAGACCATCTATAGTCATCTCAACGCCCTGCCCGACGTGGTCTGCGAGCGGGTCTTCTTCCCCGATCCGGAAGACCTCGACGAGCAGCTGCGCACCGAGACGGCGCCGTTCTCCCTCGAGTCCCTCCGGCCTCTCGGCGAGTTCGACCTGATCGGCTTCTCGGTGACCTACGAGGGCGACTACCTGAACGTCGTCCGGCTCCTGCAGATGGCGGGGATTCCGCCCCGCGCGACCGACCGAGGGCCCCGGCACCCCGTGATTCTCATGGGCGGCGTTTGCGCCTTCTCGAATCCCGAGCCGGTGGCTCCCTTCATGGACCTGGTCGCGGTGGGCGAAGGGGAGGAGATGGTTGGCGAGCTGGTCGCCGCCCACCGCGCCGCCTACGCGGACGGCGCCGAGGGTGGGCGCGGGCGCTTCCTCGCGGCGGCGCGGGGCATCGCGGGCATCTATGCGCCCGACGCCTACGAGGTCCGCTACGCGGCGGGCGGGACCATCGCGGCGGTATCGCCGCGCGAGGCCGGCGCGCCCGCGGTGGTGACCAAGCGTCGCCTCCGCGACGTGAACCGGTGGGAGACCGTCTCCACCATCAAGAGTCCGCGTGCCGAGTACGGTCACATGCAGCTCCTCGAGGTGGGAAAGGGCTGCGGACGCGGCTGCCGGTTCTGTCTCGAAGGGCAGGTGTACCGCCCGGTGCGGCACCGGAGTCTCGACGCCCTCCGCGAGTCGGTGGCCGAGATCGCGAAGGAGTCCAAGCGCGTGGGGCTGGTCGGGGCCTGCGTGTCCGACTACCCGTGGATCGGCGAGCTCATGAAGATGCTCGAGGAGCACGGCGTGGAGGTGTCGATCTCGTCCCTCCGCGCGGACAGCCTCAGTGAGGACCTGGTCGCCTCGCTGGCGCGCGGCGGCCACCGCACCCTGACCATGGCCCCGGAGGCGGGCACCGAGCGGCTCCGGCGCGTGGTACGCAAGGCCATCACCGATGCCCAGCTCGAGGCTGCCTGCGACCTCGTTCGCCGCTACGGCATCCCGAATCTCAAGTGCTACTTCATGATCGGGCTTCCCACCGAGACGGCGGAGGACGTGGCGGCCATTCCCGCACTGGCCGCCCGCCTCCTCGAGCGGCTGCAGGTGCCCGGCCCGGACGGCCACCCCTTCGGCAAGCTCACCCTGTCGATCTCGTCCTTCGTGCCCAAGCCCTGGACTCCCTTCCAGTGGGCGCCGTTCGTGGAGCCGCATGACCTCGAGGGCAAGCTCCAGATCATCAAGCAGGGCGCGCGGCGCCTCTCGACCATTCGCGTCCTCCATGAGAATCCCCGCGAGGCAGGGCTACAGGCCCTGCTCGCCCGCGGCGACCGTCGCGTCGCCGACTTCATCCAGCTCGCCGCCGAGTACCGCGGGGACTGGCGGCGCGCCCTGCGCGACTGGGACGGCGACCCCGCCTTCTACACGCGGCGGGCGCGCGCGCTCGACGAGGTGCTGCCCTGGGACCATCTCGAGGTCGGGGTGAAGAAGGCGGGGCTCGTCAAGGAATGGGAGCGCGCGGAGGCCGAGGAGGCCGCCGCCGCGATGGGGCGGTAGGCCCGTGCCGCGAGTGCGCGTGGCCGCGACGGACGAGCTCGGCCTGGGAGAAGGCCGGGTGGTGGAGGTCGGCGGTCGCACGGTGGCCCTCTTCAACGTGGACGGCGACTACCACTGCATCGACAACACGTGCCCGCACCGGGGCGGACCGCTGGGCGAGGGCGATCTCGATGGGCGCGTCGTCTCCTGTCCCTGGCATGCCTGGCGCTGGGACGTGATCACCGGCGCCAACGTGAACAATCCGGCGGTGCGCGTCTCCGCCTTCCCGGTCACCGTCGAGGACGGCGCCGTCTTCGTGGAGCTGCCGTGAGCGCCCCCGCGCCCCTCGCCGATCGTCTGGGCCGCCAGCTGCGCAACCTGCGCCTCTCGGTGACCGACCGCTGCAATCTCCGCTGCGCCTACTGCATGCCGGAGGAGGAGTACGTGTGGCTGCCGCGTGAGGATATCCTCACCTTCGAGGAGGCGGCCCTGCTCGTGGACGTCTTCGCCGACCTCGGCGTGGACAAGGTGCGCCTCACCGGCGGCGAGCCGCTGCTGCGCAACGGGCTCGAGCGTCTGGTGGGCCTGCTCGCCGCGAACCCGCGGATCCGCGACCTCGCCATCACGACCAACGGCATCCTGCTCGGGGAGCGGGCACCCGCCCTGCGCGCCGCCGGTCTCCACCGGGTGACGGTGAGCCTGGACACCCTGCGGCCGGACCGCTTCCGGGCGCTCACCCGGCGCGAGGCGCTTCCGCAGGTGCTGGAGGGCATCGCCGCGGTGGGGCGGGCGGGGTTCCCCGGGCTCAAGCTCGACACCGTCGTGATGCGCGGCACCAACGACGACGAGATCCCCGCGCTGATCGAGTACGCCCGCGGGGTGGGCGCGGAGATCCGGTTCATCGAGTACATGGACGTGGGCGGGGCCACCCACTGGTCCATGGACCGGGTGGTCTCTCGCGCCGAGATGCTGGCCGCCCTCGAGCGGCGCTACGGCCCCATCGCGCCCATCCGCGAGGACAGCTCGGCGCCCGCCGACCGGTTCCGTCTCCCCGACGGCTACGTCTTCGGCATCATCTCGTCCACCACGGCACCCTTCTGCGCCTCCTGCGACCGGAGCCGGCTCACCGCCGACGGCGTCTGGTATCTCT
>JBKPDT010000227.1:0-11163 GCA_046728035.1 Candidatus Methylomirabilota bacterium | reverse complement strand
CTCCGAGCCTCCAACGCCCGGCGCCGCGCCGGGTCTGAGCGGTCGGTCGTGAGGATGGTGGTGGCCGCGCCGGCGACGAGGATCTTGGCGCCCTCGGGCACGCGCAACGTCGAGTCGAGCACCACGCGCATCGGAGACGCCCCGGGCACCATGCGGACCGTTAGTTGGGGATCGTCCTGCAGCACGGTGCCCACGCCCACGAGCACGGCGTCGCACGCGGCACGCAGGGCGTGGGACACCCGGCGCTCCGCTTCGCCGCTGATCCAGCGGGCGTCCCCGGTCGACGTGGCGATCCGCCCGTCGAGCGTCTGTGCGAACTTGAGGACGACGTAGGGTCGCGCCGGTGGCAGGGTGACTGGGCCGATCAGGTCGCTGACGTCGACCGCCGGCGGCAGATCGCCCGAGTCGTCACCCAGCGGGGTGCCCGCGGGACGAACGTGGCCGAGCCGTCGCTCCTTCGTCCGCAGATAGCGGAGGTTCCGGCTGTGGGGCGCGGTGGCCAACGGATCGACTGCGACCACGTCGACACCCGATGCCCGCAGGCCCTCCACCTTCCCGGGGTTGTTCGTGAGGAGCCGCACCGATCGCACCCCCAGGGCCTGCAGCACGGCCGCCGCGTCGGTGTACTCGCGCGCGTCAACGGCCAAGCCGAGTGCCAGGTTGGCGTCGAGCGTGTCGGCCCCCCGGTCCTGCTCGGCGTACGACCGCAGCTTGTTGACCAGGCCGATGCCCCGGCCCTCGTGGCCGGTCGCGTAGACGAGGACACCGCGTCCGGCGGCGGCGATGGCCCGCAGGCCGAGCTGAAGCTGGACACCGCAGTCACAACGCAGCGATCCCAGTGCGTCGCCGGTCAGGCATTCGGAGTGCACCCTGGTGGCGACCTCGTGACCGCCATCGAGGTCGCCCTTCACCAGCGCCAGGTACACCGACCCCGACGCGCACTCGAAGGCCTGGGCTTCGAACACGCCCGCCGAGGTAGGGAGGGGCACCGTGACCAGCCGTCGCGGGCGACCAGAACCGACGTTCCCCTCGGACGGCACCCGTAGCAGGATAGGCCGGGTGGCCGACGACGACGCGCAAGGCGGGTACGCCCGGGCCGTTGTGTTCGAAGCCCCTCGGCGGGTCGGGGTCCGCCCCGTCGACCTGGCCGCGCCCGGCGACGGCGAGGTGCTGGTGAGGACCCTGTGGTCAGGCATCAGCGCGGGCACCGAGATGCTGGCGTACCGGGGCGAGATCGACCCCGCGCTTCCACTCGACGAGACCATCGGCGCCCTGGGCGGCTCGTTCGCCTACCCCTTCCGCTACGGGTACAGCTGCGTGGGCCGCGTCGAGCGCTCCCGCAGCGAGGTCCGCGATGGGCAGCTCGTGTTCGCATTTCACCCTCATCAGGACGTCTTCGTGGCCAGCGGGGAGGACGTGGTGGCCGTCGATGATGTCGAGCCCCGGCACGCCACCCTGTTCCCGTTGGTCGAGACGGCGGTGCAGGTGGCGCTCGACGCGGGCCCGGTGCTCG
Source organism: Candidatus Methylomirabilota bacterium (assembly GCA_046728035.1). Lineage (GTDB taxonomy): Bacteria > Methylomirabilota > Methylomirabilia > Rokubacteriales > CSP1-6 > DASRWT01. The sequence continues at coordinate 9,650 of JBKPDT010000227.1, read as the reverse complement.
AGGACGACGTCGTCGTCACCGGGCTCGGGGTCGTGGGCATCCTCACTGGTCTCCTGCTGCAGCGGGCGGGAGCGCGGGTCGTGGGTGTCGAGCCACGCGCCGACCGGCGGGCCGTTGCGGCGGCCGTGGGCCTGGAGGCGGTGGCGCCCGAGCAGGCGGCCGAGCTGGTCGTGGGCCGCGTCCCCAGCGGGCTGGCCCTCGTCGTCGAGGCGAGCGGCCGGCCCGAGGTGCTGCGCGCCGCCCTCCCGCTCCTCGGCCACGAGGGCGAGGCGCTCGTGGTCTCGTGGTACGGCACGAAGGACGTCCGCCTCCCGCTCGGGGCGGAGTTCCATCGCCGGCGCCTCCGCATTCGCAGCACGCAGGTCTCGAGCATTCCGGCCGCGCTCGCAGGTCGCTGGTCCCGCGCCCGCCGTCGGACCGTCGTGCGCGACCTCCTGCACCGGCTGCCGCTCGCCCGGCTGGCCACCCACGACTTCGCGTTCGACCGGGCTGGCGAGGCCTTCACCGCCGTCGACCGTGGCGACTCCGGCCTCCTGCACGCCGCACTGTGCTACACGTGATGCCGATGTACCAGGTGGGGACGGCCATCGAGGTCCGGGCGTTCCACGTCATGCCAGGCGTCGAGGGGCCCGAAGGGCAGCTCCATGCCCACGACTACAAGATCGAGGTGCTGGTTGGTCGGGCAGACCTCGACGGACGGGGCATGGTGTGCGACCTCGACATCCTCGACGGCGCCCTCCGGCGGGTGGCTGACACCGTCCGCGACGCCAACCTGGACACGATTCGGCCCGCAGACGCCGAGGCCGTGACCGTCGAGGTCTTCGCGCGCTGGGCGCACGGCGCCCTCGCCGAAGCCGTGCGCGCCGGCGGTGGCGAGGACCTGACTGTGCGGGTGTGGGAGTCGCCGCTGGCGTTCGGCGCCTACGGCGCCCCGGTCACGTGACGAGCTCGCGGTAGGCGGCGACGCAACGCTGCGCACAGGCCTCCCACGTGAACCGGGCGGTCGCCGCGACCCGCGCGTTGTCCCCGAGCCTCCGGGCCAGACGCCGGTCCGACAGCAGCGTGGCGATCCGATCGTGCAGGGCGTCGACGTCGCCCGGCTCGACCAGGAAACCGGTCTCACCGTCGACCACGACCTCCGGGACGCCACCGATGCGGCTGGCGACGATCGGCGTCGCGCTGGCCATCGCCTCGAGCACGCTCAGGCCCAGCAGCTCCGAGATCGCCACGGGGCGGCCGTAGCACGTGACATCCACCGACGGGAGGACGAACACGGCCGCCCGGCGGTGCAGCACCGGCAGAGCCTCTTCGGTGACCGGGCCGTGGAACCGGACACGGCGCCCGGTGGCGAGCCGGCGGAGCTGTTCCGGGTAGTCGCGCTCGGGAGCGGTTCGATCGTGTCCGACCGTGCCCGCGATGGTCAGCTCGGCATCGTCGGGAAGGGCGCGCAGCAACCGGTCGACGCCCTTGTGGGGGGTCAGGCGACCGACGGACAGAACGCCTGCCCGCTCGTCAGGGGTCCCGGGCCGGAACCGGGAGGGGTCGGCGCCGCCGTAGACGACCCGGGTCTTGGCGGGTGGGGCACGAAGGGTCGCGGCCGAGTACCGGGACACGGTCAGGAAGCGGTCGAACAGCCGGGCTGACACCCCCTCGGAGCCGTTGCCGCCCAGGCCGTGGTCGGTCGTCACCACGGCGCCCGGCCGCCGCGCCGCCCGCGCCACCAGCGCGGCCAGCCGGCTAGGAGTGCTTCGGAAGTGATGAGTGTGGACCACGTCGGCCGACCTGACCGCCGGCACGAGACCCGGCGAGACCGGATGAGCGGGATGCCGGGGCCAATGGGCCAGCGGGCGCAGCACGCGGACACGAAGCCCCGACGCTTCGGCGTGGGTGCCCGGTGTGCGACCGAACGTCACCAGCTCGCAGTCGAGGCCCGGTTCGCAGGCGAGGGCCCGTGCGACCTCGAGCGGGTAACGTTCGCCACCGCCGAACAGGCCACCGGCCCCGAACGCCGTCGGGGCGACATGGACCACGCGCATGCTCGCAGTCTGTCTCGTGACGCTCGGCTCACCGGAGCAGCTGACCGGCGGCTACCTCTACCACCGCCGCATGGCCGAACTGGCGCCTCGGCACGATGCCCGCGTGGAGCTCCTCGGGGTGCCGGAGCTTCCGTTCCCCCTCCCCGGCGTCTTCGCCGGGCGCGTCGTCAGGCGAGCCGCGCCCGCCGACGTGCTGGTGATCGACAGCATCGCCGCCGCGTTCGCCGCCCCGTGGCGCCCGCCACGGCCGCTGGCCGCCATGGTGCACCAGCCCCCCGGTGGCATCGACCATCGGCTGCCCCGTCGCGCCCTCCAAACAGCGCTCGACCGTGCGCTGTACCGCCGGTGTGATCTCGTGATGCTCGCCAGCCGGACGCTGGTGCCCGAGATGTCCGGGTTCCGCACCGCGGTCGTCGCGCCCGGCCGGGACGTGGCCGCCCTACCGGGCGGCCCACCGATGAATCTGCGGCAGGGTCGGCGGGCGGCCTTGCTCAGTGTGGGGAACTGGGTCGAGCGCAAGGGCACCCTCGACCTGCTCGACGCCTTCGGGCGGCTGCCGGCGGGCCTGGCGACGCTGCACCTGGTCGGCCGCACCGACGTCGATCCCAGGTACGCCTCCCGGATCCGCGCCCGCCTGGCCCGACCGCATCTGTCCGATCGAGTGGTGGTGCACGGCCCAGTCGGGCGCGAAGAGGTCGCGGCGTTCTACCGGTCCGCCGACGCCTTCGTGCTACCCAGCTACCGAGAGCCCTACGGCACCGTCTACGGCGAGGCGATGGCCGCCGGCCTCCCCGTCGTCGGGTGGCGGGCGGGCAACCTGCCGAACCTGGCCGACGACGACCGCGAGGGCGTGGTACTCCGGCCGGGCGACGTCGCGGGCCTTGCGGCCGCGCTCGAGCGGCTGGCCGACGACGTCGACTACCGACAACGAATGGCCACGGCCGCGCTCGAACGGGGCCGCCGGCTGCCGACCTGGGACGACACGGCGCGACGGTTCTTCGGGCTGCTCCGCGACGTGGCGGGCCCCGCGCGGCGTTGATCTCGACTGCCCGTCACGCCTCCTTCGCCGTGAGCTCCCAGATGGTTCCGTCGGCGCCCCGGAAGTGCAGCCACGCCAGACCCCCGCCGCGCTGGATCGGGCCCAGCACGTCGATGCCGGACGCCTCGAGCTCGGCTCGGCCGGACTCGATGTCGTCGACGGCGAAGCCCACCACGGGACCGGTGGTGAAGTGGCGGTGGTCGGGCTCGTCGGTGGTGAAGACCTCGACGGTGTCGCCGTTGTCGAGCGTGAACACGGCGATGCCGGGCTGGTCGTCACGACGACGCAGGCCCAGCCGGTGCTCGAACATCTCTACGGTCTCGGACCACCGATCCGTACGGGTGCCGACCCACGCAATCCCCTGAACGTGCATCCTGGCCTCCCATCTCCCCGCACCTGTCGCGAGACATGGTGCACGAAGGCCACCACAGACGCACCACGCGAGTCGGCTGAGCGGTTCACGTGGTGCGTCGAATCGTGGTTTGGTGACCGGTTCGACCCGAACCGGCCACCAAAGCCAGGGACGTCGATCAGGCGAGATCGAAGCGATCGAGGCTCATGACCTTGTCCCACGCAGCCACGAAGTCACGCACGAACTTCTCCTTCGAGTCGTCCTGTGCGTAGACCTCCGAGAGGGCTCGGAGCTGGGAGTTCGAACCGAAGACGAGGTCGACGGCAGTGCCGGTCCACTTGACCTCGCCCGTGGCGCGATCGTGACCCTCGTAGACGTTCTCAGACGAGGCGGATGCCTTCCACTCCGTGCTCATGTCGAGCAGGTTCACGAAGAAGTCGGTGGTCAGCGTCTCGGGCTGGTCGGTGAAGACGCCGTGTTGGGACTGCCCGAGGTTGGCGTTCAGGGCACGCATGCCGCCGATCAGAACCGTCATCTCGGGAGCGGTCAGCGTCAACAGGTTGGCCCGGTCCAGCAGCAGGGTCTCCGGCGACAACTTCTCTCCGGCTCGGAGGTAGTTTCGGAACCCGTCGGCGGTCGGTTCGAGCACGCCGAACGAGTCGACGTCGGTCTGCTCCTGCGAGGCGTCCGTGCGCCCCGGCACGAACGGCACCGTGATGTCGTACCCGGCGTTCTTGGCCGCTTGCTCGACGGCCGCGCATCCGCCCAGAACGATCAGGTCAGCGAGCGAGACCCTCGTTCCACCGGACTGTGAGCTGTTGAAATCCTGCTGGATCTGCTCGAGGGTCTGCAGCGCCTTGGCCAGTTCGGCCGCGTCGTTGACCTCCCAGTCCCTTTGTGGCGCAAGGCGAATCCGTGCCCCGTTGGCCCCGCCCCGCTTGTCGGTGCCGCGGAAGCTTGCCGCCGCCGCCCACGCGGTGGAGACCAGCTGGGAGATGGACAGTCCCGATGTGAGGAGCTTTCCCTTGAGGGCCGCGACGTCCTCGTCCCCGATCAGGTCATGATCGACCTCGGGGACGGGGTCCTGCCACAGCTGTGGCTCCGGAACCCACGGGCCGAGGTAGCGCGAGACGGGCCCCATGTCGCGGTGCAACAGCTTGAACCACGCCTTGGCGAACGCGTCCGCGAGCTGGTCCGGATTCTCGTGGAAGCGCTTCACGATCGGCGCGTAGATCGGATCCAGCTTCAGCGAAAGGTCCGTCGTCAGCATCATGGGGGCGTGCCGCTTCGACGGGTCATGAGCGTCGGGCACGGTGCCCTGGGCCTCGGGATTCTTGGCAGTCCACTGGTTCGCGCCGGCGGGGCTCGTCGTCAGCTCGTAGTCGTACTTCAACAAGTTGTCGAGATACCCGTTGTCCCACTTCGTCGGCTCGTTGGTCCATGCGCCCTCCAGCCCGCTGGTGACCGCGTCGGGGCCCTTGCCGCTGCCGAAGGTGTTCCTCCAGCCCAAGCCTTGCGCCTCGATGGGGCAACCCTCGGGTTCCGGACCGACGTACTCGGCAGGGGCGGCACCATGGGTCTTGCCGACGGTGTGGCCGCCGACGATGAGCGCAACCGTCTCCTCGTCGTTCATCGCCATACGGCGGAAGGTCTCCCGAATGTCCCGGGCGGCAGCCAGCGGATCCGGGTTGCCGTTCGGGCCCTCCGGATTCACGTAGATCAGGCCCATCTGCACGGCGCCGAAAGGACCGGCGAGCTCCCGGTCGCCGCTGTAGCGCTCATCTCCGAGCCACGTGTCCTCGGGGCCCCAGAAGATCTCCTCGGGCTCCCAGATGTCCTCTCGCCCGAAGCCGAAGCCGAACGTCTTGAACCCCATTGATTCATAGGCACAGTTGCCGGCGAATATCAGGAGATCGGCCCAGGAGATCTTCCGGCCGTACTTCTGCTTGACCGGCCAGAGCAACCGGCGCGCCTTGTCGAGGCTCGCGTTGTCGGGCCAACTGTTGAGGGGGGCGAAGCGCTGGTCGCCGCTGCCGCCACCACCCCGGCCGTCGGCGATGCGGTACGTGCCTGCGGCGTGCCACGACATCCGGATGAAGAGCGGCCCGTAGTGGCCGTAGTCGGCCGGCCACCAGTCCTGCGACGTCGTCATCACCTCGATGACGTCCCGCTTCAGGGCGTCGAGGTCGAGGGTCTTGAACTCTTCTGCGTAGTCGAAGTCCTCGCCCATCGGATTGGACCGGGGCGAGTGCTGGTGGAGAACCTGCAGGTCCAGCTGATTCGGCCACCAATCCCGGTTCGTCCTGGGCCGAGTCGGCTTGGGAGTGGGGGAAGGGATTACTGGGCTCTCGCTCTCGCTGCCTGTGTCAGACATGTCGGTCCTCTCCTCTCGCTGTTTCCTGCTGATGACTCACTGCTCTTGACCTTGGTTGCTCGGGCTCCGACTCTGTGCCGCCCAACTGGTGCCGCACGCTGCGTGTCCGCTCTCGGCCGCCGGACGAGACAGCGGCTTCCGCAAGGCAGTCGGGGCATTGGCCCCAGTAGACGACCTCGGCTTCGTCGATCTCGTAGCCCGAGTCGTCGGCGGCCGTCAAACACGGCGTGTCGCCCACTGCACAGTCGACGTCGACGAGCTGGCTGCAGGTTCGACAGATGAGGTGGTGGTGGTTGTCACCGACCCGATCCTCGTAGCGGGCCGGCGACCCGGCGGGCTGGATGCGCCGCAGGAGGCCCTTGTCGCCGAGGGCCGCGAGGGCGTCGTACACGGCCTGACGCGAGATGGCACCGATGTCGGCCCGTACGAACGTGTAGACGTCGTCCGCTGTGCTGTGCGGTCGGTCGGACACCGCCCGCAGAACAGCCAGACGCTGGGCCGTGACGTTCAGACCGTGCCGGCGGAGCAGCGCATCGTTGTCAAGGGATGTCTCCCGGGACATGCCCGGAGCTTAGCCGCGTGGTCGTGCATGTCCAGATCCGGTTGAATACCAGTTCCCGACTAGATCGACATCCTGTCGCCGAGCGCATCGGGCACGTCGTCGTCGTGCTGAAGGGCGTGCACGTGCTCGGCTTCCAGTTCCGCGACTTCGTCACGCACGCACCGGCTGATGCCGAGCGCAACGAGCACGAACTGATGGAGCTGCTCGCCTCCCGTCGCGTGGCTTCGCACATCGGCGCCGCGTTCGAGCTCGACGCCGCCGCCCTGGGGTACGTCGCGGACGGCCGGGCCGTCGGGAAGGTCGTGCTCGGCATCACGAGCGCGTAGTCGTCGGATTCCTGTGCTCAGCGGTTGGTGGGGAATCCGAGGTCGATCACGCTCGTGGCGGGGTCGGGCCATCGGGTGGTGACCACCTTGGGCCGGGTGTAGAAGCGGATGCCTTCCGGGCCGTAGATGGGGCTGTCCCCGAACAGGGACGACTTCCAGCCGCCGAAGGAGTGGGAGGCGACCGGGACGGGGATGGGGACGTTGATGCCGACCATGCCGACCTCGACGTCTCGCTCGAACCGCCGGGCGGCGCCGCCGTCACGCGTGTACAGGGCGACGCCGTTGCCGTAGGGGTTGGCGTTCACCAGCGCGACGGCCTCGTTGAAGGTGGCCGCCCGCACGACGCTGAGGACCGGCCCGAAGATCTCGTCGTCGTAGGCGCGCATCCCCGGCTTGACGTCGTCCAGCAACGAGCAACCGACGAAGAACCCGGGGCCGGCCGGGGCGGAGCCGTCGACCACGACCCGGGCGCCCTCGTCGGCGGCCCCCTCGACGTACGACCGGACCCGGTGGCGGTGCTCGGGCGTGATGAGTGGGCCCATCATGGATGCCGGCTCCGCGCCGGGCCCGACGACGATGTCGGGGATCCGCGCCGCGATGGCGTCGACGAGCGGGTCGGCGACGGGCCCGACCGTGACGACGACCGAGATCGCCATGCACCGCTCCCCCGCCGAGCCGTAGGCGGCGGACACCGCCGCGTCGGCGGCGGCCTCGACATCGGCGTCGGGGAGCACGACCATGTGGTTCTTCGCTCCCCCGAGGGCCTGGACTCGCTTGCCGTGCCGCGTCCCGGTCTCGTAGACGTGGCGCGCCACCGCGGTGCTCCCCACGAACGACACGGCGTCGACGCCGGGGTGGGTCAGGAGGGCGTCGACGGCCTCGGCGTCGCCCTGAACGACGTTGAGAACGCCGTCCGGGAAGCCGGCACGCTGCACGACCTCGGCCAGCACGAGCGCGGCGGAGGGGTCCTTCTCCGACGGCTTGAGCACGAACGCGTTCCCGCATGCGAGGGCGTTGGCCATCATCCACAGCGGCACCATGACGGGGAAGTTGAACGGTGTGATGCCGGCGACGACGCCGACCGGCCGCAGAACGGTGTGCACGTCGACGCCGGTCGACACCTCGGAACTGTGCGAGCCCTCGAGCAGGGCCGGGATGCCGCAGGCGAACTCGACGTTCTCCATCCCCCGGGCGACCTCTCCCTGCGCGTCGGCCAGCACCTTGCCGTGCTCATGGGTGACGATCGCCGCGAGATCGTCCCGCTGGGCGTCGATCAGCTCGCGGAGCCGGAACAGCAGCGCGGCGCGCCTACTCGACGGCAACCCGGCCCAGTCCCCCGAGGCCTCGACGGCGGACGTGACCGCGGTGTCGACCTCGACGGCGGAGGCGAGGGTCACCTGTGCGGCCCGCACCCCTCGTGCCGGGTCGTAGACGGGCGCCGTGCGACCCGATGTCCCGGCGACGGTCTTGCCGTCGACCCAGTGGCCGATCGCCCTCATCGCGCGCGGTTCACGGTCAGCCGGTACCGCTTCCGGGCGTTCTCGCCCATGATCTTGCGCTGCGCCTCGGGCGACAGTGTGGCCACCTTCTCGGCGACGGTCTCGAGCGGTTTGGGGTACATGCACGTCGGGTGGGGGAAGTCGGTCTCGAACAAGATGTTGTCCTCACCGACCGCCTCGATCAGATCCGGCAGCCTATTCCGGTTCTTCTCGAACCAGAACGTGGCATAGAGGTTGCTGCGGAAGTATCCCGACGGCATCTTCTTCAGCTGCGACGGGTGGCGGTCGATGTCTTCGAGCTCGTCCATCCCGGCCCTACCCGAACGGGTCCAGCCTGCCGCTCTCGATAATTCGCTTCGCTGCGTCAATGGTCTCTCGCGCCGTTGCGAGCGCTTGGCGAGCGTCGTCCTCCGTGACACTCGGTGAATCCGCGTCCGGGTACTCGGTCGTGTTCCGCCGCCGACGGAGGCGGTTGAGCTTGCCGAAGACTTCCATGCCGCCGCGGTCGTTGAATTGCGCCCGCACGGCGTCGATCACGGCGATGTGGCCGCCCCGTGTCGTCGAGCGGAGTCCCTGGACGGCAAGGAGCGCGGCGGATGCCTTCCGGGCCGCGTCGTAGCTGAGCTGGAGCGCACCGGCGGGGTCGCCCTCGACTCCCTTGTTGGCGAGGCCGACGTGTGCCTCCGCATTGGCGACCAGCCGACTGGAAACCTCGTCGGCTGGCGTCACGCGTTCCAGCTCGCCGTCGTTCAGGAGTCGCTCGATCTCCTCCCGGCCACGCTTCCACGTCACGCAGGGACCTCGTGACCGTGAGCGATGCGCTGGAGCTCGTCGGCGATGTCGTCGTCGGCGAGCACCACGACCAGCGGCCGGCTCTTGACCTCTTGGATGAAGCTGTCGCGCGCGGCAATCCACTGCGACCGAGTGCGAACCGTGGCCTGCACCGGAAGTCCGATCGTGCGCTCAGCACGCTCTGCGGCGTCGTCGACCGTGTCACGGTCGGGTGAGCCAATGACCAACACGTCGAGATCGTTCGGGGCGCGTCCTGGCTGGCCGACGTAGCGGGCAGCCCACGACCCGAACAGCACGACCGCTTGGGCGCCGTCGATGCGTTGGAACTCCCCGGCGATGACGGCGGGAGGACCGTAGGTGGCGAGCAGCACCTGGCTGAGGGGGGCGAACAGCGGGTGGTCAGGGTTCGCTTTGACGAGCCGGGTCGGGCCGACCTTCTGCGTAGTCACGATCCCCGCCTCTTCGGCGCGGCCGATCTCCCGCTGCACGGTGGGCATGCTCGAGCCCGCCCAATCGAGGAGCTCGGTGAGGTTGTAGCTCCTGCTCGGATCGGTGAGGAGTCGCGCCAGGATCCGGCCCTGTGTGTCGGACCGCAGGATCGGGGCGAGGGAAGGTGCGGGTACTTTCATAAACCGTAGAGAAGTGTACGGTTGTTGAAACCGAGAGGAAA
>JBKPDT010000226.1:0-11145 GCA_046728035.1 Candidatus Methylomirabilota bacterium | reverse complement strand
GAGGCCACCGCATAGTCGATGGCGAGCTTGCCCGAATGAAAGAGGGTGCCGTCGCCGATGTTCTGGAACATGTGCGGCGTCTCGGTGAAGGGCGCGATGCCCACCCACTGCGCCCCCTCGCCGCCCATGTGGGTGACGCCGATGATGCCGCGGTCCATGCCCATCGCCATGCCGTGGCAGCCGATGCCGGCAGCCGCCACCGCGCCCTCGGGCACCACGGTGGACCGGTTGTGCGGGCAGCCCGAGCAGAAGAAGGCCGTGCGCGCGAGCGTCAGGGCGCGGGGCCGCCGCTTCAGCTCGTCGAGGTGCTGGATCCGCGCCTCCACCGACTCGATGCGCACCTTGCGGGCCAGCCGCTTGGCGATGGCGCGTGCGATCAGGTCGGAGTCGAGCTCCCCCGTGGAGGGGATGAGGGCGCGCTCCTCCTCGTCCTGCTTACCGACCACGCGGGGCCGATCCGGCCAGCCGTAGAGCACGTCCTTGGCGAACATCTCGAGGAAGGGCCGCTTCTCCTCGACGACCAGGACCTCCTCGAGCCCCCGCGCGAACTCGCGCACGATGCGGGGCTCCATGGGGAACATGAGGCCCATCTGGAGGATGCGCACGCCGGCGTGGCGCAAGCCCGCCTCGTCCAGTCCCAGCTCGGTGAGCGCCTGACGCACGTCGTAGTAGGTCTTGCCGGTGGTCATGATGCCGAGCCAGGCGTCCGGCGTGGGCACCGTGATGCGGTTGAGCTTGTTCTCCCACGCGTAGCGGCGGGCGAGCTCCACTCGCGCGAGGTGGATGGTGCGCTCCATGTCCAGCCCGTAAGGCGGGATGATATTGAGGTTGATCTGATGCTGGAAGGGCTTGCCGTCGAGCTCGACGGTGGGGATGACGGGGCGGATGCGGTCGGGCGACACCTCGACGGTGCCGGTCTCGTCGGCCACGTTGGTCACGATCTTCATACCTGCCCACAGCCCGGAGATGCGCGAGAGCATGAAGCCGTGGAGTCCCAGGTCGAGGATCTCCTGCACGTTGCCGGGGAAGAGCGTGGGCATGAACGCGTCGTAGAGCGCCCACTCGGAATGGCTGGGCAGGGTGGACGACTTCGAGATGGGATCGTCGCCGGCCAGGGCGATCACCCCTCCGTTCCTCCCCACACCGGCGTAATTCGCATGCTTGAACACATCGCCCGTCCGGTCCACGCCGGGGGCCTTGCCGTACCACATCCCGAGCACGCCATCGTACTTCGGCCGCGGGAAGGAGTTGACCATCTGGCTGCCGAAGACGGCGGTGGCGCCGAGATCCTCGTTCAGCCCGGAAGAGAAGACGACGTGATGCTCGGCGAGGAGCTTGCCGTAGCGCTCGAGGGTCTGGTCGAGGCCACCGAGCGGCGAGCCGCGGTAGCCGGAGATGAAGGTGGCGGTGCGAAGACCGCGGCGACGGTCCGCGCGATGTTGATCGAGGGGGAGCCGCACCAGCGCCTGGATGCCCGACAGGAAGACGAGCCCGCCGTCCTGGGTGTACTTGGCGTCCAGCGAGTACTCATCGTGCTTGGAGGTCATGGGTCCCCCTGACTGAGGGTCGTGGATCGGAACGCCGACCGGCGTCGCTACCGGGCCTCATGTTAGGCCGAATACCGCCTGCTTTTCAACGCTTAAGCAAAGGCTGGAGATGCGGCCAGAGACGGTCGACGATCAGGCGGTATCCCTCCGCGGTGGGGTGGATGCCGTCAGGCTGGTTGAGTCGGGCCACCGCGCCCACCCCGTCGAGGAAGAAGGGCATGAAGGCGACCTTGCGCTGGCGGGCCACGTCCTCGTAGACCTTCTCGAACGCGCCGCCGTAGCGCGCGCCGTAGTTGGGCGGCAGGCGCATGCCGAGCAGGAGGACGCGTGTTCCGCCTGCCTCGAAGCGCGTCACGATCGCGTCGAGATTGGCACGCACCTGGCGGAGATCCTGGCCGCGAAGGGCGTCGTTGGCCCCCAGCTCGAGGAGCACGATCTCCGGCTTGAGCTTGAGCGCCCAGTCCACCCGGCGAAGGCCGCCGGCCGTGGTCTCGCCCGAGACACCGGCATTGACCACGCGATGCGGATAGCCCTCCGCGCGAAGCCGCGCGGCGAGGAGCGCGGGGTAGGACTCTTCCGGCGCGACGCCATAGCCCGCGGTGAGGCTGTCGCCGAAGGCGACGATGACCGGCTCGCCCTGCGCCGCCGCGGAGGCGGCGAGAGCGAGGACGGCGAGCGCGGCCGCCAGACCACGCCGCGCGCTCCGGATCCCGCCGGCGCGCGTCGGGGGAGGTCGCATGCCCCTAGTGTAGTATGGGCTCCAACCATGATTTCCATCGCCGGCCTCGGCATGCGCTTCGCGAGCGGCGGCCGGGCGGTGTCCGTCCTCTCCGACGTGTCGCTCGAGATCCCGGCGCGTCAGTTCGTCGCGGTGGCGGGTCCCTCCGGCAGCGGCAAGTCCACCCTGCTGGGTCTCATCGCCGGGCTCGATCAGCCCACCGCGGGGTCCATCACGGTCTCCGGGGTGGAGATCACGCGTCTGTCCGAGGACGCTCTCGCCCGCTTTCGGCTCGACACCATCGGCTACATCTTCCAGTCCTTCCACCTCGTGCCCACCCTCACCGCCGCCGAGAACGTGGCGGTGCCGCTGGAGCTGGCGGGCGAGCGGGACGCCCTCGCACGCGCCCGCGATCTCCTCGCCGAGCTGGGCCTGGGCGACCGCGGGGACCACTATCCCGTGCAGCTCTCCGGCGGTGAGCAGCAGCGCGTGGCGGTGGCGCGCGCCGTGGTACGGCGGCCGCGCTTGCTCCTTGCCGACGAGCCCACCGGCAATCTCGACTCTGCCACCGGCAAGCAGATCATCGAGCTGATCGTGGGCCTCAACCGCACGCTCGGTAGCACCCTCGTGCTCGTCACCCACGATCCCGCCCTCGCCGCGCATGCCGATCGCCTCGTCACGCTCCGCGACGGCCGCGTGGTCTCCGACGAGGGCTCCCCCTCACCCAGGGCCCGCTGATGTGGACGGTCCGGCATGCCGCGCGCGAGCTGCGCGGCGCGGGACGCCACTTCGCCTACCTCGCCGCCTGTGTCTCGCTCGGCGTGGCCGCGCTGGTGGCGGTGGGCAGCCTCGGGCGCAGCGTCGAGCGCACGGTCGCCGCGTCGGGCAAGAGCCTCATGGGCGCCGACGTGGAGGTCCGCTCGAGCCAGCCGCTGTCCCCCGAGTCCGAGACCGCCCTCGCCGCGCTCGCGGGCGGGGGGGCGCGCAGCGTCCGGGTTCGCGAGCTCGCCGCCATGGCGCAGCCGGCGGGCGGCGGGGGCGACCGCGTGCTGCTGGTAGAGCTCAAGGCGGTGGGGCAGGCCTATCCTTTGTATGGGCGGCTGGAGACCCTTCCCGCTCGCCCCCTGTCCGACTTGGTCGGCGGCGGGCGCGCCCTCGTCCAGGAAGGCGTGCTGGCACGCCTCGGGCTCTCCGTGGGCGACGCGCTGCGAATCGGCGACGCCGAGTTCCGCATCGCCGGCACCATCACGAGCGAACCCGACCGCGCGGTGGGCTTCTTCTCGCTGGGACCGCGTGTGCTCATCGCCGACGCCGACCTGGCCGCCACCGGGCTGGTGCGGATGGGCAGCCGGGTGCGGCACCGCGCGCTTCTCCGGTTGGCGGAGGGTGCCCCCGTGGAGGCGACACGCGACGCCCTCGCCGCGCGCCTCGGCGATGGCGGCCTCCGCGTCGCGACCTACCGGCAGGCCCAGCCCGGGCTCCGCCGCTTCTGGGACCAGCTCACGACGTATCTCGGCCTCACCGGTCTCGTCGCGCTCCTCGTCGGAGGCATCGGGGTCGCGGTGAGCGTGCGGGCCCTGCTCCGCCGACGCATCGCGACCATCGCCACGCTGAAATGCCTGGGCGCGCCGTGGCGCCGCATCTTCGTTGCCTACCTCCTGCAGACCGCCGGCCTCGGTCTCGCGGGGAGCCTCGCCGGCGCCCTGGTGGGGGCGGGCCTCGCGCGGATCCTCGCGCCGGCGCTCAATCGCATGCTTCCCTTCCCCCTCGACTGGACCGTCACCCCCGCGGCCGCGCTGCACGGCATCGGCATGGGCGTGGGCGTCACCCTCCTCTGCGCACTGCCGCCGCTCACCGAGGTCCGCCGGGTGCCCGCGTCGCTCCTGCTCCGCCACGAAGTCGAGTCCCGTCCGATGGACTGGCGCACCGGCCTGGCTGCGCTGCCGGTGGCGGCGGGGCTGGCCGCTCTCGCGCTCTGGCAGGCCGGCTCGTGGAAGGTGGGCGGGCTCTTCATCGTCGGCTTCGCCGGCGGGCTTGTGCTCCTCTATCTCGCCGCGCGCGCCGCCCTCGCCGGCGCGCGGCGGCTCCCGCGCGCGCCCTGGGTGGCCTGGCGGCACGCCCTCGCCAACCTCCATCGCCCGGGCGGTCACGCCGCCGCCGTGCTCGTCACCCTCGGCCTGGCGGTGATGCTGGTGGTCGCGGTCGCGCTCCTCGAGGGCAGCATCCGGGCATCCCTGTCGGGGCCGAGCGCCGCCCGCGCGCCCGCCTTCTTCTTCATCGACATCCAGCCCGATCAGGCGCCGGCCTTCACGCGTCTGGTGACGGAGCGCGCGGGGGCGGCCCCCACCCTCATGCCGGTCGTCCGAGCGCGGCTCGGCGCGGTGGACGGCACGCCGATCGGGCGCGATTCCGGCCGCCGCGACGAGGCCTGGTTTCTCACGCGCGAGTACGTGCTCACCTGGGCGGCGCCGCGACCTGAACGCGATGAGATAACGAGCGGTCGTTGGTGGACGGCGGCGGAGGCGGCGCGCGAGCCCCTGGTGTCGGTGGAGGAGGAGATCGCGAAGAACCTCGGGGTGCGCGTGGGGAGCACGCTCACCTGGGACATCCAGGGCGTTCCGATCACCGCGCGGGTGATGAGCCTCAGGAAGGTGGACTGGCGCACGTTCGGCGCCAACTTCTTCGTGATCTTCTCGCCGGGCGCGCTCGACGGGGCGCCGAGCACCTTCATCGCCACCGCCCAGGTCGCGCCCGCTCAGGCCGATCGCCTCCAGGCCACCGTGGTCGCCGCCTTCCCCAACGTCACGGCGATCCCCGTCCGCGAGGTGCTCGAGCGCGTGGCCGCCCTCGTGGACCAGATCGCCCTCGCGGTGCGCCTCGTCGCCGCGGTGAGCATCCTCGCCGGCCTCGTCGTCCTCGCCGGCGCGCTGTCCATCACGCGCCACGAGCGGCTCTACCAGTCGGTGATCTGGAAGGCGCTCGGTGCCAAACGGGGTCTCGTGGCCCGGACCTTCGCGGTGGAGTACGCGCTCCTCGGCGCCGCGGCGGGCCTGGCCGGCACCGCGCTGGCCGCCACCCTCGCCTGGGGTGTCCAGCGCTGGCTCCTCGAGGTGCCCTGGCTGTGGCAGCCCGCCACCCTCGTCGCCGGGGTCGCGGGCGCGACCCTCCTCGCCCTCACGGTAGGCTATCTCGGCAGCCATCGCCTGCTCGGTCAGAAGCCGCTCGCCGTCCTTCGGGGGGAATGACCCCTCACCCTTCCCCTCACCCTAACCCTCTCCCCCTTGACGAGGGAGAGGGTTAGGGTGAAGGGGTGAGCACGCTGGCGGAGCGGTTGCACGCGGAGTTCCCCGGCTCCTCCGGTCGCTCCGTGAAGCAGTGGCTGGCGGCGGGCCGGGTTCGGCTCAACGCCGAGGTGGTGCGGGATCCCCGCCTCGTCGTCACCGCGCGAGACCGCGTCACCCTCGGCCCGGCCACGCGCGATCCCGTCCGGACGGCGCCGCTCCCCCTCGGCCTTCGCATCGCCCACGAGGATCAGCACCTCCTCGTCGTCGACAAGCCGCCGGGTCTTCTCACCATCGCCACCGAGCGGGAGCGCGAGCGCACCCTCTACCGCATCCTCTGGGACCTCCTCGCGGCGGGACGGCCGTCCGGCCGGCCCTTCATCGTCCATCGGCTCGACCGCGAGACCTCCGGCCTCCTCGTCGTGGCCAAGACGCCCACCGTCAAGGCCGCCCTCCAGTCCCAGTTCGCGGCACGCACGGTGGACCGCGGCTACGTCGCCGTCGTCGAGGGGGTGATGCGGAAGGATTCGCAGACCCTGACGGACCGGGTCGGTGAGGATGCCGCCTACCGCGTCCGCATCGCGTGGGGCCCGCGCCGGGCCGGGCGCGAGGCCATCACCCGTTACCGCGTGCGCGAGCGCTGGCGCGACGCCACCCTCATCGACATCGTGCTCGGCACCGGGCGCCGGCATCAGATCCGTGTCCAGCTCGCGGCCATCGGGCATCCGGTGGTGGGCGATGCGCGGCACGGGAGCCGCCGCGATCCCCTCGGCCGCGTCTGCCTGCACGCGACCATCCTGGGCTTCGTGCATCCCGGCTCGGGCACGCCCGTGCGCTTCGAGAGCCCGATGCCCGCGCCCTTCCTCCGCATCAGCGGCGGAGTATAATTCGTCGGTCCCGAACACGTAGCTCCGCGCGCCGCACTAACCGCTTGTCCCACGCTCAACATGGAGACTGCTATGGCCACATCGCCGTTCTCGCTCGAGGGCAAGGTCGCGATCGTCACCGGAGGCGGCGTCGGCATCGGACGCTCCATCGCCGTCGAGTACGCCCGGGCGGGGGCGGACGTCGTCATCGCCAGCCGGAAGATCGAGCACCTCGAGCCCGTCGCCGCCGAGATCCGTAAGCTCGGGCGCCGCACCTTCGCGCAGGCCGTCGACGTGCGCCAGGAGGACGCAGTGAAAAGCCTCGTGGAGAAGACGGCGAAGGACCTCGGCAAGCTCGACGTGATGGTCAACAACGCCGGCGCCTCCTTCCGGGCCAAGGTCGAAGACATCTCCGCCAACGGGTGGAATACCGTGGTGGGCATCAACCTCAACGGCGTCTTCTTCGGCTGCAAGTGGGCGGGGCGGCAGATGATGGCGCAGGGCGGCGGGGTCATCATCAACATCTCCTCCGTCGCGGGCGTCTACGGCTCGTCCATGATGTCCCACTACGGGGCGTCCAAGGCCGCCGTCATCAACTTCACCCGGACCCTCGGCATGGCGTGGGGGCGCAAGGGCATCCGTGTCAACTGCATCGCTCCCGGGCCGGTGGAGACCGAGGGCTACCTCGACGTGCTCCACAAGACCAACCCCGACGCCAAGAAGATCTACGACGGGGTGGCCAACCGGGTGGGCATCGGCCGCTGGGGTCGCGTGGAGGAGATTGCCTACCCCTGCGTCTTCCTGGCCTCCGACGCCTCCTCGTTCATGAACGGAGCCACCATGGTCATCGACGGCGGGCCCTCGCCGAACATGGGCGACGAGGCCGAGTAGCGGGTCTCCAGCAACGCCGACAGTGCGAGGAGCCCGAACGCGGCAAGGTGGAAGGCGAACCGCGCGGCGTGAGAGACCTCCCACAGCCACCGCAGCCGCTCCCACTCCAGCGGCAGGTTACCGGTCGCGGCGGTCTCGCGGAAGGCGACGTTGATGGGCTCGGTGAGGACGAAGAAGAGCACCGGGAAGGCGACCAGGAGGCAGGCCCCCGCCCCGAGGGTGAGCGGGAGAGCGGGGCGACGCCCGCGGGCGAGGAACGCCACGATGGCGACGGCCAGGATGGCGGCGGGCTCCACGAACCCGCCCACACCGGGCGGGCCGAAGTGGGCGTAGAGGGTGGTCTGGAGCGTGACGTAAAGCCGGCCGTCGTAGGCGAGCTTGGCCGGCATCTCCAGCACGTGGCAGAACGACGTGCCGAGGACGAGCGCGACGAGGGTCAGCGCGATGAGCCGCGCCGCGATCACAGCTGGTCGCGGAACGGCACGGCGAGCACCTCGAGCAGCCGGCTCACCGGCCCCCGTGCGCGCCAGCGCCGCTCGTCCACCCGACGCGAGTGGGCAAGGTCCTCCGCGAAGATCTTCTCGAGCCGTCCCGCCATCGCGCTGTCGTAGATGGCGAGGTTGACCTCGTCGTTGAGCGCGAACGAGCGATTGTCCACGTTGGCGCTGCCGATGGTCGCCCACCGGCCGTCCACCACCATGGTCTTGGCGTGGAGCAGGCCGGCCTGGTACTCGTAGATCTCCACGCCCGCGTCCAAGAGACGACCGAAGCCCGCCCGGCTGGCCTGGCGGACGATGTTGTTGTCGATGGCGCCGGGGAGGAGAAGGACCACGCGGGCTCCGCGGCCGCGCGCCTCGACGAGGCTCTGGGTCATGCGGTCGTCGGGGAGGAAGTACGGGTTGGTGAGGTAGATCGAGCGGCGCGCGGACGAGATCGCGAGCAGGTACATGTTGTAGACCGCGAGGCTCCCGCTGGCCGGCGAGCTCCGCACCACCTGCGCCACCACGGTCCCCCGCGCGGGCTGCGGCCCGAAGAAGGCCTCGCCGCCCAGCATCTCGCCGGTCGCCTCCAGCCAGTTCTCCGCGAACGCCCCCTGCAGGTCGTTCACCACCGGCCCCTCCAGGCGAACGTCGGTCTCCCGCCACTGGCCCTTCTGGCGGCCGTCCCCCATCCATTTCGAGCTGGCGCCGGAGCCGCCGGTGAAGCCCATCCGGCCGTCCACCACGAGGACCCGCCGGTGGTTCCGGTTATTGGCGTTGTCGATGGTCCAGGGGGTGAGCGGCCGGAACGTCGCGACGTGGCACCCCGAGGTCTCCAGCTCCCGGGTCAGCTCGGGGGGCATCCTGAGACTGCCGAACCCGTCGAGGAGCACGCGGGCGCGGATGCCCGCACGGCAGCGCTCGCTGATGGCCTTGACGATCTGCACGGCGGGACGGCCGTCCTCATAGAAGTACTGCGCGTAGGTGAGCGACTTGCGGGCGGCGCGGATCGCCTCCACCTGAGCGGGGAAGATCTGATCGCCGTTGAGAAGCACGTCAACGCGGTTGCCTGCGCTCACCGCCGCGTTCGTGTACGCCTCCATGGTTGGCACGAAGGCGGGGTCGGTGACCGCCATCTGCGGCACGACGATCGGCTGCTGAACATGAGCGCATGCCGACAAAGCCATGAACAGTGAGCAAGTGAAGGCCACGGCGGATCCGAGGAACCGTCTCATGCCGTCTTGTCGGGCATGTTTCGTGCCAGTGCCCGGGCGCCGCGGAACTCCTCACCCCGCTAGTTCCCCCATTTCTGTGGGCGGGCCGAGCGCCGGGTCAGGACTACCGGCCGCGGAACGTTTTACCCGCTGGCGACATGGCCTTCCGCCGGCGTCCCTCCCGGCCCGTTCGAGCTTCGCCGTCCCCGGCAAGAGATTCCGGCCGTTTCAGTCCTCCCCGCACGGGGCACCATGGCTGGCACACCGCTTGCCCCAATAAGAAGCGTCACGGGACCATGCGTATGACGTGCGCATTTGAAAGGAGAACCGCGGTGAACAACCGGGACACGCAGCCGCAGGACCGAACGGGAAAGGGTGAGTTTCTCTCGGACGTCAAGGAGCTCCGGCGGCGGGCGCGCCAGCACATGGAAGCCGGTGCTGTCACCGAGGGCTATCGGGCGGACGTCGACACCGTCGTCAAGCTTCTCAACACCGCGCTCGCTACCGAGCTCGTGTGCGTCCTCCGCTACCGGCGCCACCACTTCACGGCCAAGGGTATCCACGCCCAGGCTGTCGCCGACGAATTCCTTCAGCACGCTCAGGAAGAGCAAAACCACGCCGACGAGCTCGCCAAGCGCATCATCCAGCTCGGCGGTGCCCCCGATTTCAACCCTGACGGCCTCGCCGCCCGCGCGCACAGCGAGTACGTGGAGGGCGACGACCTCATCTTCATGATCCAGGAAAACCTCGTCGCCGAGCGCATCGCCATCGAGTCGTACACCGAGATGATCCACTACATCGGCGACCACGACCCCACCACCCGGCGCATCCTCGAAAGCATCCTCGCCAAGGAGGAGGAACACGCCGACGAGCTGCTGACCCTGATCGAAGAGCTGGAGGAGGCGTAGTCATGCGACATCTGAGAGTGCTATCCATCGCCATGCTGGCGTTGCTGATGCTCGCCGCATGCTCGTCCACCAGTGGCAAGACCGCGGGCGAGAACATGGACGACGCGACCATCACCGCCCAGATCAAGTCCAAGCTCGCCGCCGAGAAGGTTTCCACCCTCACCAAAGTAGACGTCGACACGAACCTGCGGACGGTCTACCTCAACGGCGTGGTCGACAGCGAGGAGATGAAGCAGCGCGCCACCACCATCGCCTGGAGCGTCAAGGGCGTGAACGCGGTGATCAACAACCTCAGCGTCAAGACGAGCGGGTAACCGGCCATGAAGACGACATTCGCCGCACTCCTCGCCGCGCTCATCCTGGCCGCCGGGTGCGCAACGCCGGTGTCGAGCCCGTCGCCCTCTTCCGGCAGCACCCGACCCACGGCAACCGCTCCACCCTCCACTGCCAAGCTCGATCCTGCCCAGGCTGAACGGCTCAAGCGGATCATGGTGCCGCTGATCCAGGCCGCCGACAACAAGCGGCCCCTCAACCAGGTGAAGGTCGGCATCGTGGCCGACGACCACGTCAACGCGGGCAGCGCGGGCGACGGGCAGTTCCTCGTCACGACCGGGCTCCTTCGCAAGGCCAATGACCAGCAGCTCGCCGGCGTCCTCGCCCACGAGGTGGCCCATGACGACCTGGGTCACGTGGCCAAGCAGCAGCGCCTGCAGACGGGCCTTGCCATCGGCATGGTGATTCTCGATCAGATCGTCCCCGGTAGCGGTCAGCTCGCCCCGGTGGCCGGCACCCTGATCGCCCGCGCCTACGGCCGCCACGAGGAATATCAGGCCGACGCGCACGGGGCGGAGCTCCTCAAGCGGGCCGGATACTCGCCCAAGGTGATGGAGGAGACGCTGGCCTGGCTCATCAGCACCGAGGGCGGGAGCGAGGGCGGATTCTTCTCGACTCATCCGGCGACCGACGACCGCATCGCGGCTCTCCGGAAAGCCACGAACTAGAGCCGCCATGCCACCATCGCAAGGGGCCAGCATCGCGCTGTTCATGCTCCTTGCGGTGGTGGTGACCCCGGAGCCGCCGCCGGGCGGCGTCGGCCTTCGGGGAGTAGTCGATGCCCGGGCCAAGGGACAGGCGACGCCCGCGGCGAACCGTCCGGCCGCGGTACGCCCGCTAGTGGCGGCCCCCGCCCCCCTCCCGGCCCAGACCGCTTCGTGCGCGGGGCCTCTCGCGCGCGCGGAGGC
>JBKPDT010000225.1:0-4824 GCA_046728035.1 Candidatus Methylomirabilota bacterium | reverse complement strand
CCCGCGCTCAAGCTCGCCTTCCTCGAGGCAGGCTGCGGCTGGGCCCCCTACTGGATGGAGCGCATGGACGACGAGTACGCCAAGCGAGCGCCGGAGGCTCCCGCGCTCAAGAAGGAGCCCAGCGCCTACTGCCGGAGCGGCAACATTTTCTTCTCCTGCGAGGCGGACGAGTGGCTGCTGCCCCAGGCCCTCAAGCTCGTGGGCGAGAACCAGATCGTCTACGCCTCCGACTTCCCCCACTGGGACAACTCGTACCCCGGGTCTATCGACGAGATCCGCATGCGCGGCGACATCACCGAGGCGCAGAAGCAGAAGGTGCTCGGCGACAACTGCCGCCGCCTTTACGGCTTCTAGCCGGGCGAAGGAAGACAGCCCATGGCCCAGGACCTCCGCAGCTATCTCGATGCCGTGAAGACGCGCAAGGGGGACGACGTCCAGGTCGTCACCCAGGAGGTGGACCCGGCCTACGAGATCACCGCCATCGTGGTGAAGCTGGAGCGCGAGGCGAAGCGCCGGCCCGTCCTCCTCTTCGAGAAGGTGAAGGGCACGCGCTTCCCGGTGCTGACCAACCTCCACGCGAGCCGTTCGCGCCTGGCCGCCGCCCTGCGCTGCGCGCCCGGCGAGATGCTGCGGACCTATCTGGCCGCCATGGAGAAGCCGGTGCCGCCGCGGGTGGTCGCCAAGGGCCCGGTCAAGGACGTCATCCTCAAGGGGGACCAGATCGATCTGCACGATCTGCCTCAGATCGTCCATCACGAGGGCGACGCCGGCGTCTATCTCACCTCGGCCATCTCCTTCGCCAAGGACCCCACGAGCGAGACGTGGAACTGCGCCTACAACCGCCTCATGATCAAGGGGCGCGACACCACGTCGATTCACCTCACGCTGGGCAAGCACCTCTGGGAGTTCCAGCGCATCGCCGAGGCGCGGGGGGAGGCGCTCCCGGTGGCGTTCGCCATCGGCGTCCACCCCGCGATCGCGCTCGGCTCCCTCGCGATCGGGTCGATCGACGAGGACGAGCGCGCCATCATGGGCGCCCTTCTCGGGGAGCCCCTCGAGCTCGTCAAGTGCGAGACCTCCGACGTCCTCGCGCCGGCCCACGCCGAGATGGTGATCGAGGCCGAGATCCTGCCCGGCGCGCGCACGCCGGAAGGTCCCTTCGGCGAGTTCACCGGCTACAGCCTCGGCCAGCGCGACCGTGAGGTGGTAAAGGTGAAGGCCATCACGCATCGGGCGGGCGCCTGGTTCCAGGACATCACGGTGGCCCATCTCGACCATCTGCTGCTGTCCACGATCCCCATGGAGGCCAATCTCTACCGCGCGGTACGGGCCATGGTGCCCTCGGTGAAGGCGGTGCGCGTCCCCGGGCCCTTCACCTGCTACGTCTCCATCGAGCAGCGCCTGCCCGGCCAGGCCAAGAACGCCATCCTCGCCGTGCTGGGCGCCGACCTCTACATGAAGCGCGTGGTCATCGTCGACCACGACGTGGATGTCTTCGACGACCGCCAGGTGAACTGGGCGCTTGCCACCCGCTGCCAGCCCGACCGCGACATCACCGTGATCACGCACGCGCGCGGATCGGATCTGGATCCCTCCACCAAGGAGGACGGCTACTCTGCGAAGTGGGGAGTGGACGCGACGGCCAAGCCCTCGCTTGCCGCCTACACGCCACGGCACCGCGTGCCGCCCGAGGTGGCCCAGCGAATCGATCTCAAGGCCTTCGGGCTGTAGCGGGGCGCTCCCGGCGTGGCGTCCCCGCGAGTGCCCGGCGTGCTGGCCGCCCTTGTAGAAGCGGCGCAGGCCCGGCCGGACGAGGATGCGGTCTTCGAAGCCGACCGCGTCCTCACCTGGCGCGGCCTGGGCCGGCGCGCCGGCGGCGTGGGGCGCCGGCTCGCCGCCGACGGCATCGGTCCCGGCGATCGCGTGGCCATCACGCTCCCCAACGGCTGGCGCTTCGCCGTGGCGCTGCTCGGAGCGCTCGGCACGGGCGCCACCGTGACCCCCCTCAACCCGATGCTCTCGGCGGATGAGCGCGCGCGCATCCTCGCCGATCTCAGGCCCCGCCTCACGCTCGACGCGGTGGGCGAGGGCCAGGGCGAGATGGAGGAATGGGCGCGCCCGGTGGACCCGCGGTCAGCCGCCCTCATCCTCTACACCTCGGGCAGCACCGGCCGGCCCAAGGGCGCCGTCCTCTCCCATGCCGCGCTGGATGCCGCGCTCGAGTCCTGGGCGGGACCCGTGATGATGCTCTCTCCGGCAGACTGCGTGCTCGCCACCCTGCCCCTCTCGCATTCCTTCGGGATCAACGGCGCGCTGCTCGCGCCTCTCCTCGCCGGCGCCCGCGTCGCCATCGTGGAGCCCTTCTCGCCGCCCGCCGTGCTCGCCGCCATCGCGCGCCACCGCGTCACCGTGCTGCCCGCGGTGGCCACCATGTTCCGCCGCCTGCTCGAGTCCCCCGGCCTCGCCGAGGCCGATCTGACGACCCTCCGCCACGCCGTGTCCGGCGCGGCCCCCTGCCCCTGGGACCTCGCGGAAGAATGGCAACGGCGCACGGGCGTCCGCATCCTGCGCGGCTACGGCATGACGGAGCTCTTCCGCCCCATCTCCTTCC
Organism: Candidatus Methylomirabilota bacterium; assembly: GCA_046728035.1. Classification (GTDB taxonomy): domain Bacteria; phylum Methylomirabilota; class Methylomirabilia; order Rokubacteriales; family CSP1-6; genus DASRWT01. The sequence goes on along the minus strand of JBKPDT010000225.1, from coordinate 2,213 downwards.
TCGCCGACGATCCCCGCGAGGTGCCGGAGTCCATCGGGCGTCCCGTGCCGGGGGTGGAGGTGCGCGTGGTGGACGAGGCGGGGCGCGCCTTGGGCGCCGGCCAGACCGGCGAGATGTGGATCCGCACCCCCGCGGCGATGGACGGCTACCTCGAGAACGCCGACGAGACGCGCGCGGTGCTCGCCGACGGCTGGTTCCACACGGGCGATCTCGCCACCATCTCCGCCGACGGCTTCGTCACGATCGCCGGGCGGAAGAAGGAGCTGATCCTGCGGGGGGGCTACTCGGTGGTGCCGGGCGAGGTCGAGGCGGCCTTGCTCACCCACCCCGCCGTGGCTGAGGCCGCGGTCGTGGGCGTGCCCCACGCGGACCTGGGGGAGGAGGTCGCGGCCTTCGTCACGCTACGCGCGGGCGCGGCCGCGGAGCCGGAGGCGCTCATCGCGCACTGCCGCGAGCGGCTGACGGGTTACAAGTATCCGCGGCGTGTCACCGTGGTCGCCACGCTGCCCAAGAGCGCGACGGGCAAGGTGCTCAAGGGGCAGCTCAGCGCGCAAGGGGGTTGACGTCGCGCGATTCGCCTACGGCGCGACCGCCACCCCCGGCACACGATGCCGGGCAATCGCCTCGGCGACCATCCCTCGTGCCTTCACGTTCTCGACGAACTCGCGGAGATACCGGGCGCCGGCTTCCCGGCCCTTAGGCGTGCCGATCGACTGCGGCACGCCCGTGATTTCCAGGTAGGCCGGGCTGAAGGTGATCTCGTTCCCGCGGGCGGGATCGGAGGCGAGAAAGGCGACATCCCAGGCGCCGGTCTTGACCGCCTCGGCCATCTTGCCGGCGGAGTCATAGGAGACCCACTCGATAGGCCGCGCGAGGCGCCGGCCCAGCTCCCGCGCTAGGTCGGGGGCGACGCCGCGGAGCTCCCCCGTCGCCGGATCACGGGTCGCGAGGAGCACGTTCTCGCGGTTGATGCCCACGCGCAGCTTGCCCGTCGGCGCGAGCTCCGCGCGGGCCGCGGGCGGCGCCGGGGGCGCCGTCGCGCACGACGCGAGGAACAATACGCTGAGTCCCGTGACCGCGAGCTTGAGCATGCTTGACACTCCGGGGAATTTAGCACGAGCCAACGGAGTATCCCTTCGAGGACGTTGCGCGGGGCATGGAACCTGGCTAGGCTTGATGCGATGACGCAGCAGCCATTGACCACCTGGCACTGGAAGCGGAGCGACTACGAGAGGCTCGTCGACTTGGGGCTCTTCCACGGTAAGCCCGTCGAGCTGATCGGCGGCCAGCTGCTGGTCGCCGAGCCTCAGGGCAGCTACCATGCCACCGGGATCAGCGTGGCCGATGAAGCGCTACGGGCCATCCTTCCATCGGGCTGGTACGTTCGGGCTCAAATGCCGGTGGCGCTGGACGAGGAATCGGAACCCGAGCCCGACCTGGCCGTCGTCAGCGGCCCTCCCAGAAGCTACCGGGAAGCGCATCCCGGACGGCCCGCTCTCGCGGTCGAGGTTGCGGAATCGAGTCTCGAGTTCGATCGCGAGGTGAAGGGCAGTCTCTACGCGCGCGCCGGAGTCGCCGACTACTGGATCGTCAACCTCGTCGATCGCGTCGTGGAGGTCTACCGGGATCCTCGGCCTGACTCGGTCGCGCTCTATGGCTGGCGCTACACGTCAGCCGAGCTGTTCAGGCCGCCGGACTCGATCGCCCTGCTCGCGCTTCCCTCCGCCCGGGTCGAGGTCAGCGCGATCCTGCCTTAGCACCGCTCCTGGCCGGCGACCCGCTCGAGGTCGTCCAGGAACGCCACCTGCCCCTTCAAGATCTTCGTGCGCGCCTCCTCCAGCGTGAACCACTCGGCGCGATCGATCTCCGGGAACTCCTGCTGTCGGCCCGATCGGGGGGGCCACTCCATGGAGAAGGTCGTGCTCTTCACGGCGGCGGGATCGAGATCACCTCGCATCGCCCACGCGTAAACGATCTTCCCGCCCGGCTGGCGCCTCGGCTCGAGGGCAAGCGCCTCGCCCACTGGGCGTACCCCCGTCTCTTCCTCGAACTCGCGCCGGGCGGCGGTGAGCGGATCTTCCCTCTCGCCGATCTCGCCCTTGGGGATGGACCAGGCGCCCGCGTCCTTCTTCGCCCAGAAAGGCCCACCCGGGTGCACCAGCAACACCTCGCGCCCTCCATCGGCCTCGCGGAAGAGCAGCAGTCCGGCGCTC
>JBKPDT010000224.1:0-5804 GCA_046728035.1 Candidatus Methylomirabilota bacterium | reverse complement strand
GTCGCCGAAGCGCTCGAAGACGGCGAGCGAGCGGAGCACCATCTCGCTCGTCTCGCGGGTGGGATAGAGCTGGCGGATGATCCCCACCGAGCGGCCGGTGCCTCCCGAGCCGATGAACTTCTTCTCAAGGACGAGCACCCGCCGGAGGCCGAGGCCGGCGAGCTGGAAGGCGATCGAGACACCGATGACCCCGCCGCCGATGATGACGACGTCGGCGGTACGGAGGGTCACGGCAGGAGACGCACGGGGTCACCGCGGCGGATCGCGCCGCTCCGCAGCACCCGCGCGTAGACGCGGCTCATGCCGGGGTGCCGCTTCTGGGAGACGCGCGCGTAGTCGCCCCCCGTGAACGAGGCCTGGATATTGACGCAGGGGCTGGTGTAGCGGGTGACCTCCACCAGGACCTCCTCGCCGAGAAGCAGACGGGCCCCCGGCGTCACCGCGTTCCAGTCGAGCCCCTCGACAGTGAGGTTCTCGCCGATCTGGCCGGGTGTGATGGAGTGTCCCTCGGCCTGGAGGGCGCGGATCCGCTCCATCGAGAAGAGGCAGAGCGCGCGGTCGGGGCCGCCGTGGTGCTCGCGGTTGCGCTGGGCATCGCCGGAGACGCCGCCCACGGTGACCTCCGCCGACTCGACGGCGCGCTTGGGGACACCGCCCGACGACACGCTGATCTGGACGATGCGCCCGGACTCCCTCAGAGTGACACCTCGGTGCCGATGCTCGCCGCCACGGCTCGATCATAAGCCAGGCGCGCCGTAGCCGCATCTTCCAGGGCGAAGCCCACCGACTTGAAGAAGGTGATCTCGTCTCGCGAGGTGCGCCCCCGCTTCCGGCGGGAGACCAGCTCGGCCAGCTCGGCCCGGACGTGCCGGCGCGAGATGGCGCCGGCCTTGAGGGGAATCAGGATGTCCCCCGCCTCCTCCCAGGCCCCCTCGTAGGTGTCCACCGCCACGCGGGCCCGGCGCACGAGCGTGGTGTCCACCTCCCTGGTAGTGGGCCGGAACGCGCCCACCGCGTCCACGTGGGTGCCCGGTCGCACGTCGCGCCCGTCGAATACCGGGCTAGGCGACGTGGTGGCGCAGGTCACGAGGTCGGCCTCGGCTACTGCCGCCCGCCGGTCGCGGACGGCCTCGACGGGAACGCCGAGCTCGCGCGCCATGCGCTCCGCGAAGGCGCGGACCCGCTCGGCGTCTCGGCCAACCACGCTGACGCGCTCGATCGGGAACACCGCCTGGAGGCAGAGGAGCTGGGAGCGGGCCTGCACGCCCGCGCCGAAGCAGGCCACGATCTTGCTGTCGCGCCGCGCTAGGTAGCGCGCGGCCAGCGCCGAGGCGGCGCCGGTCCGGAGCGCGGTGAGGAAACCCGCCTCCATGAGGGCCAGGGGCGCGCCCGTCTCGGGGTCCGTGAGGAGATAGGAGGCGTGGATCGTCGGGAGCCCCCGCCCCCGGTTCTTCGGGACCACGGTAATGAGCTTGGTGCCAAGGGCGCGCGGCCGGGGGAGGCTTCCCACCATGGCGAGGAAGAGGCCGGTGCCACGCATGGGCATCACCGCGCGAGGCAGGGTCCGCGCGCGCCCCGCCGCCGACTCGCGGAACGCCCCTTCCACGGCACGGATGACGTCGGCCGGGGCGAGGAGCCGCTGGAGGTCCTCCCCGCCGAGGATCCGCATCAGCCCCGGGCCGGCACCCGCTTGATCATGCGCTTCACCTGCGCCTCCAGGACGACCTCGCCTCGTTGATTGGTCACGGTGTGCGTGTAGGTCACGATGCCGCGGTCGGGCTTCTTGGTCTCGCGCTTGTCGGCGATGGTGACGGCGACGCGGACAGTGTCGCCGGCGAGCACGGGGGCCACGATGCGGATCTCGCCCCCCAGGTAGGACATCCCGGTGCCGTGGATCAGCCCCGTCTGCATGATGAGCCCCTCGGAGAGGGAGAAGGTGAAGGCCCCCGGTGAGGGCTTGCCCTTGAAGACCGACTCGCGCGCGACGTACTCCATGTCGTAGAAGAGGGGCTCGTTGAACCCGCAGAGGTTGACGAAGGCGCAGATGTCCGCCTCCGAGACGGTGCGGGCAAGCGTCTCGTAGCGGGCGCCGATCTGGTGCTCATCGAACGTCAGACCCTGCGTTCTCACAGTGTGCCTCCGTTCATGCCTCGCCCAGATAGGCGCGGCGGACTTCGGGATTGCCGGCCAGCTCGGCGGCGGCGCCCTGGAGCGCCACCAGTCCCGTCTCGAGGACATAGGCGCGGCCGGCGATGGACAGCGCCATCGCCGCGTTCTGCTCCACGAGGAGAATAGTCACGCCCTGCCGGTTGATGGTCTGCACGGTCTCGAAGATCTGCTCCACGAGGACGGGGGCCAGCCCCATGGACGGCTCGTCGAGGAGGAGCAGTCGCGGGCGGGCCATGAGGGCGCGACCGATCGCCAGCATCTGCTGCTCGCCGCCCGAGAGCGTGCCTGCCACCTGGACACGCCGCTCCTTGAGACGCGGGAAGATCGAGAAGACGCGCTCGACGTCCTCGGCGACCCCCCGATCCGAGCGCGTGTAGGCGCCCATCTCGAGGTTTTCGAAGACGGTGAGACGGTTGAAGATGCGCCGTCCCTCGGGGACATGGGTGATCCCGCGGAGCACGATGTCGTGGGAGGCGATCCCGAGGAGGGAGGCCCCGTTCAGGCGCACGTCGCCACCGCGGGCGGGGAGCAGGCCCGACACCGTCTTGAGCGTGGTGGTCTTGCCGGCCCCGTTATTGCCGAGGAGGGTGACGATCTCCCCCTGGGCCACCCGGAAGGACACGCCCTTGAGGGCGTGGATCTCGCCGTAGAAGACGTGGAGATCCTGCACCTCGAGCATGCCGGCCTCAGCCACCGGCGCCCCCGGCGGCGGGTGTCCACTTCTTCCGGCCGAGATAGGCCTCGATCACGCGCGGATTCCGTTGGACGTCCGCGGCCAGCCCCTCGGCGATCTTCTGGCCGTAGTCGAGCACGGTCACCCGGTCGGAGACCTCCATCACCACGCGCATGTTGTGCTCGATGAGGAGCACGGTGAGCGAGAGCTCGCGGACCAGCCGTCGGAGCAGGGCCATGAGTCCGCGCGCTTCCCCCTGCGTCATGCCCGCGGTGGGCTCGTCGAGCAGGAGGAGGGAGGGGCGGGAGGCCAGGGCCCGGCCGATCTCGAGCCGTCGCTGGTCGCCGTAGGGCAGGTTGCGGGCCAGCTCATTGGCCTTGGCGTGGAGCCCCACCAGGGCCAGAAGGTCTTCGGCGCGCGCCCAGAGGGCGGCTTCCTCCCGCGCCCAGCGCGGGCCGCGTCCGAGCACGTCCCACAGACCCAGGGGAACGCGGCAATGCATGCCGACCAGCACGTTCTCGACCGCCGTCATGTTCGTGAAGAGGCGGATGTTCTGGAAGGTGCGGCAGATCCCGAGCGCGGTGATCTGGTCCGGGCGCTTGCCCAGCACCGCGGTTCCGCGGAAGGTGACGGAGCCCTCCTCGGGCACGTAGATGCCCGTGAAGACGTTGAAGAAGGTCGTCTTGCCCGCGCCGTTGGGACCGATGATCGATGCGATCTGGCCCTCTTCCAGGGTGAAGTCGAGCGTGTCGAGCGCGGTGAGGCCGCCGAAGCGCTTGGAGATGCCGCGGGCCTCGAGGATGATGCCCATGCCGTCAGTGGGGCTCGCCCGCCGACCGGTCCGCGAGCTCGCGGTGGCGCCGGCGAGCGGGCAGGATGCCCTGGGGCCGGAAGATCATCATGAGGACGAGGATCAAGCCGAACACCATCCGCTCGTACTTGGCGGGCTCGAGCTGGGTGGGGAGGTTGGTGAGGCTCCAGCCGAAAATCGTGGTGCCCGCGTTGCGTAGTTCGTTGAGCCAGAGGGAGAGGCCCTTGAGCACCTGGAGGTTGAGCACGGTCACCACGGTGGCCCCGAGCACAGCGCCCGGGATGGAGCCCATGCCGCCCAGGATCACCATTGCGAGCACCCCGATGGACTCCATGAAGGTGAAGGACTCGGGGTTGATGAAGACCTGCTTGGCGGAGAAGAGGACGCCCACCGCCCCCGCGAAGGAGGCCCCGCAGGCGAAGGCGAGGAGCTTCGTCCGGACCAGGGGAACGCCCATGGCCTGCGCCGCCGTCTGGTCCTCGCGGATGGCCTCCCAGGCTCGGCCGATATGGGAATCTTCGAGGCGCCGGTTCACCAGGATGGTGACGCCCACGATGGCGAGCACCAGGAAATACAAGTAGAGCGGGTAGATGACATTGGGGTTCGGGTCGATTCCCAGGGCTCGGAGGACGGGCTCGAAGAAGATGGGCGGGCGCGAGATCGGCGTGATGCCCTTGGGCCCGTTGGTGAAGTTGATAGGCTTGTCGAGGTTGTTGGCGAGGACCCGGATCACCTCGCCGAATCCCAGGGTCACGATGGCGAGATAGTCGCCATGCAGGCGCAGGACGGGCAGACCGAGCAAGATGCCGGCGCCCGCGGCCATCCCCACGCCGAGCAGCAGGAAGACGAAGAACCACCACTGGGGCAGGGGGAAGACACCCGCGGCGAGGAACTGGTTGGCTTGGGGCGAGCCGAAGATGGCCCAGGTGTAAGCGCCCACCGCGAAGAAGGCGACATAGCCCAGATCGAGCAGGCCGGCGAGGCCCACCACGATGTTGAGCCCCAGCGCGAGGGCGACGAAGATGCCGACCTGGATGGCGATCTCGAGGTAATAGCCGTTGATGGAGCCCAGGACGGGCATGAGCACGGCAAGCGTCACCGCGGCGAGAGTGCCCTTGAGCCAGGCCGGCATCCGCGCGAAGTACAGGACAAGGATAGAGGCCTGGAAGAGCATGAACGCGACGATGGAGCGGGGAAAGTGCGAGACGGCGTAGGCGGTCACGGCGATGAGCCCCACCGCGACGATGATGGCGGGAGTCGGACGATCGAGGAGGCGCTTGATCATATATTCGCTCGCCTCGCCTTCGGCTGCGGCTCGCCCATCAGGCACGCTCCCGCACGACTTCGCCGAGGAGGCCCTTGGGTCGGAAGATCAGGATGAGGATGAGGATGGAGAACGCGAAGATGTCCTTGTACTCGGCGCCGAAGGCCCCACCGGTGAGGAGCGAGAGGTAGGAAGCGGCGAAGGCCTCGAGCAGCCCGAGCACGAGGCCGCCCAGCATGGCTCCGGGGATGTTCCCGATGCCGCCGAGCACGGCCGCGGTGAAGGCCTTCAGTCCGGGGATGAAGCCGGTATAGGGGTTGATGAGGCTGTACTGGACGCCGAAGAGCACGCCCGCCGCCCCGCCCATCGCGCCGCCGATGAGGAAGGTCAGGGAGATCATCCGGTTGACGTTGATCCCCATGAGGCTCGCGGTGGCCTGGTCCTCCGCCACCGCGCGGATCGCCTTGCCGATCTTGGTCCGGTTCACCAGCGCGTGGAGCCCCCAGAGCATGAGGAGAGAGGCCACGATCACGACGAGGGATTTCACCGACACGTCGATGGTCTCGGTGAGGTTGAAGCGGAAGTTGAGCGTTTCCATGGTCGGATAGACGAGATTGAACGCGTTCCGCCAGATGCTCTCGAACAGCCGCACCGCGTCCTGGAGGAAGAAGGACACCCCGATCGCGGAGATCAGGGGGATGAGCCGCGGAGCGCCGCGGAGGGGCCGGTAGGCGACGCGCTCCACCGTCACCGCGAGGAGCCCGCTCGCGAGCATGCCCACGAGTAGGACGACGAGGAGGATGAGGAACGGGGAGACGAGGTCCAGCCAGCCCAGCGCCTTGAACGTGAGGAGGATCTCCACGCCCACGAAGGCGCCCACCACGAAG
>JBKPDT010000223.1:0-5088 GCA_046728035.1 Candidatus Methylomirabilota bacterium | reverse complement strand
AGCCGCCGCTCCAGACGCGGTCCGCGGAGCTGTAGGGCCCGATGTCGCCGGGATTCATCAGCATCTGGAACAGGTGCGGGGGCCCGAGGAAGAACAGGAGGAAGCCCGTCACGACCTGCAGCCACCAGAGCCCGGTGTCGGAGTGGCGCATCAGGTTCTTGTGACCGAGGAACAGGCGGTACTGGCGGTAGTCGGCGGGGAACTTGCGCAGGGCCAGGAAGGCGTGAGCCATGAACAGCACGAATACGATGGCCACGACCACCGAGACCAGCTGGGGGAAGGTGCGGCCGCCGAAGAAGTAGTAGCCCTCGAAGGCCTTGGTGACCCTCCACATCGCGTCGTTGCTGATCAGGATGGTGGACACGAAGGCCATGTGGCCCCACATGAACAGACCGAGCGCCAGGCCGCTGGCACTCTGCGCGAGGTCCATGCGCGCCGGCCAGTGGCTCTTGCGCGGGCGATCGGCAAGACCGACGCCGGCGATCACTTCGCTGCTCTTGCTCATGCCTTCGTCTTTGCTTTCCTCTGTGGGGGCGCGAGACCTGACCCTCGCACACCGATCAGATCAGGTTCCGTTCCCAGTTGAGAATGAGGCGGAACTGATAGCCAGTTTGGCTGGCGCCCTCTTGATCGAGGACGGCGGCGCGGGCCCGGAACCACACCCCCTGGAGGAAGGCCGGTACCTTGAAGGCCGGCCGATAGTCGACGGTGAAGTCATACTCTGCCTGGTCGGCCACGCGCTGCCGCGTAGTGGGATTGATGGCGCCCACACTCCAGGCGAAGTTGAAGTAAGCGCTCAGGCCCGGAATGATCAGCTTCCCAAAGTCGTACGCGGCTCCGACCAGGAATGCCTTCTCGCCGGCTCGGTTGAAGTCCTGGTCGATCATCGACAGATACCCGGGATAGGAGCCCCAGGGCGACTGGATGTTGTTGCCCTTGCCGGTGATGGAGAAGGCGGTGGTGAGTGTCAGCTCGCGGAAGATCACCTGTAGACGGGCGCCGCCCACATGGGTCTGCCAGGTGTCCTCCGAGGTCCTCGCGACCCGCGCGTCGCCAACGGCACGCTGGTCCGTGAACTGCGCGCCCAGCCGGATCTTCCAGTCGTCGTTCAGCTGCTGGAGGTAGTCGACCTCGGTGTAGAGGGTGTTGAACATGTTCTCCCCCCACTGGTCGTTGAGGTCGATCCGCAGCCCCTTGAGCGGCGTCAACCGGACGCCGCCCGTGATGACGCCCTCGTGTCCGCCGGGCGCGCCCGCGGCCTCGTTCATCGAGACGAACTCGTCCGCGTTCCGCCGCTTGATGGCCCACAGATAGCCGCCGAAATACTCGAGCCAGCCGACCTTGCCGCCCACCGTCACCGCCTCGAAGGTATTCGGCGTCATCCGGTTGTCCTGGGGGTTGATGTATCCCTGGTCGACCTGCTGCCGGTACCCCTTGACGAGGACGTACTCCTTGTACCGGAGCGCGCCCCACGCCTCCCCGGGAACGTAGTACGACTCCTGGCTGGGCTTGAGGAGGAGAGCGCCGTCTCGGTCCTCTGGTCCGTGGAGCCGCGCCGAGCCGTAGAGCGTGGCGCCCACGGCGAAGGTGTCGAGGAGCCAACCGCTCTGGAGGCTCACCCAGCCACCGGTCGCCAAACTCTCGTTGATCGACTCGTCGGGCCTGGTGCGGTTGAAGTAGTAGGTGCGGAAGTGCACCCGGAGGTCCATGTCCGACAGGAACGGAGGCAGGTTCAGGCTCTTCAGCTGTTCTCTCACGGGCTCGAAGAGCCGCTCCAGCGGTGGGCCGGGCGGTAGGGGCGGCGGGGGCGGCGCGTCCTCGGCGGACGCTGCGCCCACCCACCCCGCCAGCGCCGCCACGAGAACGATGACGCCCGTCAACCTGCGCGTGCGCCGGATAGCGTCCCTCCTCATTTTTCTCACCTTCTCACCTCATTCTCACCTCATTTTTCTCACTACTCGGTCTACGCGTGCCGGCGCTCATGGTTTCAGGGCGCGACGCGTGAGGGAATGGGACCTTAGTCCTACTGGGATGGCACTGCGCACCCAATGTAGACGTGAGTGCATCGAACGGCGGGGTGAAGGCCACGCGCTGCAGCTCGAGATCAACGCCGCCCTCCTGATGGCCACCGGCCGCGATGAGTTCATCGCCCACATCTCGCGCGGGGACATCCCCGAAAACATCGGCCGCCTCCGCGCCTGCCTCAGGAGATCATGCCCGCACTCACGGCGACCCTGGGCATCCTGCACCCCTCGTGAGCGGTGCTATACTCGCGGAGCCGAAGCGGTGATGAGATCGAATCGACTAGTCCTCGCCCTGGCCTGCCTGCTGGCCATCCCGGCCGGAATCGGCGCGTTCACCTTCGTGTACGCCAAGGGTTTCTCTTACCTCTCCACCGATCCGCGCGCCTGCGCGAACTGCCACATCATGAACCAGCAGTACGACGCCTGGCTCAAGAGCGGGCACCGCCACACCGCGACCTGCGTGGAATGCCATCTGCCCGCTCATGGAATCGCCAAGTACATGGCCAAGGCCGACCATGGCTTCCGGCACTCGATGGCGTTCACGCTCCAGAACTTCCACGAGCCCATCCAGATCACCCCGCGCGACCGCGAGATGGTGCGGGTCAACTGCGTGCGCTGTCACGAATCGTTCGTCCACGCGGTCGTCGGCGGCCCCACGGGCCGCGAGCTCGACTGCCTGCACTGCCACGCGACCGCTGGGCATGGGGCGGAAGGCTGACATGCGATCGAACGGCTCGTCCGGTAGCGGCCGGCTGTGGCTGCTCACGCTCCTGGGATTCGTCGGCATCGCGGGGGTCACTGTGCTGCTGCTGGCGCTCCTCACGAACATCTTCGAGCGCAAGCAGGAAGCCCGCCAGCCCTTCGTCCGGGTCGTCGAGGTGACGGAGGCCACCCTCGATCCCAAGGTGTGGGGCCAGAACTGGCCCAACGAGTACGACAGCTATCTCAAGACCGCACTGCCGACCACGACCAAGTACGGCGGGCGGGGGGTCGGCGCGAGCGACGCCGGCCCCGCCGAGCAGAAGATCGATCGGGATCCCTGGCTCAAGCGCATTTTCGCGGGCTATGCGTTCTCGATCGACTACCGGGATCGGCGCGGGCACTACTACGCCCTCTTCGACCAGGAGCAGACCAGGCGGGTGACCGAGCGCAAGCAGCCAGGGGCGTGCCTCCAGTGCCACGCTTCCAACCTGGCCGCCTACCGGTTCGCGGGCAAGGGCGACGTCATGAAGGGCTTCGAGGTCGTCTCCGCCATGCCCTACGCGGACGCGAGGAACCTGAAGGACGACGCGGGCCAACCGCTCATCCAGCATTCGATCGCGTGCGTGGACTGTCACGACCCGAAGACCATGGCGGTGCGGGTCACGCGCCCCGGCTTCATCAACGGCATCAAGGCGCTCAAGGCCAAGCAGGGGATCAGCGACTTCGATCCGAACCGGGACGCCAGCCGGCAGGAGATGCGGTCGTTCGTGTGCGGCCAGTGCCACGTCGAGTACTACTTCAAGGGACCCAACAGGGTGGTCACCTATCCCTGGGCTAACGGCCTACGCGTCGAGGAGATCGAGGCGTACTACGACGCGGAGGGGTTCACAGACTGGGTGCACGCGGAGACCGGTAACAAGGTCCTCAAGGCCCAGCATCCGGAGTTCGAGGTGTGGAACCAGGGCGTGCACGCCCGGGCGGGCGTGGCTTGCGCGGACTGTCACATGCCGTATCAGCGCATCGGCGCCCAGAAGGTGAGCGATCACTGGGTGCGCAGCCCGGTGCTGAACCTCAATCGGGCCTGTCAGACCTGCCACGCGGTCCCCGAGGTGGAGCTGGCCGGGCGCGTGCTCTCGATCCAGGACCGCCACTACGCGCTGATGCAGCGGGCGGCCAAGGCCACGACCGAGATGCTGGATGCCATCGTGGCGGCCAAGAAGACGGGGGCGTCCGAGGCCGACCTGCAGGAAGCGGCGGTCCTCCACAAGAAGGCGCAGTGGCGGCTCGACTTCGTGGCCGCGGAGAACTCGATGGGCTTCCACGCGCCCCAGGAGCTGGCGCGGATCCTCGGCGAGACCATCGACTTCGCGCGCCAGGGGCAGCTCGCCGCCGATCGCGCCGGCCGCAAGCGGTAAGATCGGCAAACACCCATGGGAGAACTGGACGGGAAGGTGGCGCTGATCAGCGGCGGCGCCCGCGGTCAGGGCGCGGCGGAGGCAGAAACCTTTGTGCGGGAAGGCGCTAAGGTCGTCTTCGGCGACATCCGCGACGCGGAGGGCGAGAAGGTCGAGGCGGCCATTCGCGCGGCCGGCGGAGAAGCCACCTACGTGCATCTCGACGTCACGAGCGAGGCGGACTGGCAGCGCGCGGTCGAGACCGCGACGGGGCGGCACGGCCGGCTCGACATCCTCACCAACAATGCCGCCATCCTCATCCCGCCGGTCCCCATCGAGGAGCGCACCGCCGCCGAGTGGGACCGGGTGATGGCGGTGAACGCCAAGGGCGTCTTCCTCGGGACCAAGCACGCGATTCCCGCCATGCGGCGGGCGGGGGCTCCATCGTGAACATCTCCTCGGTGGCGGGGATCGGCCAGTCCCTGCATCAGGAGCCGGCGTATGCCGCCAGCAAGGGCGCCATCCGGATCTTCACCAAGGTGACGGCGAGTCAGCACGCCAAGGACAAGATCCGTTGCAACTCCGTGCACCCGGGGCCGGTGGACACCGAGATGTTCCATAGCGCCTTCCGCGACCGCGAGGCCATGGAGCGGCGGCTGGAGCGGGTGCCGCTGAAGCGGATGGGCACGGTGGCCGAGATCGTGACCGCCGTGCTCTACCTCGCGTCGGACGACTCCGCCTACGTGACGGGCAGCGAGCTCGTCATCGACGGCGGCGCCCTCGCCCAGTAGCGCGCTCAGCCCGCCGGAATCTCCTCGCCCCAGGGCTCCATGGCCGGCCGCAACGGCGTGAACTCGCGCACGCGGCCCGCCACGCCGGCGAGAATGCCGTCGATGGCGGCGCGCTCACCCGCGGTGAGGTCGAGCTCGGCGCCGGCGTCGTTGGCGTCCACCTCCGCGGGGGTGCGG
>JBKPDT010000222.1:0-8322 GCA_046728035.1 Candidatus Methylomirabilota bacterium | reverse complement strand
GCCAGGCGGTGCGCCCGGCTCCCGCGTTCATGGCCTTCCGCCACTGCGACGCGCTCACGCGCGCCTCCCCAGGATGCCCTGCGGGCGGAAGGCGAGCACCAGCGCCATGATGACGAAGGTGAAGACCACGCTGTAGGTGGGCGCGTAGGCCAGGCCGAACTGTTCCGCCACCCCGATGAGAGCGGCGCCGATGGCCGCGCCCACCACGCTACCCATGCCACCCACGATCACCACCACCAGGGAGGCAAGCTGATAGCGCGTGTCCTCGCCAGGGGCGATGGAGAGCGCGGTGCCCCCGACCACCCCGGCGAAGCCGGCCAGTCCCGCGCCGATCGCGAAGGTGATCGCGAACACCGCCTGCACGTTGACGCCGGCGGCGGCGAGCATGGCCCGGTCGTCCACGCCGGCGCGGATCATCATCCCCACGCGGGTGCGGTTGAGGAACAGCCACAGGAGCACCCCGATGGCGGCCGAGATCGCCAGCAACACCAGCCGGTAGGTGGGGTACACCTGCACCAGCGGCAGCGGCGTCCGGCCGAAGATCCACCGTGGCGGGTCGAACTGGTAGATCTCGCCGCCGAAGATCCAGAGGAGCACGTCGGCCAGCATGATCGACAGCGCGATGGTGACGAGGGTCTGCCGCAGATCCTGACCCTGCATGAACCGGAACACCGTCACCTGCAAGACGAGCCCGAACAGGGCGGCGCTCGCGAAGCCGGCGGTGACGGCGAGGAGCCAGGAGCCGGTCTTGTCGCCGACCACGTAGCCGACGTAGGCGCCCAGCAGATAGAGCGAGCCGTGGGCCAGGTTGACGTTGCGCATGAGCCCGAACACGAGGGTGAAGCCGCTTGCCACCAGGAAGTAGAGCGCGGCCAGGGTGAGCCCGTTGAGCGCGGTGGTGCAGAAGAGCCTGGCGTTGTCGACGAGGCCCCAGACGATGAACGCGACGACGGGCACGCCCAGCATCAGCCCCCAGAACCAGCGCCAGGATCGCGACACGAGATCGGCCTCAGGCCACCGAGCGGCCCCAGCGAGACTGGGCGGAACGGATCTCGGGCTCCTTGTAGAACACACCGTCCTTCATCACGGCGAGGAGCTTGGACGCATCCCGCAGAACCCCGAGGTTCGCCAGGGGGTCCCCGTCCACCAGGATCAGGTCGGCGAGGTATCCGTCCTTGAGCTGGCCGAGCTCGCCGCCCTTCATCATGATCTCGCCGCCGTAGCGGGTGGCCGACAGCAAGGCCTCCATCGGCGTCATGCCGAGGTACTTCACGAAGTACTCGAAGTCGCGGGCGTTCTCGCAGTGCGGGGTGAAGGCGAAGCCGTAGTCGCCGCCGGGGAGCACGCGGATGCCGCGCTTGTGCATCTTCTTGAGCGACTCCGCCGCGGCCGCCAGCTCCACCTCGTAGCCCATCTCCACCGCCTTCTGCCGGGTGATGCCCCAGGGCGCGGCGTGCTCGAGCATCGCGACGAGGATGCCGATACCGGGTGCCACGAAGTGCCGGTCCCGATTGGCCTCGAGCATGTCGAGGGCTTCGTCGTCGGTGAAGCTCGCGTGGTAGATGATCTCGATGCCGTGGCGCACGCACTGCTTGATGGACTCGCAGGAGCGCGCGTGCGCGGCCACGCGCTTGCCGCGCATCTTCGCCTCCCGCACCGCGATGGCGACCTCCTCGTCGCTCATCCAGGTGGTACCCGCGGGCGAGGTCGGCGTGAAGTTGTCGCCGGACAGGTTGAGCTTGACGTGGTCCACCCCGTACTTGAGGAACATGCGGACGACCTTGCGCATCTCCTCGGCCCCGCTCACGAGCACGCCGAAGCTGAACTCGGGAAACGGCAGATGCGGCAGGGTCTCGTCCCCGAGCCCGCCCGCCACCGTGATCTCCTGGCTGCCCGCGAGATAGCGCGGCCCGGGGATGAGCCCCTGGTTGATGGCATTGCGGGTCACCACGTCGAGCCGGGGCTTGGCGCAGGCCGCCCCCACGCAGGAAGTCCAGCCGGCCTCGAGGTAGCGCTTGGCGACGTTGGCCGACCAGAGCACGTGCTCCTCGAGGGGCAGGCGCTGGAGGTCGGCCAGGCCCGCCGCGTCGTTCCAGGAAAAGTGCGTGTGGGCCTCGACCATGCCGGGCATGAGGGTGGCGCCGGCGCCGTCGATCACGGTCACCCCGGCGGCGGGGAGGGCGCGGGTGCCCCGGGCCACCCGCGTGATCCGGTTCCCCTGCACCAGGACCTCACCTGCATAGGGCGACGCGCCCGTCCCATCGATGACCCGTACGTTGGTGAAGAGCACGCTCGTCATGGCTCGCTCCTCTACATGCGCTGGGCGTAGAAGCGCTTCAGCAAGTCCTCACACTCCGCCGGCTTCTCGATCGGGGTCCAGTGCCCGCAGCGTGCCAGCACCTCCACGCGTGCCCCGCGGATGCGCCCGCCGAGCTGCCGCACCGACTGGGCCGGAGACACGGTGTCCTCGTCGCCGGTGACGAGGAGGGTCGGGCACGCAATACCGCCCACCTCGGGCGACTGGGCGTCGGCAAGGGCCTCACAGGTGCGCGCGTAGCCGTCCGGGCATTGCCGCATCAGCAGCTCGCGCACTGCCGCCACCGCCACCGGGCGCCGCGTCCGCGTCTCCGACGACACCGCCGTCGCCAGAAGGGTGTCCGCGATCGCCTGCATGCCCGCCTCGCCCTCCGCGCGCGCCCGGGCGCCGCGGGCGCGGATACCGGGACGCGCGGTGTCGGGCGGGCTCGCGAGGGGGCCGAAGAGGGCCAGGCTCCTGACCGTCCGCGGTGCCGCCGCCGCGAGGTGGAGGGCCACGATGGTCCCCAGCGAGTGAGCGGCCACGTGCACGCGGTCGAGGCGCAGCGCCGCACACACGCGCTGCATGGCCTCGACGAAGCGCCCGATGGACAGCGGCCCCTCCACCCGGTGCGAGCGGCCCGAGCCGGGTAGATCCGGCCGGATCGTTCGATGCCGGGCCAGGGCGGGAAGGACGGGCGTCCACACGTTGGAGGTGCCCCCGAGGCCGTGGATCATCAGGACGGCCTCGCCCTCGCCATCGCACTCGACGGCCACGCGCTCGATGAACTGGGTCGGCATGCGGGTGGGCCGCGCCTCAGGCGGCGGGGAGGCTCCACCGGCCGCGCGCGGCCCGGCCCTGCGGATCCTTGTGGAAGGCGCCGTCCTTCATGATCCCCACGATGCGCTTGGGGTCCTGCAGGACGGCGATGTCGGCGACGGGATCCCCTTCCACGAGGAGCAGGTCGGCGAGATAGCCCTCCTTCACCTGACCGAGCTCGCCGCCGCGCAGCATGATCTGTCCACCGTAGAAGGTGGCAGAGCGCAGGGCTTCCATGGGCGTGAAGCCCAGGTACGAGACGAAGTACTCGAGGTCTTTGGCGTTGGTGCCGTGCTTGATCCAGGCAAACCCGTAGTCGCCGCCCGGCAGCACCCGGATGCCGCGCTTGTGCATCTTCTTCAGCGTGTCGCAGGCGACCTCGAGCTCTCGATGGTAGCCCATCGCCTTCGCCGACTCCGGCGTGATCCCCCACGCGGCGGCATGGAACGACGTGTTGATCAGCCAGGCGATCCCGGGAGCGACGAAGTGCCGATCCTTCCTCGCCTCCAGCATGTCGAGCGCTTCCTCGTCGGCGAAGCTCGCATGGTAGATGATCTCGATGCCATGGCGCACGCACTGCTTCACCGCCTCCGCGGAGCGTGCGTGCGCGGAGACGCGCTTGCCCCGGACGTGGGCTTCCTTCACCGCGACGGCGATCTCCTCGTCGGTCATCGGCGTGAACTCGGCGGGAATCCCGGCGATGTACTCACCGGACAGGTTGAGCTTCACGGTGTCGACGCCGTACTTGAGGAACATCCGCACCGTCTTCCGCATCTCCTCGGGGCCGTTCACGATGGCGCCGAAGCTGAATTCCGGATACGGCAGGTGCGGGAGGGTCTCGTCGCCGAGGCCGCCGGGCACCGTGATCTCCTGGCTGGCCGCGAGATAGCGCGGGCCGGGAATCTGCCCCGACTCGATGGCATTCCGGATCACCACGTCGAGCCGCGGCTTCGCGGTGGCCGCGCCGATGCAGGACGTCCAGCCCATGTCGAGGTAACGCTTGGCGATGTGGGCGCACCAGAGGATGTGCTCCTCGGTGGGCATGCGCTGGATCTCGCTGAGGCCGGGCTGATCGTTCCAGGAGAAGTGAGTGTGCGCCTCCACGAGGCCGGGCATGAGGGTGGCGCCGCCGCCGTCCACGGTGTGGACGCCGCTGGTGGGCAGGGCGCGGGCGCCCCGGGCCACGCGGGTGATGCGGTTGCCCTGCACGAGCACCTCACCGGGGTACGGCGCGGCGCCACTGGCGTCGAGGATCCGGACGTTCGTGAAGAGCACGTTTCCCATGCGCCCCTCCTTGGGTCTGCGCCGCACTGCGTCGCGCCGGATGGGGATCCCGCAGAATGAGACACGTGTCTCACGCGGTTGTGCGAGACTAGGGGCGCGTGTCGCCCTTTGTCAAGTCACTTGTTGCTCCGCCCCGCCTCGGCTGGGTGCAGCCGCCCGGGGCCGAGCGCGGTCCGCGCGCCCGGACCCACCGGCGGCTTCTCGCCCAGGCGATGACCCTGGTGCAGCGCGGCCGGATTCCCTCGGTGCCCGAGGTCGCGGCCCGGGCCCGCGTGTCGCGGGCCACCGCCTACCGGTACTTCCCGAGCCGGAGCGCGCTCGTCACCGCCGTCGTGGGGGAGGCGCTCGCCCCGGTCCGGCGCTTCGAGCCCCGCCCCGCCGACGGTCTCGAGCGGGTGCGCGAGCTCTTCGACAAGACGTTCCCACTCTTCAAACAGTTCGAGCCCCACATGCGCGCGGCGCTGCAGCTGTCGCTGGAGCACGAGTCGCTCGAGCGCATGGGACTGCTCGAGGAGGAGCCCTACCGACGGGGACACCGGCGCTACATGCTCCACCGCGCGGCCGCACCCCTGCGGGCGACTCTCGGCGAGCGCACCTACGAGCGGTTGATCAAGGCCCTGTCGCTCGTCTACGGCATCGAGTCCTACGTGGTGCTCCGCGACATCTGGGGCTCCAGCTATCGCGACGTCGAGGCGGTGGCCCGCTGGATGGTCGACGCGCTCATCGAATCCGCGATCCGGGGGGCGCCCGTCCCGCGCGGCCGTCCCCGGTCCCCCGCCGCGCGCCGGACGAGAGCATGACCTACGCGTGCGCCTTCTGCGGCGAGGAGAACGAGCTCGACGTGGACCCGAGCGGCGGACGTCGCCAGACCTTCACCGAGGACTGCGCCGTGTGCTGCCGGCCCAATGTCCTCTCCCTCGTCATCGACGAGGACGGCGAGGCCACCGTCGAGGTCAGCCAGGAGTACGAGGCCTAGTTCCCCGTCGGCGCCTCGCGCACCAGTCGGAGCGCCGCCGCCTGGAGGGCGAGCGTGACGGCGAGGGCCACGCCGAACGCGCGGATCACTCCCCCACGCTCGATCAGCGCGGCGAGGACCGCGAAGAACGCCCCGAACCCGAAGAGCCCGGCAAGGAGCCCGCGCAACGCCCGCGTCGCCGGCCGGGGTCCGTCCTGGCGGTGTGCGAACACGGCGAGGATGCCCGCGTAGACGGGAAAGGTCGCGAGGAGGCCGCTCAGCCGGGAGCCGAGCGTGGCGGCGGCGGCGGTGAGCGCGAGCACGAGCGTGGTGGCCACCACCATCCGGGCGGGAATGTCCCAGCGCGGCGGCGGACCCGGACGCCGCGCCTCTTCGCCCCGCGGCATGGCCACCATCGCCAGCGCGAGCCCGACCGCCACCAAGGCGGCAAGCGGACCGAGCGAAAGCGCAAGGCGCTGGAGGGCGAGCCCCGTCGCCGCGAAGGCGAGCGTGCCACCGGCGAAGGCCACGAGCCAGCCGCCACGGGAGGCGAGCGCGGCGTAGCCGAGGCAGAAGACCCCCTGGGCGAGCGCGCCCGCCAGCGAGCCCAGCGAGGCGCCCGCGGCAAAGGCGGGCCCCTGCTCGAGGACGAGGAAGAAGGCGACCGGCCCCGAGGTGAGCGGCAGCGCCACGATGACCCCGCCCACGCCCTGTCCCCAGCGCCGGCCGGCGAGACTCGCCGCGCCGATGAGAGCAGGCGTGAGCAAGAGCTTCAGGAGCGCGAGCTTGATTGGCGAGCCGCAGCCGCAGGCGAGGCGAGCGGATACATGATGATGTCCCGAGCGGAGCGAGGGCCGTTCATGACGGCATGGAGCCGGGGCGGCCGCTGAGATGTGCGAGCACGTCGAAGATGGCGGCGCAGTCGCGGTCGCCGAGCCCCATGGCGCGCGCCGCGCCCAGGAGCTCGTGGGCGAGCGCGGTGGTCGGCAGCGGCACGCCCACCGCGCGCCCGAGCTCCATGGCGAGCCCGAGGTCCTTCTGCATCATGACGCAGTCGAAGAGGGGCTCCGCGGGCGAGGCCAGCACGAAGGGCCCGCGGTACTGGAGCATGGGCGAGGCGAGCACGCTCTTGAGGAGGGCCTCCACCGCCCGCTCGCGGCTGATCCCGGCCTTCTCGGCGAGGAGCACCGATTCGGAGAAGCCCGCGAGCTGCACGCCGATGCCAAGATTGATGGCGACCTTCATGGTGACCGCCATCCCCGGCGCGCCCATGTGGGTGATGCTGGCGCCGATGGCGAGGAGAAAGGGGCGCACGCGCTCGAGCGCCGCCGGGTCGCCGCCCACGAAGTAAGCGAGCTTCCCCTGCTCCACCGTGACGGCGCTGCCCGACACGGGCGCGTCGAGAAAGGAGGCGCCGCGCGCGGCCACCTCCGCGCCCATGGCGCGCGACACCGCCGGGCTCACCGTGCTCATGTCGGCCCAGACCGCGCCGGGCTTGAGGCCCGCGAGCACGCCGTCGGGACCTTCGGCGATGCGCCGGAGCGCCTCCGAGTCCGTCACCATGCTGAGAATCGCCTCGCCCGACGCCGCCGCCTCGCGCGGAGAGGCCGCGACGCGCAGCCCCAGCGGCGCCAGCGCCTCCGCCTTCGCGCGCGTGCGATTGTACCCGGTGACGGCGTGGCCGGCGGCGAGGAGGCGCTTCACCATCGGGCTGCCCATGGCCCCGAGCCCGACGAAGCCGACCGGTCCCGGTGGGCCCATGCCGCTCAGGCGCCCTGGGGACCGGCGCCGATACGGAACATCGCGGACTCGAGCCCCAGCGCGGCCTTGCCGATGGCCTCGACCATGCGGTCCATGGTGGGCGGCATGAGGGTCGCCGTCCGGATGTCGCGGAAGGCGCGCTCCAGGGGGAACTCCTTGTAGGCGGCGCGCCCGCCCACCGTCTGGATGGCGTGCGCGGTGACGGCCAGGCCCACCTCGGTGGCGAGGAACTTGGCGCGGTTGGCGAGGAGGCCGCGCGCGGCGACGTCGGCCTTGTCCCAGCGCGCGGCGGCGTCGCCGAGCACGAGCAGCACCGCGTGCAGGCGCGCCTCCAGCTCGCCGATGTGCCGCTGCACCGCGGGGTCGTGGGCCACCGGGACGTTCTCGGGCTTGACGACGCGCTTCTTCACCGCGTCCATGGCGAAGGCGAGGGCGGACTCGGCGAGCGCGGCGTACACCGCGGCATAGCCCAGCGCGAAGCTCTCGACTACTCCCACCCGGAGCGCGGCCCCGGGGTCGCCGAGGATGGCGTCGCCGGGGATGTGCACGTCGCGCAGTTCCACG
This sequence comes from Candidatus Methylomirabilota bacterium, assembly GCA_046728035.1. Lineage (GTDB taxonomy): Bacteria > Methylomirabilota > Methylomirabilia > Rokubacteriales > CSP1-6 > DASRWT01. The sequence goes on along the minus strand of JBKPDT010000222.1, from coordinate 643 downwards.
GTGGGGCTGTAGGTCGCGCGCATGCCGAGGGTGTCCCACTTGCCGTCGGTGCTGATGCCCGGGCTCTCCGCGGGCACCAGCGCCTGGAGGAGCGACTTCGCCATGTCCGGCTCGCCCTCGAGGGCGCACCAGACCATGTAGTAGGACGCGCCGAGCGCCATCGTGCAGAAGTGCTTGATGCCGTCCACCGCGTACCCGTCGCCGGCGCGACGGAGCACGGTCTCCATCTGGAAGGTGCGCGAGAGGCTCACCGCGGGCTCGCTGCCCCAGGAGCCGAAGAGCTTGCCGTGGGTCACGACCTCGCCGTAGTAGCGACGCTTCTGCGCGTCGGTCCCCAGCGCGTCGATGAAGCGCATCACGGTGGAGTGCATGTGCACGGTCATCGCGGAGTTGGCGCAGCCCCGCGCGATGGCGCGGAGGCAGGCGATGTAGGTGGCCATGTCGAGCCCCCGCCCGCCGTAGGCGGCGGGGATGGCGGCGGCGAGAAAACCCTCCCGCCAGAGGTCGCGCCAGCTCTCGACGGGATTCTTGCCCTCCCGGTCGTACCCCGCCGCGCGCGGGGCAATGCGGCTCCGCGTGACCTCGTCGATGCGCTCGACGTAGGCGGACTGGCTGTCCGAGACCGCCATGGTGCTAACCGGCC
>JBKPDT010000221.1:0-3941 GCA_046728035.1 Candidatus Methylomirabilota bacterium | reverse complement strand
CCCGCCGAGACGGAGGCGCTCGTCACGCCCTTCATGGTGCTCTACGCCATTCATGACGCGCTCGTGAAGCCCATGCCCGGCACCACCGCGGGGCCAAGCCTCGCAGGGTCGTGGACGGTGTCGCGTGACGGGCTCACCTACGACTTCGTCCTGCGCAAAGGGGTCAAGTTCCACAACGGCGATCCCTTCACGGCGGAGGACGCGAAGTTCTCATTCGAGCGCTACCGGGGCGCCGCCGCCAAGCTCATCAAGGAGCGGGTGAAGGAGCTCCAGACACCGGATCCCCATCGCCTCCGTATCGTCCTGAAAGAGCCGTGGCCGGACTTCATGGCCTTCTTCGGGACGACCGCTTCCGGCGCGGGCTGGGTGGTGCCGAAGAAGTACCTCGAGAAGGTGGGCGAGGAGGGCTTCAAGAAGGCCCCGGTGGGCGCGGGGCCGTACAAGGTCGTCTCCTTCAATCCGGGCGTGGACCTGGTGCTCGAGGCCCACGAGGGCTACTGGCGGAAGCCGCCCAGCATCAAGCGCCTCGTCTTCCGCACCATCACCGACGAATCCACCCGCGCCGCCGCGGTGAAGCGCGGCGAGGTGGACATCGCCTATCTGGTCACCGGACCCATCGCGGAGGAGCTCAAGCGCACGCCCGGCTTCAAGGTCGCCTCCCCGTTGCCCTCGCTGGGGAAGTTCTGGCTCGACTACCCCGAGCAGGGCAACACGAAGTCGCCGTGGCACGATCAGCGCGTGCGCCTGGCCGCGAGCCTCGCGGTGGACCGCAAGGCGGTGAGCGATGCGGAGTGGCTCGGCTTCGCGCGGCCCTCGGGCGGCATCGTCCCCAAGGCCATGGAGTTCGCGCTCGACCTGCCGCCGCATCCCTACGACCCCGCCCGGGCCAAGGCCCTCCTCGCCGAGGCGGGCTACCCGGGCGGCTTCGACGGAGGCGACTTCACGCCCTTCCCGCCCTATTTCTCCATGGGCGAGGCCATCGCCAATTACCTCCGCGCGGTGGGGATCCGCACGCGCGTGAAGACCATGGAGCGCGCGGCCTTCCTCACCGCGTGGCGCGAGAAGAAGATCCCCGGCGTCATCATGGCCCTGGTCGCCCCCGCCGGGAACGCGGCCACGCGGCTCGAGCCCTACGTCACCCGCGACGGCTTCTACTCGTACAGCGTCATCCCCGAGGCCGAGGACCTCTACGTGCGCCAGTCGCGCGAGTTGGACCGGAAGAAGCGCGAGGCCATGCTCCACCAGATCCAGCGGCTCATCGCCGAGCGCGTCACCCACGCCCCGCTCATGGAGTCGGCCTTCCTCTGGGCGATCGGGCCGCGAGTGGAGGAGTCCGGGCAGAGCCTCATCCCCGGGCACGCCTACTCGTCGCCCTACGAGGATCTCAAGCTCAAGCGCCCGTAGCGGCTAGCCGAGCGCGCGCAGGACCTCGGCGAGATTGACCTCGACGCTGGCCGGGCGCTCGAGCCGCAACACCGGGCCCGGTAGGGTGGCCAGCCACGCGTTGTGCACGCGAAGGCTGCGGATCTCGAGCCCGCCGCCGTCGTAGGCCGCCGCCCATTCCATGAACGAGACGGACCCCGCGTGCATGGCGCCGCCGGGGCCGAGCGCCTCGGCGCCGTACCGTTCGATCTCACGCTCTCTCAGCCGGGCCATTCGCAGCTCGTGCGGGATCCAGAGGAACACCACCAAATCGAAGAGCGGGATGAAGGCGTCGCCCCAGCCGCAGAGCGACCCGGAGAGCACCCAGTCCCCGGGCTTCTCCAGATCGGCGCCGAGCATGGCCCGCCGCGCCTCCCGTTCCCGGATGTGCTGGAACGGCGGGTCGGACGGGAGCCAGAAGTAGGCGTCCGTGTCGTAGTGCGGGCAGCCGAGGCGCGCCGCCAGAGCCTTCGCGAGGGTGGTGGTGCCCGACCCCGAGGCCCCGAGAATGTGGACGCGCCTATCCATGTAACCGGGAGTCTAACCAATGCCCGACGCCAATGGACCCATGCTAGCGCTTGACGATCTCGTCGATATCTATTTATGATATCAGCATGGCGACCCTCTTGATCCGCAATCTCGACGAGCAGGTGGCCGAGCGGCTTCGGCTCCAGGCGCGCCTGAGGGGCACCTCCGTCGAGGAAGAGGCCCGCCGGCTTCTCGCAGACGGCACCCGCCTTACGCGTGGAGAGTTTGCCGCATTCACCGCCGCGATGCGGGCGCGCCAGCGCCCCAACAAGACGCGCGCCGTCGACCTGATCCGAGAGGACCGCGAGCGCTGAGTCGCCGGCGCGTCGTCCGTGAGCGACCGGCCCCCTACGGCCAGGTCGTCGTCGATGCCTCGCTCGCCGTCCAGTGGTTCGCGCGGGAGCCCGGATCGGAGATGAGCGCGCGGCTGCTCGAGACTCAGCTATCTCTCACCGCTCCCGACCTCATGCCACTCGAGGTCGCGAATGCGCTCTGGAAGAAGGCCCAGCGCCAAGAGATTCCCGAGAATGAAGTCCCGCCCGCCGTCACGCGACTACTCGACTCGCATCTCATGCTTGTCCCGACCCTCGCATTGCTGGGCCGCGCCACTCGTCTCGCCCTCCGTGTGGCACATCCGGTCTATGACTGCCTTTATCTCGTGCTGGCGCAAGAGCGCGGAGCGTCTTTGGCGACTGCCGACGAACGGCTCCGGCGCGCCGCCAGCGCCCAAGGCATCCGGCTCTGGAGGCCCTGAGGGGCGGCTCACCTCCGGAGAACGCCCTCGATCTCGTCCAGGTGCTCCCGGCGATGGACCGCGCGGGCGAGGCCGATCGGCGTCTCCGCCGCTGTGTTGCGCCTCACGAGATCGTCGCTGAGGCCCGCCACCTTGGCGTCCACCGCCTCCGCGATGGCGAGCGCGAGCTGGGCGGCCTGGCGCGGGGGCACGGCGAGCAGCATCGGCTTGGCGGCGTCGTTGATCCAGTCGACGTCCTCCTCGCTGTACTTGGGGGGGACCTGGCCGGTCTTCTCCCAGTGCTCGAGGAGGACCAGCGCGCGCTGATCCCAGAACGCGAGGTGCCCGAGGACGCCTGCCACCGTCCAGCCCGCGGGCATGGGGCGCGAGAGGTCGGCGTCACTGCGGGCTAGCAGGGCCTTGAGCCGGGCGCGCTGGGTGTCGTTGTCGGCGATGTATCCGCGGTCGACAGGCATGGATGGCCTCCTGGGCGAAGATGGGTCCGTCCATTAAACCCCGGACGCGCCCGCGTGTGAAACCCCCGGCCGGGCGCGCCGGCCTAAGCGAGGCCTCGGCGCGTCAGGTCCACGATGGGCAGCTCGCGCGTGCGCTCGTCGGCGTCGGTGGCGTGCTGGAGCCGCTCCGCGGCGGCGCGCACGTCCTGGTGTACGCGCTCGGCGTCCACGTGGGCGAATCGGCCATCGCGGTAGATGATCTTGCCTGCGACCATGGAGAGGACCACGTTCCGCCCCGTCTCGGCGTAGACGAGATTGGCCACGAGGTTCCGCGCTGGGCGCAGCAGCACCGGGGCCAGCGGAGGGCGCGTGAGGTCGAGCAGGATCAGGTCGGCCTCCTTGCCCACTTCCAGCGAGCCCACGCGGTCGGCGATCCCGAGCACCTCGGCGCCCTCGATGGTGGCGCTCCGGAGCACCTGCCAGGAGGGAATCGCCAGCGGGCTCTCCGCACGGATCTTCGGATACATCGCGGTCGCGCGCATCTCGCTGAAGATATTGTGCGAGTTGTTCCCGGGCGCCTGGTCCGAGCCCAGCGCCACCCGGCCCCCCAACCGCTTGAAGAGCGCGGCCGGCGGCATCACGCCGTCGATGATCCCGATGGAGTTGGCGCAGCAGACCATGCCCGCACCGCTCCGCACCACGGTCTCCACCTCGGCCTCGGTCGCCGTCGAAAGATGCACCGCGATGAGATCGCGATCGAGGAGACCGATGGACTCGAGATACGGAATGGCGCGGAGCCCGAA
>JBKPDT010000220.1:0-4614 GCA_046728035.1 Candidatus Methylomirabilota bacterium | reverse complement strand
GCGCCGTCGAAGATGGCGGTGGCCACGTCGGTCACCTCGGCGCGCGTGGGGCGGATGTGACGCACCATGGACTCGAGCATCTGGGTGGCGACGATCACCGGCACCTTGGCCAGGCGCGCCTGCCGGATGATCTCCTTCTGGATCACCGGCACGTCCTCCAGCGGCACCTCCACCCCGAGATCGCCGCGGGCCACCATCACCGCGTCTACCAGAGGGAGGATGGCGGGCAGGTTGCCCATGACCTCCGCCCGCTCGAGCTTGGCGATGATGGGAAGATCCGCCCCCTGGTCGTGGATGAACTTCCGCACCTCCTGGATGTCGGCGGCGGTGCGGACGAAGGACACCGCCACGTAGTCCACGCTCTGGGCGATGCCGAAGCGGAGGTCCTCGCGGTCCTTCTCGGTGAGCGAGGCGACCGGCACGGGAATGCGCGGCAGCGAGATCCCCTTGTGGTCGGACACGACGCCCCCCGCCGTCACCCGGGCCACCGCTTCCTCGGGAGAGGCCGCCTCCACCACGAGCTGGATCATCCCGTCGTCCATCCAGATCTGGTCGCCCGGCTTGAGCACGGGCAGGAACTCGGGATGCGACAGAGTGGCCCGCGTGTCCGTGCCCATGATGTTCTTGGCGGTGAGCGTGAACGTCTCGCCGTTGAGCAGCAGCGCCTGCCCCCCGACGAAGCGCCCCAGCCGGACCTTGGGCCCCTGCAGGTCCTGCACGATGGTGATGGGGTGGCCCCACGCGGGCTCGCCTTCGCGAATGGTCCGGATGACCTCGGCGTGCTCGTCGTGGGTGCCGTGGGAGAAGTTCAGCCGAGCGACATCCATCCCGGCGGCGACCATGCGATCGAGCATGTCGCGGCTCGAGCTGGCGGGCCCGATGGTACAGACGATCTTGGTGCGCCTCATCGCTTGGCACCTCCGGCGGACAGGGCGCGGTGGAGGAACTGGCCGGTGTAGGACTTCGTGTTGCGCGCGACCTCCTCCGGCGTCCCCGTGGCGATGACGCGGCCGCCTTCGTTGCCCCCCTCGGGACCGAGGTCGATGATCCAGTCGGCCGTCTTCACCACGTCGAGGTTGTGCTCGATGATCACCACGGTATTGCCCTGGTCGACCAGCTGGTTCAGCACCTGCAGCAGGCGGCGGATATCGGCGAAGTGCAGCCCCGTCGTCGGCTCGTCCAGGATGTAGAGGGTCCGCCCGGTGGCGCGGCGCGCCAGCTCGGTGGCGAGCTTCACCCGCTGGGCCTCGCCGCCAGACAGCGTGGTCGCCGCCTGGCCCAGTCGGATATAGTCGAGCCCGACGTCGTGCAGCGTCCGAAGCTTCTGCTTGATCGCGGGCACCGGCTCGAAGAACTCCAGCGCCTCCGCCACCGTCATGTCCAGGACCTCGGCAATGTTCTTGCCCTTGTAGCGGACTTCGAGCGTCTCCCGATTGTACCGCTTGCCCTTGCACACCTCGCAAGTCACGTACACGTCGGGGAGGAAGTGCATCTCGATCTTGACGAGGCCATCGCCCTGGCAGGCCTCGCACCGCCCCCCCTTGACGTTGAACGAGAACCGCCCCGGCTGGTATCCGCGCACCCGCGCGTCCGACGTCCGGGCCATCAGCGTCCGGATCAGGGTGAAGACGCCCGTGTAGGTAGCGGGATTCGAGCGCGGGGTGCGCCCGATGGGCGACTGGTCGATATCGATCACCTTGTCGAGGTGCTGCGCCCCCTCGATCCGGTCGTGGGCACCCGGGCGGTCCCCCGCGCGGTGGAGCATCTGGGCGAGGGCCCGGTAGAGGATGTCGTTGACGAGGGTGGACTTGCCGGAGCCGGACACGCCCGTCACGCTGGTGAAGGTGCCGAGCGGAATGCGGACGTTCATGCCCTTCAAGTTGTGCTCGCGCGGGTTGTGGATGACGAGCGCCTTCCCGTTGGGCGTCCGGCGTTCCCGAGGCGGGGCGATGCGCTCGAGGCCGGCGAGGAAGCGGCCGGTCAGCGAAGCGGCGTTGCCCACGATCTCGTCGGGCGTGCCCACCGCGACCACGTGGCCGCCGTGCTCCCCCGCCCCGGGGCCCAGATCGACCACGAAGTCCGCGGAGCGGATGGTCTCCTCGTCGTGCTCGACCACGAGCACGGTGTTGCCGAGGTCGCGCAGCCGTTTGAGGGTGTCGAGGAGCCGCCGGTTGTCGCGCTGGTGGAGGCCGATGGACGGCTCGTCGAGGATGTAGAGCACGCCGACGAGGCTGGAGCCGATCTGGGTGGCGAGCCGGATGCGCTGCCCCTCGCCGCCGGACAGGGTGGCGGCGGGGCGGTCGAGCGTGAGGTAGTCGAGCCCCACCGCGGAGAGGAAGCCCAGCCGCTCGCGCACCTCCTTGAGCACCCGCCTGGCGATGCTCGCCTCGCGCTCGGTGAGGGCGAGGGAGTCGAAGAACTCCGACGCGGTCTTGATGGGCAGGCGCACGAGGTCGGCGATGGAGCGCTTGGCGATCTTGACCGCGAGCGCTTCCGGCCGCAGCCGCGAGCCCTGGCAGTCGGGGCAAGCCTGGAGGGTCATGAAGTGCTCGATCTCGCCGCGCACGTCCTCCGAGAGCGTCTCCTTGTACTTCCGGTCGAGGATCTTCAGCACGCCCTCGAAGCCGTCGTCCCCTTCGCCGTGGAGCAGGATGTCGCGGATCTTCCTCGGCAGCTTGGCCCACGGCGTATCGAGGCTGAAGCGGTGGCGGCGCGCGAGCACCTGAAGGGTCTGCTTGAAGACCGTGCCCGGCTGACCCGCCCACGGCGCCAGCGCGCCCTGGTTCAGCGAGCGCTTGCCCTCCGGCACCACCCGCTCCGGGTCCACCTCGTAGCGGCTGCCGATGCCGCCGCAGGCGGGGCAGGCCCCGTAGGGGTTGTTGAACGAGAACATCCGCGGTGACACCTCAGGGAAGGAGATCCCGCACTTGGCGCAGGCCAGGCGCTCGGAGAAGAGCATGGCGGGGCCGTCCACCACCTCGACCTGCGCCATGCCGTCGGCGAGGCGGAGCGCGGTCTCCAGCGAATCGGCCAGACGCGTGCCCAGGCCCTCGCGCACGATGATGCGGTCGACCACCACCTCGATGGTGTGCTTCTTGGTCTTGGCGAGCTCGATCTCCTCGCCGAGCTCGCGCACCTGGCCGTTGACCCGCACCCGCACATAGCCCTGGCGCTTGAGGTCAAAGAAGAGCTTGCGGTACTCGCCCTTGCGGCCGCGGACGACGGGCGCCAGCACGAGCAGTCGGCTCCCGCCGGGCAGCGTGAGCACGCGGTCCACCATCTGCTGCACGGTCTGGGCGGTGATGATGTCGCCACACTGCGGGCAGTGCGGGACCCCCACGCGTGCAAATAACACACGAAGATAGTCGTAGATCTCGGTGACGGTGCCGACGGTGGAGCGCGGATTCTTCGAGGTGGTCTTCTGCTCGATGGAGATGGCCGGCGAGAGCCCTTCGATCGAGTCGACGTCGGGCTTCTCCATCTGCTCGAGGAACTGGCGCGCGTAGGCCGACAGCGACTCCACGTAGCGGCGCTGGCCCTCGGCGTAGATGGTGTCGAAGGCGAGCGACGACTTGCCCGAGCCGGAGAGCCCGGTGATCACCACCAGCTGGTCACGGGGGATCTCGAGGTCGATCGCCTTGAGGTTGTGCTCGCGGGCGCCCCGGATGACGATGCGGTCGTTGGCCATGCCTTCCGATCATACCGCGGCCGCGGGCCGAGGGTAAGCAGGCCTCCGCGCGCGGGCCCGCTCGAGGAGCACGAAGGTGAGGAGGCCGGCGCAGGCCCCCACCGCTCCGACCGCGAAGCCGGCGTGGAACGAGATGCGCTCGATGACCGCGCCCACCAGCACCGAGCCGATCACCACGCCCACGTCCCAGGACGCGGACAGGGTGCCCATGGCGAGCCCGCGCTCGCGGTCGGGCGTCCGGTCCACCAGAAGGGCGATCATGGTCGGGTAGGTCAGTGAAGCGCCCGAACCGAGGAGGAGGGCCGCAGCGAGGAGCGATGGGCTACTGGGCGGGAACGCGAGGACGAGGAAGCCCAGGGCGGTGGCGGCCATGGCCGGCGCGATGACCTGAGCGCGGCCCACTTGGTCCGAGAGTCCACGGAGGACGGCGCGGCAGAGGATCATCCACACCGAATACGTGGCGAAGAACCACCCGATCCACGCCCCCAGGCCGTGGCGCTCCGCGTAGAGCGGGACGAAGCCGATGATGCTCGACTGGCCGAGCGTGATGAGGACCATCACCGCCGCCGCGCCGAGAGCATGGCGGCTCCAGAGGCGGATCCCCGCTCCCACCGCCTCGGGGCGCCGGGGCCCGCGCGGCGTGAGGATCAGCGTGAAGGCCAGGATGAGGGCGGCCAGCGCGGTGACGAGATAGAAATTCCACCCGATGCCGCCCCAGCGGAGCAGCGCGATGCCCGCGGGCGCCGCGACGGCCACCGCCAGGGAGGTCGCGAGATAGTAGATGCCGAGGGCCTCCCCCCGATGCGTCGCCGCCGTCGCCTGGGCGGCGAGGACGCCGGCGGCGGTGGAGATCAGCCCGTTGGCGAGGCCGATGCCGCCCATGAGCAGGATGAGCGCCTCCGGCGTCCCCGCCGCGTGGAAGCCCA
>JBKPDT010000219.1:0-8591 GCA_046728035.1 Candidatus Methylomirabilota bacterium | reverse complement strand
CCGCCACCGAGGCCATGTTGATGACGCGGCCCCGGCCGCGCCGGAGCATCTCCGCGATGGCGCGCTTGCAGCCGAGGAAGACGCCGGTGAGGTCGATGTCGATCACGCGGCGCCACACCGCCTCGTCCATCTCGTCCACGTCGAAGTAGCCGTCGAGGATGCCCGCGTTGTTGACCATGATGTCGAGCGGGCCGAGCTCCTTCACCGCCGTGGTCACCGCGCGGTCGACGTCGGCGGCCCGGCTCGTGTCCGCCTGGACGGCGAGGGCCCGGCCGGAGGCCTTGCCGATCATGCCCGCCGTCTCCTTGGCGGTCGCCTCCTCGAGGTCCACCGCGGCCACGCGCGCGCCCTTGGCAGCCAGGGCGAGCGCGATGCCCCGACCGAGCCCGGAGCCCGCCCCCGTCACCACCGCGACCTTGTCCTTCAGCGACATCCGCTCCCCCTCACCCCAGCCCGCTCCCCCGCTGGGGGAGAGGGTGCATGTGTGATTTCGTCATATGGCCAGGGCGTAGCCGTCGCGCCGCGGGTCGGCGCCGGCCATGAGCGCCCCCGACTCCCCGTCGCGCATGATCCCCTGCCCGCCGCCCACGATCCACGACCAGTCGTCGATCACGTTGATCTGATGACCCCGCTCCGCCAGCGCGGCGCGCGTCCCCTCGGCCAGGCGCGACTCGGCGTCGAGCTGGCGGTCGGCGTAGACGCGGATGCGCGGCGCCTCGATCGCCTCCTGCACGTTGCGCCCGAAGTCCACCGCGTTCATCAGCATCTGCGTCTGGGTCTGGAGGATCCCGTACGAGCCCGGCGTGCCGATGGACAGGGTGAAGGCGCCGTCGCGGAAGAGCTGGGTGGGCGACATCATGGTGCCCGCCTTCTTCCCGGGCCGGACCACGTTGGGCGACGCGGGATCGAGATCCATCCACTTGAGGATGTTGTTGAGCACCAGGCCGGTGCCGGGCACCGCGAACCCCGACCCGAACGGCCCGCCCAGGGTCTGCGTGACCGAGACCACGGTGCCGTCGGCGTCCGCGCACGCGAAATGCGTGGTCTGGTCGTGCATGAAGTCGGCGGGATGCCCCTCCGAGATCTGGCCCATCCGCTTCTTCAGGGTATGGCGCTCGCCCTCGCTCACCCCCGCCCGCGCGGGGTCGATGCGCGCGCGCTGCGAGGCCGCGTAGGCCTTGGAGACGAGGCCGCTGATGGGGATCTTCGACACGTCGTTGAGATAGGCGTAGGCGAGGCGGTCCGCCGAGGCGATCTTGATGGCCTCGATGAGGTGGTGCAGGTGGTCGGGCGAGTTGTGGCCCCAGCCGGCGACGTCGAAGCCCTCCATGATGTTCAGGGTCTCCAGCATCTGGAATGCCGAGAAGGGCGGCGGCACCGAGGACACCTCGTGCCCGCGGTAAGTGATCGTGACGGGCTGGCGCCACTCGGGCGTGAAGGCGGCGAGGTCGGCCTCGTCGAGCCATCCGCCGGCCTCGCGCACCGCGCGGGCGATGGCCTTGGCGATGGGCCCACGGTAGAACACCTCCGCGCCGCCCTCGGCGACCTGGCGGAAGGTGGAGGCGAGCTCCTTGTAGGTCATGATCTTGCCCGGGCGCGGGCCGCCATTGCCGAGGTAGAGGCGCCGCGCCTCCGCCGACCGGTCAAGGGTCTCGCGCGACTTCTCGAAGAAGGTCGTGTTCATCCAGGTGAGCGGCACGCCGTTATCCGCGTACTCGATGGCGGGCGCCAAGACGCGGGCGCGTGGCATGCTGCCGAAGCGCTCCAGCGCGGCCAGCCAGCCGCCGAGATTCCCAGGGGTCGCGAAGGCCTTAGGACCGCCCGCGAGCTCGTCCTCGGTGGCCTTGGTCGGATCGGCGGCGAGGGGGGCGGGGCCGATGAAGTCGAGGACGTGCCGCTCGCGAGTGCGCGCGCGCGAGATCAGCATGAGCCCGATGCCGCCCGCGCTCGACATGAAGGGCTCCACCACGTTGAGCGTGGCGCCGACGGCGACGGCGGCGTCCACCGCGTTGCCGCCCTCGAGAAGCATGCGCACGCCGGCCATGGAGGCGAGGGGGTGGGCGGACGTGACCGCTCCGCGGCGGCCCATGACGACGGGGCGGTAGGCGTGGCGATGCGGGGGCATGTCATCGTCCTCCGATCATGCGCGGTGGTTTCGAAAATGCGAAACGGGGGCGAAGTAGAGCAATGGTAGGCTCTAGCCCGATGGGACGCAAGGAGGGGACGGCGCCGTGGGCGGCGGGGCCCGGATGAGAGCTGCCTACGACGCGATCGGGCGAGACTACGGCACGCAGCGGCGGCCCGATCCGCGAATGGCCGCGGCCATCCGCGCGGCCCTCGGGGACGCGGCGCGCGTGGTCAATGTCGGCGCGGGCACGGGCTCCTACGAGCCGGTTGACCTCCGCGTCGTCGCCGTCGAGCCCTCCCGCGTGATGATCGGCCAGCGGCGGGCGGGCGCCGCGCCCGCCGTGCAGGGCGCCGCCGAGGCCTTGCCCTTCGCCGACGGCGCCTTCGACGCGGCCCTGGCCGTGCTCACCCTGCACCACTGGCGCGATCGGGGCACCGGCCTCGCCGAGCTCGCGCGCGTGGCGCGGCGCCGCGTGGTCATCGTCACCTGGGATCCGGCGCGCACCGGCGACTTCTGGTTGACGCGCGACTATCTCCGCGCCGTCGTCGATCTCGACGCGACGATCTTTCCCACGCTCGCGGAGCTCGACCGCGCCCTCGGCGGCGTGCGCGTCACACCCCTGCCCATCCCCCACGACTGCGCCGACGGCTTCCTCGGCGCGTTCTGGAGCCGGCCGGAGGCCTATCTCGATCCCGCGGTGCGGAGCGCAATGTCCACCTTCGCGCGGCTCGCGCCGGCGGTGGTGGCCGCCGGCGTCGCCCGCCTCGCCGACGACCTGGCCACCGGCCGCTGGGAATCCCGCTACGGTCACCTGCGCGCTCAGCGGGAAGCCGACCTGGGCTACCGCCTGGTGGTCGCCGAAGGCCTCGCCGCGAGGGGGGCGCGCCGATGACGCCTGCGCTCGCGGAGGCGGTCCGGAGGGCGAAGTACATGTACGTCACCACGTATAGCGCCGCCGGCAAGCCCGGCACGGTGCCGACCTGGCTCTGGCCCCATGACGGGCACATCTACTTCACGACCAAGCGGAGCAGCCTGAAAGCGCGCCGGATCCGGGACAACGGGCGAGTCACCGTGCACGTGGGCAAGAAGGACGGGCCGGCCTTCGAGGGGCGCGCGGAGTGGGTGGACGACCGCCCGGAGCTCGAGGCGGCCCTGCTCGCGGAGTACCGGCGGAAGTACTGGCTGATGGTCCCCCTCGGGATGGGCCGCTATATTCGGAAGGGGCTGGCCGCGCGCACCAGCGTGCTGATACGAATTACGCCACCCGACTGAGGGCGGCGCCGACCTCGGCGGCCAGGCGCTTGAGGTCGAAGGGCTTGGTGAGAAACCCGTCGGGATTGACGCCCGTCGGCGCCTCGGCGGCGTCTCCCCAGCCGGTGAGGACCAGCACCGGAGTCGCCACGCGGGACTCCTTGATCGAGCGCAGGACGTCCCAGCCATTCAGGTCCGGCATGCCGAGGTCGGTCATCACGAGGTCGTAGCGGCCGGCCGCGAACGAGAGCAGGCCCTCACGCCCCCCGTGGGCCACCGTCACGGAGTGGCCGTGGGCGGTGAGCACCTCGGCCACGATGTCGAGCACCGAGGACTCGTCGTCGATCACGAGGATCTTGCCCTTCTTGTCGGCCTTGGGCTCCGCCGGCGCGACAGGCGGCGCCGCCGTCACCGCGGTGGTGGGCAGCCAGAACGACACCGTGGAGCCGATCCCCTCCGCGCTCTCCACCGCGATCTCGCCGCCATGGCGCCGGATGGTCCCGTAGGCCACCGCGAGCCCGAGCCCCGTGCTCTTCACGCCCTTGGTGGTGAAGAAGGGCTCGAAGGCGCGCCGCTTCACCTCGGGCGACATCCCCGCGCCCGAGTCGCTGATGGTGACGTGCACGCGCCCCTTGTCCGTCTGGCCGCGGATGACGATGCGGCCACCCGAGGGCATGGCATCCACCGCGTTGAGGAGGAGGCTCGTGATCACCTCGCGGATCTCGGCGGCCCGGCCGGGGACCCGCGGCAGGGGGACGCGGTCGTAGACCACCTCGATGCGAGCGCCCCGGATCTGCGCCTCGTGCTCCCACCGGGGGCGGGTGAGCTGGATGCCCTCCCCGATGACCGCGTCGAGATCGAGCGCTCCGACGACGTCGTCCTTGTCGGTGCGCCCGAAGGCCTGGATGCGCCGCACCGTCTCGGCGGCGTCCACCGCCGCCCGCTCGATGGTCTTGAGGCTCGCCACGAGGTCCTCGGGCGGCTTCTTCATGAGGATGAGCTGGGTACGCCCGAGCACCACCGCCATGAGGTTGTTGAGGTGATGCGCGGCGCCCGCCGCCAGCTCGCCCACCGCGCGCAAGGTGGCGCCGCGCACGAGGGTCTCCTGGGCGGCCTTGAGGTCGTCGAGGGTGTGGCGCAGATCGGAGACGAGCCGGGCGTTGTCCATCGCCATGGCGGCCTGCCGCGCCAGCGCGCTCAGGAGCCGGACCTCGCGGTCATCGGGCCGGTGGACCTCGTCCCAGTAGATGCCCACCGCGCCCAGCACCGCCTCGCGGCTGACCACCGGGACGGCGAGGACCGCGCGGTAGCCGAAGCGGGTGGCCATCTCGGCCAGGCTCACGTTCTGCTGGACCTGCAGGGAGTCGTAGCCGGGCGGCGGATCCTCGACCACGTCGGCGCTCCACACCGGCGCACGATTGGCCACCGCGGCGCCCGCCGCCCCCTGCCCCACCTTCACCACGTAGCCCTTCTCGACGGGCATTCCCCGCATGGCCCGTGCGAGGAGGTGGCCGGCCGCCTCGTCCATCTCGAAGACCACCGCCCGCTGCGCGCCCGTCAGCTTGGTCGCGCTGTCCGCGATGGCGTCCAGCACCTCCTGGAGATCGAGCGTCGAGGCGAGCGTCTCGCCAATGGCGGAGAGCGTCTGGACCTCGGCGGCGCGCTGGGCGGACTCCTCGTACTGCCGCGCGCGGTCCACCCCGAGGGCAACCTGGGCGGCCATGGTCATGGCGAGGTCCTGGTCCGCCGAGCTCCACACCCGCGGCGCCCGGGTCTCGTCGAGCGAGAGCGTGCCGATGACGCGATCGCCGGAGATCAGCGGGACCACGAGGATGGAGCGCAGGCCGAACGCCTCGACCCATTCCGGGGTGACGAAGGCCGACATGGAGACGTCGTCGATCACCACCGGCCGCCGCGTGCGTACGGCCTCCGAGTCGGCGGGAATCGCCTGGACGCCCGTTTGGCCGAGCTTCTTGAACTTCGCCCACATCTCGTTGTCGACGTGCCCGTCGGCGAACTGGGCCATCACCGGCAACAGCCGCTCGGCCTGGAAGAGATTGACCGTGCAGCGCTCGGCACCGAGGGCCTGGGCGACCTGGCGCGCCACCGCGCGCAGGAGCGGCCGGAGCTCCAGCGTGGAGGCGCAGACCTGAGCGATCTCGAGGAGGGAGGCGGTCTGGCGCGCCCCCTGGCGCTCGCCCTCCACCCCGCTGGCGGTGCCGATGGCCAGGGCGGCCTGCTGCGCCAGACCCATGATCACCCTCTCGTCCTTGTCGGTGAACGTGGTCACGCTCCGGTTGTAAGCCGACAGCATTGCGGTGATCTTGCCCTCACGATCGAAGATGGGCGCGCCGATCATGGCGCGCACCTCCTCCGCGCGCGCCCAGTCGTCGAACGCCGGCGTGTGGGAGAATTTCGTGTCGGCGAGGTAGTCGTCGGTGCGGACGGTGCGGCGCCCGAAGAGGACGAGCCCGACCATCCCCTCGCCCCGGGCGAGACGGTAGCGCGGCAGCTCCGTGGCGCGGGCCCCCTGGGTTACCACGGTCTGCACGTCCTGACTGGACGCCTCCACGAGCGAGCAGAACGCGCCGTCCGCCCGCAGGAGGTGGCGGGTTTCCCGGACCACCGCCCGGAGGGCCGTCTCGACGTCGGGCGACCAGAGCGTCTCCGACGTCACGCGCTGGAAGGCCTCGATCTCCTCGAGCCGCTCGAGGGCCTCCGCGTAGAGGCCGGCGTTCCGCACGGCGGTGGCGGCGGGCGCGGCGACGGCGGCGGCGAGCTTGACCTCTTCGGGGGAGAACTCGCGCCGGGCGCGGGTCATGCAGGCGATGATGCCGATGGGACTGGTGTCGAGAAGGATGGGCACGAGGAGCACCGAGCGCACGCCCTCCGCCTCGAACCACGTGCGGTTCCGCACGCGGGGGTCCTGGAGCACGTCGGGCACGACGAGCGGCTGCTGGCTCTCGAGCACTCTGCCGGCGAGCCCTTCCCCAAGGCTGAAGCGTTGCTGGAACTCGACGTTCTGGCCCGACGTGCCTGTCTCCGCGCGGAGGGTCAGGGTGCCCGGTCGCTCGCCGCTGAGCCAGATGCGGACGATGTCCACGCCGAGCCGGGTCTGGGCCACGTCGGCGAGGCGCTCGAGCACTTCCCCGAGATCGAGGGTTGATGCGACGAGCCAGCTCGACTCGGCGAAGACCTCGAGCTCGCGGGTGGCGGACGGGTCGGATTCACTTGCTGCCATTCGATTTCGGCTCCGGCGACGTCGGGCAGAGGCGGCGCTGCACGTCCGTATGACCGAATGATCGGCCCCTTCCAATATAGCCCGGACGCCCTCGAGATCCCTGTCCTTAATCGGCGCGGCGATGCGCTTGACTGTCCACGGTGGCGGCCGTACGATTCTCACGCAGATTCTGCGCGGGAGCTCGGCAGACAACCGGGCTGAGAGGGCGGCAATCGGGCCGCCGACCGCCAACAACCTGACCTGGGTAATGCCAGCGTAGGGAGAGGCCATGAAGACCTACCTTTCCGCCAACGATTCCTCGCTCCGCGTTCCCGTCCGCGAGCTCGTCCTCACCAACGGCGAGCGCATCCGCCTCTACGACACCTCGGGGCCTTACACCGATCCCGAGTACACGCCGGACCTCAAGCAAGGACTGCCGCCGCTCCGTCGGCCGTGGATCCTCGGACGCGGCGACGTCGAGCCGGCCACGGGCGGCCGCGGCGGCCTTCGCGCGCGTCCGGGGCGGCGCGTGACCCAGCTGCACTACGCACGCCGCGGCGAGATCACCCCGGAGATGCACTTCGTGGCCCTGCGGGAAGGCATGGACCCCGCGGTGGTGCGGGACGAGGTCGCGCGGGGGCGGGCCATCATTCCCGCCAACATCAATCACCCCGAGACCGAGCCGATGATCATCGGCCGCCGCTTCCTCGTGAAGATCAACGCCAATATCGGCAACTCCGCGGTGGCGTCCTCCATCGAGGAGGAAGTGGACAAGATGACGTGGGCGACCCGCTGGGGCGCCGACACCATCATGGACCTCTCGACCGGACGGAACATCCACGAGACGCGGGAGTGGATCCTCCGCAACTCGCCGGTGCCGGTGGGCACGGTGCCGATCTACCAGGCGCTCGAGAAGGTCGGGGGCAAGGCGGAGGACCTCACGTGGGAGGTGTATCGCGACACCCTCATCGAGCAGGCCGAGCAGGGCGTCGACTACTTCACCATCCACGCCGGGGTGCGGCTGCGCTATGTGCCGCTGACCGCCAAGCGCGTCACCGGCATCGTCTCACGCGGCGGAAGCATCATGGCGAAGTGGTGCCTCGCCCATCACCAGGAGAGCTTCCTCTACACGCGGTTCCGCGAGATCTGCGAGATCATGTCGGTCTACGACGTGGCCTTCTCCCTGGGCGATGGGCTCCGGCCGGGCTGCCAGGCCGACGCCAACGACGAGGCGCAGTTCGCGGAGCTGGATACTCTCGGCGAGCTGACCACGGTGGCGTGGGAGCAGGACTGCCAGGTCATGATCGAGGGGCCGGGACACGTGCCCATGCACCTCATCAAGGAGAACATGGACCGGCAGCTCGAGAAGTGCCACGAGGCGCCGTTCTACACCCTGGGCCCGCTCACCACCGACGTGGCGCCCGGCTACGACCACATCACCTCGGCGATCGGCGCGGCCATGATCGGCTGGTTCGGCACCGCCATGCTCTGCTACGTGACGCCCAAGGAGCATCTCGGGCTGCCCGACAAGCAGGACGTCAAGGACGGCGTCATCGCCTACAAGATCGCCGCGCACGCGGCCGACATCGCCAAGGGCCATCCTCAGGCACGCGACTGGGATGACGCCTTGAGCCGCGCCCGGTTCGAGTTCCGGTGGGAGGATCAGTTCAACCTCTCGCTGGATCCCGACACCGCGCGGAAGTTCCACGACGAGACTCTCCCCGCCCAGGGCGCCAAGCTCGCCCATTTCTGCTCGATGTGCGGGCCGCACTTCTGCTCGATGAAGATCACCCAGGACGTGCGCGACTACGCCGCGAAGCAGGCCGGGGAGGAAGCAGAGGCTACCGATCCCGCCGTCATCGCCCAGGGACTCAGGGAAAAGGCGGCAGAATTCAAACGAAGCGGCAGCGAGCTCTACGTACCGCCCACGCCCTGACCGCACAGCCGGGGCGGCGGGGGCGCGCTCGCGGCGAATGCTGTACTGAGCAAGCG
>JBKPDT010000218.1:0-18674 GCA_046728035.1 Candidatus Methylomirabilota bacterium | reverse complement strand
CTCAAGAACGTCTCGCTCGCCATCCCCCACGACAAGGTCACCGTCGTCACCGGGGTGTCCGGCTCGGGCAAGTCGTCCCTCGCCTTCGACACCCTGTTCGCGGAAGGGCAGTGGCGCTACGTCGAGTCGCTCTCCACCTATGCGCGGATGTTCCTCGAGCGGGTGGACCGCCCCGACGTGGACCGCATCGAGAGCATCCGGCCGGCCATCGCGCTCGAGCAGAAGAACCCCGTCCGGACCGCGCGCTCGACGGCGGGCACCGCCACCGAGCTCTACGACTACCTGCGTCTGCTCTTCGGCCGCATCGGGCGCGTCCACTGTCCGCGGTGTGGCGAGGAGGCGCGGAGCGACGCCGCCGAGAGCGTGGCCGAGGCCCTCGTGCGCGATCACGCGGACGCGCGCGCCCTCATCTGCTTTCCCCTTGTCGCGCCCGCCGGCCCGGACCCGCGCGCGATCTTCGCCGCCCTCCTGCGCCGCGGCTTCGCCCGCGTGAAGCTGGGCGGGGAGCTCCACGAGCTGGCCGACGCGGCGGGCCGCCCCGCCGATTTGCCCACGCCGGTGCCCGGCCAGCCCCTCCTCGTCGTCCTCGACCGGGTGACGCTCGCGCGGGAGGCGCGGCGGCGGATCACCGAGTCGCTGGAGGCGGCGCTCGCCGAGGGCGAGGGCCGCGCCCAGGTGGACGTGCTCGGCGGCGAGGTGGTGCCGGTGAGCCGCGAGTACCGCTGCCCCCGCTGCGAGTCTCCTCTCACCCGTCCGCAGCCCCTTCTCTTCTCCTTCAATCACCCGCTCGGCGCCTGCCCGGAGTGCAAGGGGTTCGGCAACATCCTCCGCTACGACGAGAAGCTCGTCGTGCCCGACCAGACGCGGAGCCTCGCCGACGGCGCGGTGGAGCCCTGGACCCACCCGTCCGGGCGCTGGTACCAGAAGCAGCTCCTCAAGGCCGCGAAGAAGCGCGGGGTCGACGTGACGCGGCCCTACGGCGAGCTGCCCACCTCGGACCGCGAGTGGCTCTACGAGGGTGCCAACGGCTTCAGCGGCATCCAGGGCTTCTTCGAGGAGGTGGAGTCCTACCGCTACAAGCTCCACGTGCGCGTCTTCCTCTCGCGCTATCGCAGCCAGTCGCGCTGCCCGCGCTGCGCGGGGACGCGGCTCACGCCGGAGGCCCTCTCCGTGCGCGTCGGCGGCGCCACCATCGCCGAGCTGTGCGACCGCACCGTCGAGGACCTCGCTGCATTCGTGGACGGCCTCACCCTCACCCCGCTGGAAGCGGCGGTCGCGCGCGACGTCCTGCGGCTGCTGCGCGCCAAGCTGTCCTTCCTCCTGCGCGTGGGTCTCGGCTACATCGCGCTGTCCCGGCAGACGCGGACGCTCTCGGGCGGGGAGGCTCAGCGGATCAATCTCGCCAACCAGCTCGGCGCGCAGCTCGTCGGAACGCTCTACATCCTCGACGAGCCCTCTATCGGGCTGCACGCGCGGGACACCGCGCGGCTCGCCGAGCTCTGCGGGGAGCTCGCCGCTGCCGGCAACACCGTGGTGATCGTGGAGCACGACCGCTCCTTCATCCAGGCCGCCGACTACCTCGTGGAGATGGGACCGGGCTCGGGCGACCGCGGCGGGATGGTGACCTTCGCGGGCACCCAGGCGGAGTTCGCGCGTGACCCGCATTCCCTCACCGCGCGCTATCTCACCGGGCGCGACGGCATCCCCCTGCCCCTGACCCGCCGCGAAGGCCGCCGCGCCCTCGTCGTCCGGAAGGCGCGGGCCCACAACCTCAAGGACGTCACCCTCCGCGTTCCCCTGCACACCCTCACCTGCGTCACCGGAGTCTCCGGGTCCGGCAAGTCCACCCTCGTCCACGACACCCTCTACCGGGCGGTGGCGCGACACTTCAAGGCCGACTTCAAGCCGCCGGGAGAGCATGACGACCTGCACGGGCTGGAATACCTCAAGGGCGTGCGCCTCATCGACCAGGAGCCCATCGGCCGCACCCCGCGCTCGAATCCCGTGACCTACGTGAAGGTGTTCGACGAGATCCGCAAGCTCTTCGCCGGCCTGCCCCGCGCGCGCACCCTTGGTCTCACCTCGGGAGCGTTCTCCTTCAACGTGCCGGGTGGGCGATGCGAGGCCTGCGAGGGCGGCGGACACCAGAAGGTCGAGATGTACTTCTTCGAGGACGTCTACGTGAGCTGTCCTGAGTGCGAGGGGCGCCGGTACCGCCCCGACGTCCTGCGCGTCACCCACAAGGGCAAGAACATCAGCCAGGTGCTGGAGCTCACCGTGGACGAGGCGGTGGAGTTCTTCGGCGTCCACACCGTGCTCGCGCGGCGGCTCAAGCTGCTCCAGGACGTGGGGATGGGCTATCTCCGCCTCGGCCAGCCCGCCACCACGCTGTCCGGGGGCGAGGCACAGCGGCTGAAGATCGCCGCCGAGCTGGGGACGCGACAGACCGCGGATCACCTCTACGTGCTCGACGAGCCCACCACCGGCTTGCATCTCGACGACATCAAGAAGCTCCTGGTCGTGCTCAATCGCCTCGTGGACGGGGGCAACACCGTGCTCGTGGTCGAGCATCATCTCGACGTCATCAAGACGGCGGACTGGGTGGTGGACCTCGGCCCCGAGGGGGGCGAGGCAGGGGGGACCATCATCGCCGAGGGCACGCCCGAGCAGGTCGCCCAGGTCGACGGGTCCTACACCGGCAAGTATCTCCGCGAGGTGCTCCCGCGCCCCAACGGCCGCAGCGCCGGTGGGCGCGCGGGATGAACTTCCATCACCTCCTCGAAGCGGCGGGTATCCTCGTCATCGGCCTCCTCTTCTACTCGTATGCGCACGGCCGGCTGAGGGGAAAGGCCCCCCGGCAGACGATCGCGCGCGCGGTGCTGCACGGGCTCTTCTTCGGCGCCCTCACCGTGGCCATGATGGTCTCGCGCATCGAGATCTCGCCCGGGGTCTTCATCGACGCCCGCGTGGTGCCGGTCGCGCTGATCGGCCTCTTCGAGGGCGGGCCCGCCGCCCTCATCGCCGCCGCCTGCGGCGTCGCCTACCGGATCTGGATCGGGGGATCCGGAATGGGGGCGGGGATCTTCTCCCTTGTCGCGGTCGCGGCGACGGCCGCCTTCGTCAGGGCCTGGGCGCGGCGCGATGGCGGCCTGCGGGCGCGGCACGCCCTTACGCTGGCGGGCGCCTCCTACGCCATCACCCTTCTCGCCTTCGCCCTCCTCGGTCGGCGGGGGCTGGACCTGTTGAGCAACCTGTGGCTGGCCTACTTTGTCACCTGCGCCGTCGGGATCGCGGCGATGGCTCAGCTCTTCCACGACGTCACCGAGCAGTTCCGCCTCGGCGCCGAGCGCGACCGCTTCCGGGCCGTGCTCGACCAGGCCAACGACGCCATCCGGATCATCGACTGCGACACCCAGCGCATCGTGGACGTCAACCGCATGGACTGCGCGATCTCCGGCCTCGCCCGCGAGGAGCTCGTGGGGCGCGACCGCCGCGAGTTCTGGCCCGAGGATCCGGAGGGGCGTCGACTCCAGGAAGCGGCCTTCGCCGAGACCTACGAGAAGGGCTCCGTGCGGACACTCGGCTCGCCCTTTCGCGCGCGCGGGGGCGAGATCCTTTCCGTGGACACCACCCGCCACGTGGTGCGGTTCCAGGACCGCCGCTACGAGATCATCATCTGGCGCGAGGCCCGGGAGCGGATGGCCGCGGAGGCGGCGGGGCGCGAGACGTCCGAGCTTCGCGCGGCCACGCTCGTGGCCCGCGCCGCCGCCCACGAGATCAACAACCCCCTGGCAGTGATCCTCGGCTACCTCCAGCTCCTCGACGGCCGCCTGCCGCCCGACAGCCGCGAGGCGAAGTGGAGCGCCCAGATGATGGTGGCGGGCACGCGCATCCGGGACGCGGTGAGCCGGCTCAACAGCGTCATCAAGGTCGAGACGACCTCGACCGGCGGCGGCGCGCCCGTCATGCTGGACTCGGTGAAGTCGAGCCGCCCCGAAGGCCCCGCCGCCCCGCCGCCCTCGTCCGCTCCGCCCGACCGTTGAGCGGGCGCCTCTACCGCGGCTGGATCATCGTCGGTGGCGCCTTCATCGTCCTCTTCCTCGCCTACGGAACCCAGTACGCGTTCGGCGTGTTCTTCGCGGCGCTCCTCGCGGAGTTCCACTGGAGCCGCGCAAGCCTGTCCGGCGCCTTCTCCCTCTACGCCTTCGTATACAGCGCGTTCGGCCTGATCGCGGGACGATTGACGGACTGCTGGGGTCCTCGCGTGGTGATCGCCGGCGGCGGTTTTCTCCTCGGCGCGGGTCTGGCCGGCATGAGCCTCGTGACCGCCCTGTGGCAGCCGTATGTCCTCTACGGCGGCGTGGCCGCGCTGGGCATGTCCACCGCCTACGTCCCCTGCAACGCCACCGTCGTCCGGTGGTTCGTGCGCCAGCGCGGGCTCGCCGTCGGGCTGGCCTCGGCGGGCGGAAGCGTCGGCACCTTCGTGCTTCCCCCGGTGGCGCACTGGCTCGTGAGCGGGCTCGGCTGGCGCCGCGCGTATGTCGTCTTCGGCGCGACCATCTTCCTCGCGCTGGCGGGGGTGGCGGTGGTCATGCGACGCGACCCCGAGTCGCTGGGCCTGCATCCCGATGGCGCGATGCCGACCGCCCCCGCGGGGCCGATCGACGGATGGACGGTTCGCGCGGCCGCGCGGACGGGGGCCTTCTGGGTGCTGTGCGCGGTCTTCGGCCTCACCTGGATGCCGCTCTTCATCCCCCTCGTCCATCTCGTCCCGCTGGCGCGCGACCTCGGCATCGACCCGCTGCGTGCGGCCACCCTCGTCTCCGCCCTCGGCGTCGCCGCGGTGGCGGGCCGGCTATCCATGGGATGGCTCTCCGACCGCATCGGTCGTCGGCTCATCTTCGGCGCCGCCCTCGCCGGCCAGGCAACCTCCTTCGCGACCCTCGCCCTCGCCACCGGCCTGCCCGGACTGCTCGCCGCCGCGATTGTGTTCGGATTCGCCTACGGCACCGTGTCGACGCTCTTTCCGGCCATGGTCGCGGACTTCTTCGGGCGTGCCCACACGGGCGCCATCGTGGGTCTCCTCTTCGGCCTCGCCGGGCCCACCGCCGCGCTCGGCCCGGTGGGCGCGGGGTGGATCTACGACCGCTTCGGCGGCTACGGGCCCGCGTGGTGGCTCAGCGCCGGCGTCACCCTCGCGGCTCTGGTCCTCCTTGGCTTCGCGCGGGCGCCGGGTCTCCGCGAGCGCGTCGATTCGGGACCAGCCGCTCGCATTGACCGGGCGGCGGTGGCCCGCTAGACTGACCCGGCCGCCGCGGACCCGCGGCGCGCCAAGGAGACGGCATGGCGGGACTCAAGGACCGGTACTGCATCGTCGGTGTCGGCGAGACGGAGTACAGCCGCCACTCGGGCCGCAGCACGCGGGCGATGGCGGTGGAGGCCATCCGCAAGGCGATGGACGATGCCGGACTCTCCGGGGGCCAGGTGGACGGGATGATGTCCTACCAGAGCGGCGACTCCACCTTCGGCAACTGGGTCTCGGGCGACCTCGGCATGCGGCTCAACTTCTACATGGACGTCTTCGGCGGCGGCTCCTCCACCGAGGCGTTGATCGGCCTGGCCATCGGCGCCATCGAGGCGGGAATGTGCAACACGGTGGCTGTCTTCCGCTCGATGAACGGCTACTCCGACTTTCGCATCGGCGGCACCGGCGCGCGGGCCGCCCAGCCCGTGCGCGGCATGGATCTCGCGCAGGTGCCCTTCGGGATGCGGAGCGCGGGGCAGAACTTCGCGCCCACCTTCATGCGCCACATGTACGAGTACGGCACCACGTCCGAGCAGGTCGCCGCCGTGCGCGTCGCCCACAGCAAGCACGCCTCGCAGAACCCCAAGGCCTTCCTCAAGGAGCGGGTGACGGTGGACGAGGTGGTCGGCTCACGTTGGATCGTGAAGCCGCTGCACCTCCTCGACTGTTGCCTCGAGACCGACAACGCCACCGCCCTCGTCGTGACCTCGGCGGAGCGCGCGCGCGATCTCCGGCAGAAGCCCGCCTACATCATGGGCGTGGCCGGCCGAGTGAACAAGCCGCGCACCGACTTCCACTGGGCGCACGGTCCCATCAGCCGCGTGGCCGGCTACTACGCCAAGGACATCGTGTTCGGCCAGGCTGGCATCAGCCCCGAGGACGTCAACGTCACGGGCTCCTACGACGCCTTCACGTTCACCACCATGCTGCAGCTCGAGGAGTACGGGTTCTGCAAGAAGGGCGAGGGCGGCGCCTACGTCTCCAGCGGGATCATCGAGCTCGGCGGCCAGCGACCGAACAACACCTCGGGAGGCCACCTCTGCGAGGGGTATACCCACGGGATGAGCATGGTGATCGAGAACGTGCGCCAACTCCGCGGGACGGTGGACGACTACTGCCCGGGCGGGGTGGAAGGCCGGCACAGCTACGACTACGCGCGGGGCCGCTGCCGGCAAGTCAAGGACGCCCGGATCACCATGAATCTCGGCTGGGCGATGCCGCCCACCGGCTCGGCCCTGATCCTCCACAACTGAGCGGGAGCGCGCGATGCCCCACGTCGAGTACCGCGGCATGAACCTCGTCATCCCGGAGAACGACTCGGAGTGGCGCGAGCACTTCAAGCTCGCGCGCCAGCGGCACCGGATCGTGCTCCGGAAGTGCGCGGCCTGCGGCCTCATGCGCTATCCGCCCAGCCACGGCTGTCCCTGGTGCCCGTCGCAGGAGTGGAGCTGGCAGGACGTGTCGGGAGGGGGCCACATCTACTCCTACGAGGTGGTCCATCACGCCATCCAGCCCGGCTTCAAGGACTGGACGCCGTACGCCGTCGTCCTCGTCGAGCTGGACGAGCAGCGCGGCCGCCCCACCGCGGAGGAGGCGCTCCGCGTGATCGGCAATCTCGTCACGCCGGAGTTCCGGCCGGAGGCCGAGGTCAACGTGGCCATCGGCAAGCGCGTGCGGGCGGTCTTCCACGACCTCTCGGAAGACTTCGCCCTCCCCCAGTTCGCCCTCACCGACGAGCCGCCGGTGGGCCGCCTCTGGCGGTTCCCCGGCTAGCCGGGCGGCGCCCGGGCTCACTAGCCGCGCGTCAGGCGCGCGACGATCGCGTCGAAGGCCTTGTCGGCGAGCGCCCTGACCTCGTCGCGGGTCAAGGGCTGGATCGGATGCGGCACCATGACCGTCTGGTAGTCCTCCGCCCCCAGCGCGGCCGCCTGCGCACGCGCCGCCTTCTGGAACTCGGTCGAGATGACGGTGGCGGTGGGAATCCCATTGTCCTCGAAGAACACGCCGTCGTGCACACTGCACGTTGTGCAGGACCCTCAGTCGGCGAGGCCCTCGACGAGCACCTCCGTCTCCTCGAGGATCTTCTTGCGCAGGTCCTCCGGCGCCGGGCGCGCGAAGGTAGGCTTCTTGCGGCGGTGTATCGCCTTGGGACGGTGCCGCTCGCGCAGCAGCTCCTCCACGCGGTCCAGCAGGTGGTCGCCCTTGGCCTTGGAGATGTCGAGCAGGGTGATCACCTTGCCGTCGAGGGAGTGGGGGCGCGGGGCGCGCTGCCGCGGCACCGCCACGGAGTCGGTGGGGTCCAGGAATTCGTCGCTCATGTCGCCTCCTAGTCGGCGTCGATCTTGCGATGCACCATCCGCGACATCTTGGGAAACGTCCAGCCCGCCACCACCGCCGAGAAGCGGCCGGCGGTGCCGCCCGCCACCACGAACTTGAGGTTGGCCGGCTCGCGGAACTTCGCGATCAGCGTCTCCTCGGTGGCGGGCGCGGCGAACTTCGCCAGCACGTGGGCGGGCAGCCCCTCGCCGCCATCCACGCCCGGGATGAGCGCGCGCACGGGCTTGCGCAGGCGCTCCCACAGGAAGGCGCGCATGCGGCCCCGGTCCCACCCGTACGCCGCGAGTAGGCGCGCGTGCTCGGGCGAGAGCACGATCAGGGTATCGCCGTGGTGGGTGGACTTGTGATGGGAGATCACCGCCAGCGAGTGCGCGAGGGTGACGAGCAGATCCTCGCCGGTGCGGCTCAGGTGGTCGTAGACGATCTGCGGGGCCGCTCCGGCGAAGACGCTGATCACGCTCTCCCCGGGCGCGAAGCCCGCCTCTATCGAGAGCGGCGACCAGGGGCTCTCCTCCTCGTTCTCCGCGATGCAGTAGGTGAAGTAGCCCGGATGCGCGAGGGTGGACATGGCGATCTCGCCGGCGGCGGCGCCGCCCAGATTGCGTACGATGAGGCGCAGGGCGCGCCCGATGGTGGCGTTGGCGCGATGGCCAGGTCCGAACACCCCCGCCCCCGCGTTGAAGTCGAGCCGCTTGCGCACCGGCCCGTTCACGATGAAGAGGGGCGCCGCGCTGTTGGTGGTGGCGGCCACGCCCTGGAGGTCGAAGGCGTCGTCGCACATCGCTTCCACCCCGGCGATCACCACCGGCAGGTATTCGGGCCGGCAGCCCGCCATCACCGCGTTGACCGCGATCTTCTCCACGGTGGCGTGGCCGAAGTTGGGCGGGACGAGGGCGACCAGGCCATCGGCGGGGCGACCGGCGGCGGCCACCGCCGCCGCCACGCGCTCGCGGGTAGGCGGGACGACGGGCAGCCCGTCGGTCACCCCGCGCGCGTAGAGCGTCTCGAAGGGATCGCCGGCGGGGTCCACGTCGCTATCCGGTCACGACCGGCAGGCGCGAAAGCTCGCGTAGTCGCCCGCGGCGCGGCTGGTGGTGTCGTCGGCGTCGGTAAGAACGGCGATGCCCGCGGGCTTCGGGACCTCCGCCTCCTTGAAGCGCGCGCGGTAGTCCTCGGCGACGCTGACGCGCTCCTCCACCCACTCGCCTTTCGGGGCGTCGCCGCTCCGGAGCACGCGCGCCTGGGTAAGCCCCGCGCTCGAGGTCAGCGCCGTCCCCCGGGGCACCACCGCGCTCCAGATGTACTTGAGCGACTTCAGCGACACCGAGGAGTGCGGCCACACCGCGTACACGGCGAGCGCGCTGTCGTTGACCTTGCTGTTGCGCTCGTCCGACCCCTTGGGATGCTCCTGCAGCCGCCAGGCCCAGGCGAGGATCGGGTAGGCGGCGACGTCCCAGGGCTGCTCGCGGGCGGCCTGGATGCCGATGCCTTCGGAGACGGCCCTCAGGAATCGGCGCCCCCCTTCCTCGCGCACGGTGTACACGCCGCGCCCCGACTCCTTCCGCGGCTTCCAGTCGGTGGGGAACTCGCCGAGCTTGGAGCGCGAGAAGTCCTCCAGCACGATGCAGTCGGCCGCGCGCGCGGCGGGGACGGCGAGGAGAACGATGAGGCCGGCGAGGGCGAGACGGCGCATGATCGCTACCGCCCGCGGCGCCACCATTGGTGGACGAGCTGATCCACCACCTGGACGAGCTGGGCCACCGTCCGGCACTCCTTGACGATGTCGCACGAGGGCGAGTAGAGCGGCATCACGCTGTCGCCGATGCCCCACCCCCACTGGCCTTCGGGGTTGAGCCAGATGATGCCCTTCACGCGCTCCCGGATCTGGCGGATGGCCCATGCCTGGGGGTCGTTGTAGTTGTTGCGCGCATCCCCGAGGATGAGCACGGTGGTCTTCCGGTCCAGCGTGTCCAGCTCCGTGCGGACGAAGCGGTTGAAGGCATAGCCGAAGTCGGAGCGGCAGTGATAGTCCACCGGCGAGCCCTTGAGCGCCCACTCGATGGCCCGGTCCACCGGAAAGCTCTTGAAGGCCTGGGTGACCTCGGCGATCTCGGACACGAACACGTAGGAGCGCATCCGGGAGAAGCAGTCCTGGAGGCTCCACACGAGCTGGAGCATGAAGCGCGAGGCGTTGCGCACCGAGTCTGACACGTCGCAGAGGGTGACGAGCTTGGGCTTCTCCCGGTGCCGGCGGCGGTAGCGCACCTCCATCGGGATGCCGCCGTACTGCAGGCTCTGCCGGATGGTGCGCCGCGAGTCGAGGCGGCCCTTCTCCTCCTGGCGCTGGCGCAGGGCGAGGGCGTCCTTGATCTTGCGCGCGAGCCGCGCTACCACCGCCTTCATCTGGGCCACCTCGTCGGGCGACAGCGCGAAGAGGGGCTTGTCGGTGAGCACCTCACGGGTGAGCTTCTCGCCCTCGCGGAAGGCTCGCCGCTCCAGCTCGCGCTCAACGTGCTGGCGGATCATGCGCCGGAAGGCCTCCAGGCGCAGGTCGAGGTAGTTGCGGATGCGGGCAAGCTGGCCGGGATCGAGGCCCTGGGCCTCGAGCATCTGCATGATGCGGGAGAGGTCCCGCTCGATGGCCTCCCAGTCGAACTTGTCGTAGATGCGGCGCGAGAAGTAGCCGATCTGGAGGAAGTACATCAGTCGCTCGAGGCCGGCCCCCTGCCCCTGGCCGCGGATGGCCATCTCCATCTCGGCGCCCTCGCCCTGGAGCATGAGCTCGGTCATCTCGTCCAGCTCGAGCCCGTCCTGGGCAATGAGCCGGTCCAGCATCTCCCGCATCTTGGGGTCCTCGGGACCGAGCGCCTTCTGCAGGCCGGCGCCGAGCGCTTCCAGGTCGAGGAAGTAGAGGTCGAAGATCCGGTCGAAGGTGGGCAGATCGCGCGACTCCTTCACCAGGGTCGCGGCGAGGGCGGACTTGAAAGTCTCGCGCGTCTCCACGCCGATCTCGGTGGCGGCGGACAGCGCGTCCAGCGCCTCGCTCGTCGAGATGCGCAGCTCGGCGCGCCGGAGGTCGCTGATGAACTCGAGGATCCGCTGGTCCATCTATCGGTCCCTCGACGGTCGTCTCATCGGGTGAAGGTGACCCACGAGGACTTGAAGACGTCCTCGTTGCCGTCCCGCGTGATCGGATAGAGCCGCCCGTCCTCGAGGCGGAGGAGCCCGTGGAAGGACCCGCGGCAGACGAAGTGGGTCTGCTTGAGCTTCCAGCCGAGCGAGCCCGCCGGAGTCTCCTCGTCCAGCTCGACCGCGCGAGTGACATCGGGCACGTCGCCCACGAGGTGTAGCACGCGAATGGGGCCCTCCGCGCACCGAAGACCCAGCACCACCTTGTAGGCGAGGCCCTGACGGAAGGTCTCCACCGTCATCTCTCCGGGGTGGAGGAGATGGGGCACCGCGTCGGGCATCACCGTCCGGAAGAAGTCCCGCGGCGTGGGATGGACGTAGTAGAAATGCCAGCGCCCGGCCGCCGAGATCCAGAGCTTGGTGTACTCGCCGAGCGCCCCCGAGATGCACCGGCCCCCCTCGATGAAAACGGGCCCGGACGGGCCCAGCTCGGGCAGCCGGATCCGGGGCGAGGGAAACCACAGCTCCCGGAACTCTGTGAGGCGGGTCCAGTCCATGCGGGCGCGCTATCTCGCGGGCACTTCCGCGAGGACCTTGTCGAGGGCGCCCCGCACCCGCTCGAGGTCCTTCTCGTGCTTCACGAGCATGGTCAGGGTGGACTCCACGAGCTCGCGGTCCAGCGAATCGGCGTTCAGGATGACCAGGGAGCGCGCCCAGTCGAGGCTCTCGGACACCGAGGGCGCCTTCCGCAGCTCGAGGCCGCGGATCTTGTTCACCACTCCCACCACCGCCTGGGCGAGTCGGTCCGGGATCTCCGGCACCTTGAGCCGGATGATGGCGAGCTCCTCGTCGGGCGGCGGGAAATCGATGAAGAGGTGGAGGCAGCGGCGCTTGAGGCCATCGGAGATCTCGCGAGCGTTGTTGGACGTGAGGACGACCAAGGGAATGTTCGTCGCCTTGATCGTCCCGAGCTCGGGCACCGAGACCTGGAAGTCGGACAGCACCTCGAGGAGGAAGGCCTCGAACTCCGGCTCCGCCTTGTCGATCTCGTCCACGAGGAGCACCACCGGGTCCGGCGACTCGATGGCCTGCAGCAGTGGGCGCGGCGAGAGGAAGCGGTGCGAGAAGAAGGCATCGTCCTGGCCGGAGATCTTGGCCACCGCGTCGGGCAGCGATGGCGCGTCCGCGATCAGCTCGCCGATGCGCTCGCGCAGGAGCTGGGTGTAGAGGAGCTGCTTGGCGTACTTCCACTCGTAGAGCGCCTTCCCCTCGTCGAGCCCCTCGTAGCACTGGAGTCGAATGAGCCGCCGGCCGGCGATGTCGGCGAGCGTCTTGGCCAGCTCGGTCTTGCCGACGCCGGCCGGCCCTTCGATGAGGACGGGACGCCCCATGCGCGCGGCGAGAAAGACCACGGTGCAGATGCGGCGGTTGGCGATGTAGCCGGCGCTCTTGAAGCGCTGCTGGACCTCCTCGACCGACTGGAACATGCGGGCTCCTTGGAATGAATTGGCGTTCATCGTAGCATCACGCCACTCGTTTGGCGAGCGGCGCGGGCGGTGCGAGACTGTGCCGGACATGGCTCCCATCGCGGACGAGGAGCGCGCGCGGCGCTATCACCGTCTCCGGCTCGGCGTGGGCTTGGTCGGGTTCCTGCTCGGCGTGGGCTACCTCGTGGCGCTGCTCGCGACGGGCGCCTCCGCCCGGCTCGCCGTCGCGGTCGCGGCGTGGACGTCGCAGCCCTGGCTCCAGCTGGCCATCGTGCTGGGCGCGCTCGCCGCGGCGTGGCGCGTGCTCACTCTGCCGCTGACCTGGCTCGGCGCGTTCTGGCTTCCGCGCCGCTTCGGTCTCCTTCACCAGTCCTTCGCGCGCTGGGCGTGGGACGCCGTCAAGGCCGCGGCGATCGGCGGTGCCCTCGCGCTGGCGGGCGCGGAGCTGGCGTATGCGCTCCTTCGCCTCACCCCATGGTGGTGGCTCCTGAGCGCGCTGGCCTTCTTCGCCGCGGCGGTGCTCCTCACCCTGGTGGCGCCGGTGTGGCTGCTGCCGCTCTTCTATCGCCTCACCCCGCTGGCGGAGGGACCGCTGCGGGCGCGCCTCGTCGGCCTCGCCGCGCGCGCCGGCGTGCCCGTGCTCGGCGTCTGGGTGGGCGACCAGTCGCGCAAGAGCCGCACCGCCAACGCCGCGGTGACGGGGCTCGGCCGCACGCGGCGGATCATCCTCTTCGACACGCTCCTCAACGAGTTCACCGAGGACGAGGTCGAGGCCGTGCTCGCTCACGAGCTCGCCCATCACGCGCACGCCGACATGTGGCGCGGTCTCGCGGTGCACGGCGCCGTCACGCTCGCGACCTTCTGGCTGGCCGATCGCGCGCTCACGGCGGGCGCGGCCCGGCTCGGGCTGACGGGCCCCGCCGATCTCGCGGGGCTTCCGTTGGCGGGCCTCATCGTGGTGGCGGCGGGGTTGGCGGCCTTGCCACTCACTAATGGGTGGTCACGCCAGGTCGAGCGCCAGGCCGACGACTTCGCGGTCCGCGCGCTCGGCCGCGCGGACGCCTTCGTCGCGGCCATGGAGCGGCTGGCACGCCTCAATCTGGCCGAGCGGGACCCCCACCCCTTGAAGGAGGCCCTTTTCTATTCCCACCCCGCCATCGGCCGCCGGATCGCTCGGGCGCGGTCCCTCGCGGTCCGGTCGGCCGGCTGACACTGTACCGGTCCCGTCGTTCCCTTCCCGACGGCGTCCCTGAGGTCATTCGCAATTAAGTATTTATATTCAATTACTTACATCTCACAGGCCGTGGCATTGCTCTTGCTGACCTGACAGCCAGGGCCATGGCGATGCCGATCAACGCGACCACCGTGCCTGACGTGAATCCCCGGCCTGGAGGCCCCTCCTCGGCGGTGGTGCGGCATCTTCGGATCCTGCGCATCGTCGGCGAGGCGGTGAGCCGCTCGCTGGACCTCGAGGAGGTGCTGGACCGCTCCCTGGATGCCTTGACCCAGGTCACCGGCCACGAGATCTCGAGCCTCCACCTCGTGTCACCGGACGGCGAGCGGCTGCTCCTGCGCGGCGAGCGCGGCATGTCGCCACGGCTGCGCGAGGTCAACCTCGTCCTCCCCATGGGCGTGGGACTGGTGGGCAGCGTCGCGCAGTCCGGGCAGCCGCGCCGGGTGGACGATGTCGGGCGCGCCCGCGATCTCCTGCCCGCCGCGCGGGAGGCGGTGACCGCGGACGGCATTCGCGCCTTCGTGTGCGTTCCCATCCGCGCCCGCCAGCGGCTGCTCGGCACCCTGTCTCTGGGACGCCAGGCCGGCAGCCGCTTCACCGACGCCGAGCTGTCCCTCCTCGAGTGCGTGGCCGACCAGATCGGGCTCGCGCTGGACAACGCGCGCCTGTACTCCGAGACGCGACACCAGCTCACGGAGCTCGAGCGGGCGCGGACGGCCGCGGTGCGCGCCGAGCGGATCTCCGCCATCGACGGGCTCGCCGCCGGGGTGGCCCACGAGATCAACAATCCCCTCACCATCATTCTCGGCCAGATCCACGTGATGTTGCAGGGCGACCCCGGCGAGGAGCTGCAGACTCAGCTCAATGTCATCGACGGAGCCGCCCGCCGCGCCGCCAAGATCGTCAAGGACCTCCGCTCCTTCGCCGAGCCCACCCCCGCGCAGCGCGCACCCGTCTCGGTGGCGGCCCTCATTCACCAGGTCCTGGACGCGAACTCCTCGCGGCTGCGGGCCGATCACGTGGACTGGGAAGTCGCGCTCGAAGAGGTCCCGACGATCTGGGCCGACAGCGCCCAGCTGAGCCAGGTGTTCCAGAGCCTCGTGGACAACGCCCGTTTCGCGATGGCGTCGGCCCATGACGGGGGCACCCTCACGATCCGCCTCATGCCCGTTTCCGCGGGAGTCCGGATCGAGGTCGCCGACGACGGGCCCGGCATCATGCCGAATCACCTGCCCCGGATCTTCAATCCCTTCTTCACCACCAAGGGACCGGATCAGGGGCGCGGGCTGGGGCTCGCGGTGGCCCACGGCGTCATCAAGGAGCACGGCGGGCGCCTCTGGGCCGAGAACGGCGAGGCCGGCGGCGCCGTGCTCGTGATCGAGCTGCCGGTCAGTCTCCGCCGCACCGAGCGCAGCGCGAAGACCTAGCCCGTTCCGGGCCGTGGGGAGTCGTGTGATACGCTGAGGCGGCATGCGTCGCCTTGTGCGCGCCCTCGCTCTCCTTCTCCTCGTCGTGATCCTGGCCGGCGGCTGCGGCGCGACCTCGTCGGGTGGCCGATCGGCGAGCGTGCGGTGCCTCGATCGCGGCGCCCACGGCGGTCAGGGCGCGTTGACGGCTTCCGACCAGCCGGACCGCCCGCTCTTCTTCCTCTTCTGCGTCCAGTCCCCCTGACCGGTTCTTGCTCTCCGGGGGCGCGCGGTTGAGCGCGCGGGAGCCCCATGCTAGGCTCGCCTCCGTGTAAAGCCCGCTGAGAGCCGCCACGTCCATCACATCCCGATCCCATCCGGAGGCATCATGAGCGCTGCCAAGGACACCATCATCCAGACCGTCGATCGTCTCGCCGACGAGCTCGAGGCCCTGTCCCGCCGCATCCACGACCATCCCGAGCTTGGCTATCAGGAGAAGCAGGCGGCCGGCTGGCTCACCGAGTTCCTCGGCGACAAGGGCTTCAAGGTCGAGCAGGGCGTAGCCGGCGTCGACACCGCCTTCCGCGCCACCATCGAGACCGGCGAGGGGCCCACCATCGCCATCCTGTGCGAATACGACGCGCTGCCGGGTATCGGGCACGCGTGCGGCCACAACGTGATCGCGGCGTCCGGCGCGGGCGCGGGGGCGGCCCTGGCCCTCGCCAAGAGCGCGCTCCCCAAGGGCCGCGTTCAGGTGATCGGCACGCCCGCCGAGGAGGGCGGCGGCGGAAAGAACCGCCTCATCGCGGGCGGCGCCTTCAAGGGCGTCGACTGCGCGATGATGATTCACGGCTTCGACCGCACCATCCTTCACCAGGACCTCCTGGGGATCGTGCGGGGCACCTTCGAGTTCCACGGCAAGGCCTCGCACGCCTCCGCCGATCCGTGGGAAGGTGTTAACGCCCTGGATGCGTGCATCGCGATGTTCAACGCAGTATCCATGCTCCGCCAGCAGGTGCGGCCGGACTGCCGGATCCACGGCATCATCACCAACGGCGGGGCCGCCGCCAACATCATCCCGGAATACGCCGCTGCCCTCTTCTACGTCCGTGCCCCGCGCATCGACGTGATGTGGGATCTCTACAAGCGCGTCGTCGCGTGCGCGGAGGGCGCGGCCAAGGCCGCCGGCTGCACGCTCACGGCCACCCAGCAGACCGACAACGTCTACGAGCCGCTCAAGCGGAACCAGCCCCTCCTGGACCTGTTTGCCGCCAACATGAAGACGGTGGGGCTCGTCGAAGGACCACCCGTCACCGACCGCCTCGGCTCCTCCGACGTCGGCAACGTGAGCCAGATCCTCCCCACCATACAGCCGATGATCGGCATCGCCCCGCTGGGCACCGCCATTCACACCCGCGAGTTCGAGGCCGCCGCGGTGAAGCCCCTGGCGCGGGCGGGCCTGCTCGCCGCCGCCAAGACCATGGCGCTCACCACCTTCGACCTCCTCGCCGACCCCTCGCGCGTGCGAGCCGCGAAGGAGGACTTCGCCAGGACCCCGTGACCATGACGCCCGCGCTCGACACCCTCGACGCCGCGAAGAGCAAGGTCACCGAGGCGGTGGACCGGCTCGCCGACGAGCTGGAGCGGCTCAGCCATCAGATCCACGCCAATCCGGAGCTCTGCTTCAAGGAGGAGAAGGCCTCCGCCTGGCTCGGCGCGTTCCTCGGCCGTCACGGCGCCACCGTGGAGATGGGCGTCGGCGGCCTGCCGACGGCCTTTCGCGCCACCATCCCGGGCCAGGGCCCGGGCCCCACGGTGGCCATCCTCGCCGAGTACGACGCCCTCCCCGGGATCGGGCACGCCTGCGGCCACAACGTCATCGCCACCGCCGGCGCGGGCGCGGGGGCGGCCCTGGCGGTGGCCCTCAAGACCCTGCCCTTCGCGGGGCGCGTCCAGGTCATCGGCACGCCCGCCGAGGAAGGCGGCGCGGGCAAGGTGCGGCTCATGGAGGCCGGCGTATTCACGGACGTGGACGCCGCCATGATGATCCACGGCCGGCCCGGCACCCAGGTGTGGCGGCCGAGCCTCGGCATCATCAAAGTGAAGGTCGAGTTCTTCGGCAAGGCGGCGCACGCCTCGTCGTGGCCGTGGCGCGGCGTCAATGCGCTGAACGCCATGATCCAGCTCTTCGTGGCGCTGGACCAGCAACGCCAGCAGATCAGGCCCGACGCGCGCATCCACGGCGTGATCACCAAGGGCGGGGACCAGCCCAACATCATCCCGGAGCACACCGCCGCCGAGTTCTACCTCCGGGCGCCCACGCGCGACTACTGCAAGGAGCTGCTGCGCCGATTCGAGGCGGTGGCCGACGGCGCCGCCACCGCCACCGGCTGCCGCGCCACCGTCAGCCCGGATCCGATCATCCACGACCCCCTCAAGCCGAACGTCACCATGGCCGCGCTCTTCAAGAAGAACCTCGAGCGCATCGACTTTCCCGAGGACCCGGACGACGGGCAGGCCGGCTATGGCTCCACCGATTGCGGGAACGTGAGTCAGGCCCTGCCGACCATCCACCCGTACATCCGGATCAGCCCCGACGGGATCCCGGGGCACTCGCGCGAGTTCGCGGAGTGGGCGAAATCGCCGCTGGCGCGGACCGGCATGGTAGCGGCGGCCAAGTCGCTCGCCCTGACCGCCCTCGATCTCCTCGCCGACCCCGCCGAGCTGCGGAAGGCGAAGGAGGAGTTCGCGAAGACGGGCGGCTAGGGCGCGGCGGGGTCGGAGGGCGGCCCCACGAGCTGCGCCCGCGTCGCCGTCACGCCCGCGCCCGCGACGCCGCCAGCAGCTTCTTCACCTGGCCGATGTGATCGAGAGTGTGCAGGCGGAAGGCGAAGACCGCGTAGGCCTTCCACTCGATCTCCTCGATCCAGTGAAACGGAGCCTGACCGCCGTCCGCCTCGCGGACATTTACCACAGCCACCACGGGGGCACGTACGTCGATGGCCACATCGCGCGCGCCGTCGAGGACGCGCAGGGCGTCCACGTGCTGCGCGTGCAGCGCGTCGCGCAGCGCGCCCCACGGACGCGCGAAGGGATCGGGGGATTGCAGTCCCGCTGGGATGGGCGGCCCCGCGGGGCGTCGCCCGGCGAGGAGGTCGCGCAGCTCGCCCACGCTCGGGGCATGGGTGAGGATGAGGTGATCCACGACCTCGTGGATGCTCCACTCGCGGGACCAGGGCCGCTCCGCCGCCACCGGCGCCGACACCGGCGCCAGCAGCGCTTCCATGGCGCCGAAGGCGGCCGCCACGCGCTCCCGGACCTCGGTCAGCGGCAACCGGTCGCCCTTGTCGCGCAGGTATTCCCGCATCCGGATCTGCTCCTCCCGCTCGCTCATGACTTGCCTCCCCGCCGCAGGTACACCCACAGGACGTCCTCGCAGAGCCGCTCCGCCGCTGCGCGCGGCAGGGCGCGGCGGTCGAACGTGTGCTGGAGCGAAAGCCCGTCGAGCAGCGCCAGCACCACCGCCGCCGCCGACTCCGGCCGGACCCGCCGTAGCTTCCCCTCGGCCATGCCCTTCCGGATCCCCGCCGCGATGAGCCGGCGGAAGCGCGCGTAGGTGCGCGCGTTCACGGCGGCGAGGGCCCGATCGTGCAGGCTCTCGCCCCAGAGCTCGATGAAGACCGTCCAGAACTCGCGGTCGCCCGCGGCCACGTCGAGGCACGCGCGCACGAGCGCGCGGAGGCGGCCGCGGGCACCGCGGGCGCCCCGCGCCTCCG
>JBKPDT010000217.1:0-6055 GCA_046728035.1 Candidatus Methylomirabilota bacterium | reverse complement strand
CGCGCCGCCCATCTTCTCGGCGGGCGCGGACGCCCCCTTCAAGAAGGGCATGTCGGACGAGGAGCGGCGGCGGATGTTCACCGCGCGGAAGAGCCAGTTCCGCCGCCTGTTCGAGCGGGCCAACGTGCTCCTCGAGAACCTCGAGCAGGTGACGGTGGGCGCCATCAACGGCCACGCGGTAGGCGGCGGCTGGGGCCTCGCGCTCGCCTGCGACTTCCGGATTGTCGCCGCCGAGGCGGAGTTCTGGATTCCCGAGGTGGACCTTGGCGTGCCCCTCGGGGTGGCCTCGACGACACGGTTCGTGCGCTTCGTGGGCCCCACGCGAGCCAAGGAAATCATCATCGGCGGTCGACGCTACTCGGCGGGGGAAGCCCTCGCCCTTGGGCTCGTCAACGAGGTCCATCCCGGCGTGCGGCTCGCCGGCGCCGTCCAGGCGTATGCCGAGCGCCTCGCCGCCAAGCCGTTCCGGCCCATGGCGGAGATGAAGGCGCGCATCAACGCCATCGCGCGTGCCGGGATGCCCGAGGTCAACGCGATGACCGAGGGCTTCCTCGACCGCGGGTGACGGAGTCGCATCCGGGTCGAACGCCGACTCCCAAGGCTCGAAGGCAGCTCACGCCCGCGGCCGAAGCTCCTCGTAGATATTCCGGCCTCGGGTCTCCTTGACGAAGAGACCGATCACCACTGCCGCCAGCATGAATGCCACGCAGACGACGAAGGCCGCGCGGTAGGCCTCCGCCGGGTAGACGCGCGCCCCTCCCGCCATCAGCCCGGCCCAGCGGGCGTCCAGCACCGCGCCGATCGGCCCCTGGGTGAGCGCGGCGCCGATGAAGCCGCCGAGGTTCACCACCGCGACCGCGCTGCCCGCGAGATGCGGCGGGTTGACCTCGCGCCCGATGGGCCAGGTCAACACGAACGCGCTCCCCACCAGTCCCAGGGCGAAGAACAGGGCGAGGACCCCGCCGAGGGGGAGAGCGCCCGTCGTGGCCGCGAACATGCCCCAGAGGCCGAGCTGGGCGGCGGCGAGCGCCACGAAGGGCGGCTTGCGACGCCGGAAGACGCTGTCCGACAGCCAGCCGGTGAGGGGACCGGAGGCGAGGAGCGCCAGAGGGGTGGCGGTGGCGTACAGGGCCGCCTGCGTCATGCCGAGCCCGTGGACGTCGC
Source organism: Candidatus Methylomirabilota bacterium (assembly GCA_046728035.1). Classification (GTDB taxonomy): domain Bacteria; phylum Methylomirabilota; class Methylomirabilia; order Rokubacteriales; family CSP1-6; genus DASRWT01. Next base: position 4,891 of record JBKPDT010000217.1, on the reverse strand, counting down.
GCAGGAACGGGACCGCCCACAACATGAGATTCCCCATGGCCGCGTAGAGGAAGAAGAAGGAGAGGAAGGGCGGCCAGGTGTGCGGATTCCGCAGCACCGCGAGGGTGCCCGCGAGCACCTGGACGAGGGTGAGAGCCGCCGGCGCCGCGGCGTCGCTCCCGGGAGGATGGTCGCGGACCACGACGAGGCAGAGGCCCGCGCCGGCCAGGGTCACGAGGCCGATGATCCAGAAGGCACCCCGCCAGCCCACGCCCGCCAGCAGCGCGGCCAGGGGGGCATTGGCGATGAGCGAGCCGAGCACGCCTACCGTGGCCGTGAGGGCGGAGATCGTGCCGAAGCGCCCGGGCGGGAACCAGGCGGCGCCGAGCTTGAGCGCGCCGATGAAGGTCACGGTGGCGCCCGCGCCGATGACGAAGCGCCCCGCGAAGAGCACGGGCGAGGTCTCCGCCACCGCCATCGCCAGGGTCCCGAGCCCCATGATGGCGCTCCCCGCGGCGACGACCCGCCGGGCGCCGAACCTGTCGATGAGGAGGCCGCCCGGAAGCATCAAGCCGGCATAGCTGTAGAAGTAGGTCGCGGACAGGAGTCCCACCATGGTGCCGGTGGCGCCGAACGCCTGCATGAGGTCCTTGGCCATCACGCCGGGCGCCACGCGGTGGAGGAAGGCGAGAAGGAACAGGAAGGCGGGAATGCCCCACATGAGCCACCGCATCCCCGTCGCGGGCGCGGCGGCGGGAGATACGCCGGCGGCGGAAAGCGCCATCCTCAGCGAGTCCAGAACCCGAGGGGGTCGCAGGCGCGGACGATGGCGATCTCCTCGGCGGTCGGCGTAGGCGTCTCACGGATGTCGGGCGCCACGCGCAGGTCCCACCCCGTCGCCGCCCGGACGAGCGCCACGCTCTGGCCGGGGTGGTAGGACGCGAGCACCATCTCTGCGGTGGCCGGGTCGAAGCGGAACACTGCCAGTGTCGTGATCACCGCGGCGGGCCCGCCGCCGGGCAGGCCCACCCGCTGGCGCCAGCCCGCGCCCTCGCCGAACCCCGGCGAGGTGATGAAGTCCACGCGCTCGCGGAAGCGATGCCTCTCGTGTGGCATGATCACCACGAAGCGCCGTGACAGGCTGGCGATGTCGCTGCCGCCGCCCGAGCCGGGGAGGCGCACGCGGGGCCGGCGCCAGTCGCCCACGTAGTTGGTGTTCAGATTGCCGTGCCGGTCGATCTCCGCCCCGCCGATGAACCCGAGATCCACCAGTCCCTGCTGGAGCAGCCCCATGATCTCCCGCGTCCCGGTGGCCCAGACCGCGCCGGGGATGTTCGGCGTGTCGCTCATGGTCATGAGCGTCTCGGCGGCGGGGCGGTCCCGGACGATGCCGTTCTCGAAGAGCCCGACCGCGCCGGGCGCATGGGTCCGTTTCGCGAAAGCGAAGGCGAGGAGCGGCAGGCGCATGCCGACGAAGACCATCTCGCCGTCCTGGATCTCCCGGCCGGCGGCGATGACCATGAGTTCGCGGTCGGTGAAGCCGGCGGGGATGGGACGCGCGGCCGGGCTCATCCGCCGAGGTCCACCGGCCGCGCCGGGCGCGGAGTCTTCGCCCGGATGGCCTCGAGCCGCTCGGCGCCCAGGCGCTCGAGGAAGCCCTTCCAGTCCCCGGGCTCGACAACCCAACGCTCGAGCCAGGCGCGCGTGCCTTCGAGCGTCCGCGACTCCTCGTGGTAGCGGTGGAAGAAGTCGTGATCGCGCGCGTAGAAGCCCTGGAGCGGAGAGGGGAAGGCGCCGAAGGGCTCGTGGACGACCGCGGCGATCTTGCTCGGCGGGGCCAGCACGAGATTCGGATCTCCCAGGATCTCCTCGGTGGCCCGGATCTCCTCGGCGACGACGATCACGCGCCGGGCGGCGAGCGCCGCCTCGCGGGTGACGCCGAGCGTCCCCCACGCATGCGCGTGCCCCTGCACGTCGGCGCGCTGCACGTGGAGGATGGCAACGTCGGGGGTGAGCGCGGGGATGAGCACGACGGGCGCGCCAGACCACGGATCGGTGGCCGCGCGGAAGCGCGGGTTGGATTCGAGAAGTCCGGTGCCGAGCAGCGAGCGCGTGGGGATGTAGGGCGAGCCGGTAGCACCGGCGAGGAGCGCCATGGCGAGGCTCAGGTTGGTATGGTCTTCGACGGCGAGGGGCGTGGGCACGCCCTGCTCGCAGGCGCGCCGATAGTTGTGGCCGAGCCCAGCGCTCACGTTGCCGACCCAGGCGGCGATGATCCGGCTCACGCAGCCGGCGCCCACGAGGAGGTCGAAGAGGAAGTCGGAGATGGGACCGATGAGGGTCAGGTCGCGTCGCCCCTGCCGGATGATCTCGTGGCCGGCCGCGAAGGGGATGGCGGCCTCCAGCGCCGCGCCCATGCACACCGCGCTGCCGTCGGGGACGAAGCGGGCGATCGCCTCCCGCAGCGTCACGAGCTTGGAATCGGACACCCGGCCATCTTACCCTTGCTGGCCCCGCGGGCGGCGGGACGCGCGTCGACCTCGGTCGATGGCGCCGCCGCGCGCCTGGGGGTAGCCTCGAAGGATCATGAACCTGCGGACGGCGGTCGTCGGCGGCGGGTTTCTCGGGGCGGTGTTCCTGGCGGGGCCGCTCACGATGATCAAGCTCAATCCCGCGCTGGGCTTGCCGCGCGTGGATGACGACGCGGCGCGCGCCTGCGGAGCGGGCCTCGTCGCCGCCGCGGTCGCCCTCGTGCTCTGGTGCTGGGTCGTGGTCGTCCGAGTCGGGGAGGGAACGCCGGTGCCGGTGGAGCCCCCGCGGCGACTCGTCGTCGCGGGTCCGTATCGATACTCGCGGAATCCGAACTATCTCGGATACCTGATCGCCCTCGTGGGACTGTTCCTCTATCGCGGCGAGGTGGCCCTCCTCGCGTACGCGGCGTTCTATGCCGGGATGATCCATCTCTGGATCGTCCGGTACGAGGAGCCGGGCCTGCGCCGGCGCTTCGGCGGACCGTACGGGGCGTACGAAGAGCGGGTTCCCCGCTGGCTCCCGGTGCGACGCGCGGCCTTGACAGCCCGCCCGGGACTTTAGTACTACTTAATCGTGATTTCGCTAGTCGGAAATCGCCCGGGAGGCGATCGATGAAGACTCTCCTCTCCCTGACCGTCAACGGCGAGGCGCGCGACGTGGTCGTCGTCGCCCACAAGACCCTCCTCGAGGTGCTCCGCGAGGACCTCGACCTCACCGGTACCAAGCACGGCTGCGAGCTCGGGGAGTGCGGCACCTGCACGGTCCTCGTCGACGGTGAGCCGGTGCTGTCCTGCCTCGCGCTTCCCGTGGAGTGCCAGGGCCGACGCATCGATACGGTGGAGGGAATGGCCGAGGGCGGCCGGCTCCACCCGCTCCAGCAGGCCTTCGCCGAGCTGGGCGCGGCGCAGTGCGGCTACTGCACGCCCGGCATCCTCCTCACCGCGCAGGCGCTCCTCGCCGAGATCTCCGTGCCCACGCGCGACGAGATCCGGCACGCGCTCTCCGGCAATCTCTGCCGCTGCACCGGCTACACCAAGATCCTGGATGCCGTCGAGCTGGCGGCGCTCCGCATGTCGGCGCCCCGGCGCGAGACATCAGAAGCAGGAGGGCGGCCATGACCAAGCGTTTCTCCATCGTCGGGCAATCGCTTCCCAAGATCGACGCCTGGGCCAAGGTCACCGGCGAGACCAAGTACGCCGACGACCTCGTCCTGCCACGCATGGCCCACGGCAAGCTCCTGCGGAGCCCGCATCCCCACGCGCGGATCGTGCGTATCGACACCACGCGCGCGGCGGCGCTTCCCGGTGTCTACGCGGTGATCACCGGCCACGACCTGCCTCGCGTGAAGTTCGGCATCCTTCCCGTGTCGCAGGACGAGGAGGCCCTCTGCACCGAGAAGGTCCGGATGGTCGGCGACGCCATCGCCGCCGTCGCCGCGATGGACGAGGAGACGGCCGAGCGCGCCACCGAGCTGATCGAGGTCGAGTACGCCCCACTGCCCGCACTCATGTCCATCGAGGAGTCGCTCAAGCATCCCGACGTGCGGATCCACGAATACGGCGACGGCCCCAACGTCCACAAGGCGGTGGCGCTGCAGTTCGGCGACGTCGACGCCGCCTTCGCGGGATCGGACCTCGTCCGCGAGGACGTCTTCTTCTTCGAGGGCAATACGCATCTGCCGTTGGAGCAGCACGCGGCGGTGGCCCACTGGGGGCCCGACGGCAAGCTGACCCTCTGGTCTTCCACTCAGACCCCGCACTACGTCCATCGCCTTCTCGGCAAGATCCTCGACGTGCCGCAGGCCCACATCCGCGTCATCGCCGCTCCGGTGGGTGGGGGCTTCGGCGGCAAGCTCGACCCCTTCGCGCACGAGGTCGCGTGCTGCAAGCTCTCCCAGCTCACCGGCCGGCCAGTGAAGATCGCCCTCACCCGCGAGGAGGTCTTCTACGTGCACCGGGGACGCCATCCCGTGCTCATGTGGGTGAAGACCGGGTTCCGCAAGGACGGTGCGATCACCGGCATGCACTTCCGCTCCTGGCTCGACGGCGGGGCCTACGGCTCCTATGGGGTCGCCTCCACCTTCTATACGGGCGCGCTCCAGACCGTCACCTACAAGATTCCCGTCTACAAGTTCGAGGGCGCGCGCATCTTCACCAACAAGCCGCCCTGCGGTCCCAAGCGCGGGCATGGCACGCCGCAGCCGCGCTTCGCCCTGGAATGCCAGCTCGACAAGGCGGCCGAGCAGCTCGGCCTCGACCCCGCCGACATGCGCCGCCGGAACCTCGCCGAACCCTTCACCAAGACCGCGAACCACCTGACCGTCACCACCATCGGACTGGGCGAGTGTCTCGATCGAGTGATCGAGGCCTCCGGTTGGCGC
>JBKPDT010000216.1:0-30619 GCA_046728035.1 Candidatus Methylomirabilota bacterium | reverse complement strand
GGCGTGGACCTCTCGGCGGTGGCGGGAAGCGGACCCGGAGGGCGCATCACCGACGACGATGTCCGGCAGCACGCGGGCGGAGCCAAGCGAGGGGATGCCGCGCCCGCTGCCCGCGCCTCCGCGGTGCGGTCCGCCGAGCCGGCGGGTCCCGCCAAGCCGCTCGCCGCGATGGGGCTCACGCCGCCGTCGCTGCCGCGCTTCGAGCAATGGGGACCGATCGAGCGCGTGCCGCTGTCACATCTGCGCCGCACCATCGCCGAGCGGATGACGCTCTCGGCGACCCTGATCCCCCACGTCAGCCACTTCGATCGCGCCGACATCACCGACCTCGACGCCATCGTCCGGAGCGGCGTCGAGCCGGCGCGCGAGCGCGGGATCGCCCTCACGCTGACGTCCTTCCTGCTCAAGGCCGTGGCCACCGCGCTCAGCCACCATCCCCACTTCAACGCGAGCCTCGACCCCGGGGCGGGGGAGCTCGTCCTAAAGCGCTACGTGCACCTGGGCGTGGCGGTCGCCACCGAGCGCGGGCTCATCGTGCCCGTGCTGCGCGACGTGGACCGCAAGCCCGTCCTCGAGATCGCACGGGAGCTGGCCGCCCTCGCTCAGCGCGTGCGGGATGGCAAGGCCACGCTCGACGACCTGCGCGGCGGCACCTTCACCCTCACCAACATCGGCGTGCTCGGTGGGACGGGCGCGATCCCCATCATCAACTATCCCGAGGTCGCCATCCTCGCGGTGGCGCGGGGCCGCCTCGAGCCTGCCATCCGCGACGGCCAGATCGTCCCGCGGCTGCTGCTCCCGCTCACCCTCACCTTCGATCATCGCATCGCCGATGGCGCCGACGGGGCCCGCTTCGCCGGCGCCGTGGTGGCGCTGCTCGAAAACCCCGGCCGCCTGCTGCTCGGGCTCTGAGACACGGCGATGGTGATGGGCGATCTCGTCCGAGAGGTGGACGTGGCGGTGGTGGGCGGGGGTCCGGGCGGCTACTCGGCCGCCTTCCGCTGCGCCGACCTCGGGCTGGAGACCGTGGTGGTTGACGCGGGAGCGCGCCTCGGCGGCGCCTGCCTCTTCGAGGGCTGCATCCCCTCCAAGGCGCTGCTCCACGCCGCCCACCTGATCGGCGAGGCCGAGCGGGCGCGAGAGCTCGGCATCGAGTTCGGCGAGCCGCGGATCTCGCCGGATGCGCTCCGGAAGTGGAAGGCGGAGCGCGTGGTCGGCAAGCTCGCCCGCGGCCTCGCCGTGGTGGCGCGCGGCAAGAAGGTGGAAGTCGTCGCCGGCCGCGGCGTCTTCGAGAGCTCGCGGGAGCTGCGCGTCGAAGGGGACGCGCCGCAGAAGATCCGCTTCGCCCACGCCATCGTGGCCACGGGCTCGGCGCCACGATCGCTGGCGGGAGCCGAAGCCCTCGGGGACCGCGTGATGGACTCCACCGCCGCGCTCGACCTGCCCGACATTCCCGAGCGCCTCCTCGTGGTCGGGGGCGGCTATATCGGCCTCGAGCTGGGGCAGGTCTACGCCGCGCTTGGGAGCCGCGTCACCTTGGTGGAGCTCACCGACGGCCTCCTTCCCGGCGCGGATCGCGATCTCGTCCAGCCGCTCGCCCGCCGCGTGGAGCGCCTCTTCGCCTCCGTCCACCTCGGCACTCGCGTCGTCTCGCTGCGCGAGGAGGGCGGCGCGGTGGAGGCCACGCTCGAAGGCCGCTCGCCCGAGCGCTTCGACCGCGTCCTCGTCGCCGTTGGCCGCAAGCCGCTCGCCGAGGGGCTGGGGCTCGAGGCCACCCGCGCGCGCGTGGACGCGCGCGGGCTCATCGAGGTGGACGGCCAGTGCCGGACCGCCGACCCGCGCCTCCTCGCGGTGGGCGATGTCACCGGGGAGCCGATGCTCGCGCACCGGGCGATGCGGCAGGGCAAAGTGGCCGCCGAGGTCGTGGCGGGGCGGCCGGCGGCCTTCGACAACGTGGCGGTGCCCGCGGTGGTCTTCACCGATCCCGAGATCGCCTGGTGCGGCCTCGGCGAAGCGGAGGCGCGCGCGGCGGGCCGCGACGTCAAGGTCGCGCGCTTTTCCTGGGCGGCCTCGGGCCGCGCCGCCACCCTCGGGCGCGCCGACGGGCTGACCAAGGTCGTGGCGGATGCCGGCTCCGGTCGCATCCTCGGTGTGGGGATCGTGGGGCCGGGCGCGGGGGAGCTCATCGCGGAGGCGACCCTCGCGGTGGAGAGCGGGCTGACCGCCGAGGACGTCGCCGTCACCATCCACGCCCATCCGACCCTGTCGGAGGGCTTCATGGAAGCGGCGGAGTCCCTGCTCGGCTGAGCGCGGGCGCGCGGGACTGGACAGGCTTCCCCGCCGCCCCTATACTTCCGTCCGCCATGGACCTCCGACAGCTGGAGATATTCGCCAAGGTCGCCGAGCTGAGCTCCTTTTCGCGGGCCGCCGAGGCGCTGCACCTCACCCAACCCACGGTGTCGGAGCACATCCGCACCCTGGAAAATGAGCTCGGCGTGCGGCTCCTCGACCGCCTGGGCCGTGGGACGGGGACCACGCGGGCGGGGCAGCTCCTCCTGTCCTACGCGGTGCGGATGCTCGCGCTCTCGCGCGAGGCGCGGCAGGCCCTCGAGGGATTCCAGGGACGGATGCGCGGCGAGCTGGTAGTCGGGGGCAGCACCATCCCCGGCGAGTACATCCTTCCCGTCATGCTGGGGCGCTTCCGCGAGAAGTTCCCCGAGGTCTCCACCACGCTCGTGATCGGCGACAGCCAGGCGGTGGTGGACTGGGTGGCGGAGGGCCGCGTCGAGGTGGGCATGGTGGGCGCGCGCCTGCCCCAGCGCGGGCTCGAGTTCCGCGAGCTCATGCCCGACGAGGAGGTCGTGGTGGTGCCGGCGGGACATCGCTGGCAAGGGCGGGCGGAGATCACGCTGGACGAGCTCGTGGGCGAGCCGCTCCTGATCCGTGAGCGCGGCTCCGGCACGCGCGCCGCCCTCGAGGCCGCGCTCGAGCGCGCGGGCATGGACCTCGGCGCTCTCCGGATCGTCGGCGAGATCGGCTCGAGTCAGGCGATCAAGCAGGCCGTGAAGTCGGGAATGGGGATCACCATCATCTCGAAGATTGCCGTCGAGGAGGACTGCCGCCAGGGCCTCCTCGCCTTGCTCCGGGTCCGCGGCCTCGCCGTCACGCGCGCCTTCCACGTGCTCACCCACAAGGAGCGCAGCCGATCGCCGGTGGCCGAGGCCTTCCGGCGCTTCCTGGAGGCCTATCCCGCCTGAGCGCTCTCTCGGCGTCCCTGATCCGTCGATAGACCATCCCGATCCGCCCGGATATCTGCATCGAAACAGCCGATTTGACATGCCCGGTACGCCCCGTACGATGGCGCGCAAGGGAGGATCCACGCATGCAGCGACGGGCATTCCTCAGAACGGGTCTTGGAATCTCCGCCGCTGCGGCGGCCGGAATCGGACGGCCGCTCGGCGCGATCGGGCAGGGGACGGTCGAGGCCACCAAGTGGCGCGCCTTCGAGGTGACGACGCGGGCGGAGATCGTCAGCCCGACGGGCCCGGTGCGCGCGTGGCTGCCGCTGCCGCTCACGCCCGACACCGACTACTTCAAGAACCTCGGCCAGACCTGGACGGGCAACGCCCGGTCGGCACGAGTCGCACGCGATGAGAAATACGGCGCGGCGATCTTCGTCGCCGAGTGGGAGTCCGGCGAGGCGGCGCCGGTCGTCGAGGTGACCACGCGCTTCGCCACGCGGGACCGCGCAGTGGAACTCAAGCAGCCCGCTGACATGCGCGAGGACCGGCGCGTCCTCGCCCGCTACATTGAGGCCACGCGGCTCATGCCCACTGACGGCATCGTGCGGAAGACCGCGCGCGAGATCACCCGCGGGCAGAAGTCCGACCTCGACAAGGCGCGAGCCATCTACGAATGGGTCGTCGACAATGCCTTCCGCGATCCCAAGGTGCGCGGGTGCGGCGTGGGTGACATCCGCGCCATGCTCGAGACGGGCAACCTCAGCGGCAAGTGCGCCGACCTCAACGCGCTCTACGTGGGGCTGGCGCGGGCGGTCGGCATCCCCGCGCGCGACGTCTACGGCGTCCGGGTCGCCGACTCCGCGGAGTTCAAGAGCCTGGGCAAGAGCGGGGACATCACGCGGGCTCAGCACTGCCGCGCCGAGTTTTACCTGGCGGGCTTCGGCTGGGTGCCGGTGGATCCCGCCGATGTCCGCAAGGTCGTCCTCGAGGAGCGGGGTGGTATCCCGCTCACCGACCCCACCGCGCAGCGCGCCCGGGTCAAGCTCTTCGGCCAGTGGGAGATGAACTGGCTCGCCTACAACTACGCCCACGACGTCAAGCTCCCCGGCTCCTCGGGCGAGCCGGTCGCGTTCTTCATGTACCCCCAGACGGAGGTCAACGGCGAGCGCCGCGACAGCCTCGATCCGGACGGGTTCCGCTACCGGATGTCCGCGAAGGAGCTGTCTGCCTGATGACGGCGGGCGAGGTCAGGCGCGCGCGGAGCGCTTGAGGAAGGCGACCAGCTTCTGCTGCAGCTCAGGGGGAAGCTTGGTCTCGCGGAGGCGGCGGGCGGCGTCCACGGTACCCTTGTAGGTGTTCACGAATGCGACGCACGCCGGGCACCCCTCCAGATGCCAGTCGAGCAGCTCGGCCTGGTCCTTGGGGAGGCTCCCATCCACGTAATCGGACAGGAGGTCCATGCACTCCCGGCATTCCATGTCGCCCGACGGCTGATGCGGCATCCGACTCCCTGTCGACGGCTCCCCGTTGAGGGTGCTACTGGGCGGCCCGGCCGCCTGCGGGCGTCACCTTAGCATACCCGCAGATCTCCGGCGCCACCTCTTCTGACGCGTGCCGGAGACACTTCGCTTCCGCCCGGGCCACATTCTTCGCGCCTATCCATCCCCCAGGACTAGGCCAGCGCCTAACCCATCGGGGCCTCCTAGCCCTGCCCCGACCGCGCCCTCGACGCAATCGGTTGACGGGTCGTGCTACGGCCCATATCATGGGGCAAGTTTTCGATTTGCCATCACCTCGATGATGGGAAAAGGAGCCATTCATGGCCCAGCCCCCGCAGCCCGCCGCGACGCAGGAGCAGCGCGTCGAGGCCTTCGTTCAGGCGTTCCGGTCGCTCCGCGCGGAGATGCAGAAGGTGATCGTCGGCCACGACGACGTGGTGAACCACGTCCTCGTGGGGCTCTTCGCGGGTGGCCACGTCCTCCTCGAGGGTGTCCCCGGCCTGGGCAAGACCCTCCTGATCAAGACCCTCTCGGAGTGCCTGGACCTCACCTTCTCGCGAATCCAATTCACGCCGGATCTGATGCCGGGCGACATCATCGGCACCAACATCATCGTGGAGGACGCCGAGGCGCGGAAGCACTTCCAGTTCCAGCGAGGGCCCATCTTCGGGCACATCCTGCTCGCCGACGAGGTGAATCGCGCCACGCCCAAGACCCAATCGGCGCTGCTGGAAGGGATGCAGGAGGGTAACGTCACGGTGTCGGGCGCGGCCCACCCGCTGCCGTGGCCCTTCTTCGTGCTGGCCACCCAGAACCCCATCGAGATGGAAGGCACGTATCCCCTGCCGGAGGCGCAGCTCGACCGGTTCGTCTTCAAGCTGCGCGTGCGCTATCCCGCCCTCGAGGAGCTGACCGAGATCATCGACCGCACCACCCGGCCCCGCGAGGTCCAGGTGCGGCGCGTGATGACGGGGCCCGAGGTGCTCGCGTTCCGCGAGCTCGTCCGGGAGGTTCCGCTGGCCTCGCACGTCCGCGACCTCGCCTCGCTCATCGTCTTGGCGAGTCATCCCCAGTGGGAGCGGGCGCCGGAGGCGACGCGGCGCTTCGTGCGCTATGGTGCGAGCCCGCGCGGGGCCCAGGCCCTGGTGCTCGGGGCCAAGGTGCGGGCGCTCGCCGAGGGTCGCTACAACGTGAGCGTGGACGATCTCCGCGCCCTCGCTGCGCCGGCCCTCCGTCACCGCCTCATCCTCAACTTCGAGGGCGAGGCGGCGGGCGTGGACTCCGACACCCTCATCGGGCAGCTCGTCGAAGCCGCCGAGTCCCTGAGCATCGCCGGCAAGGACGCCTTCGTCCGCTAGGCCCCCCCGGGGCACCGGGATCGATCCGAAGAGAAGCGCAGAGAGAGGAGTCGGTGATGCCCGATCCGAAGGCCCTCGAGCGGCTGGTCCGGCAGGTCATGCATGAGGTGCGCCTGCGCCGCGCGGAGTTCTGGGCGCTGCGGGGCCTCTTCGTGGGCGCGCTCGCGGCCGCCGTTCCCCTCATCTTTCGCGAGTCGCTGGGGACGCTCTCCTTCGTGGCGGCAGGGGGGCTTCTCGTGCTGGGCGCGCTCGCCGGCGCCATTGCCGGCTACGTCCGCCGCGTCACCGTCGCCGAGGCCGCGCGTCTCGCCGACCGGGGCTTTGGCTTCCAGGACCGCGTGGCCACCGCGCTGGAGTGGGCCGACCATCCGGAGCGGACGCCGCTCGTGGAGGGGCTGGTCGCGGACGCGGTGGCGCGGGTCGAGAAGCGCGACGGCCGGCGGGTGATCCCCCGGCTGCTGCCGCGCGAGGCCAAGCTGGTGCCCCTGCCGCTGGCGCTGGGATTGGTGCTCGCCCTCGCGCCTCCGATCCCGCTACCCACGGGGGGCTTGCCCAACTTCACCGCCAAGACGGACGAGGACGAGGCCAAGCCCGCCGACCGGACGGGCAAGCTCGAGTCCGACGAGCGGGCCCCCGCGGCCAAGCGGGACGTGCTTCCGCGGGCGGACCTGCAGGAGCGCACCCTCTCGCCCCGGCAGGGCGGGGGCGGACCCACCCAGTCCGGTGATCTCGCCGCCGTGTTCAAGGACACCTCGCTCGGCGCGAAGAGCTCCGACTTCAACGCCTTCCTCAAGAAGGGCGACGAACGGATCCGGATGCTCGAGCAGGTGGACCGGCTCCCCGACCTCCAGCGCGATTTCACCCAGAGCCAGCACAAGGCCATGTTCCAGCGGGCCAAGGAGCTGCGCGGCGGCATGAAGGGCGACCAGTTCTCCCCCGAAAAGATGCGCGAGCTGCTGAACGAGATGGAGAAGCTCGGCCGCAAGGGCGGCGGCCAGGGCTCGCCGTGGGGGGGCGACATCAGCGAGGGGATGGAAGCGCTCGAGAGCGGCCAGAACGACAAGGCGATGGAAGCGATGGAGCGCGCGCTCAACAAGCTCCGGTCCATGGAGGACCAAGGGCGTGAGGGCAAGGGGCTCAAGGGCGGGCGCGAGAACGACCGACGCGGCAACCAGCGCGGCGGCGCCCGCGGTCAAAACGCCGGTGGGCCTGGCGACGAAGGCGACTTCCCCGAGGGCGAGGGGCTCTTCCCCGGCAAGGGGAAAAGCGGCAGCCCCAAGGGCGATCCCACCCAGCGCCTGCGAGCCAACCCGTTCGACGTGGGGGTGGAGGGACAGTCCAGGGGCGGCAAGAAGGAGGGGATGGACACCAATCTCCTTGGTCGCGGGGCCAATACCCCGTCCCGCCTGCAGTACCTCGGCGTGGTGGGGCAGTACCGGAAGATGATGGAGGAGGCGATCGCGCGGGAGCAGGTGCCGCGCGATTATCAGGGCCAGGTCAAGCAGTACTTCCAGTCGCTGGACGAAAAGTAGCCTCGTGCCCACCACCACGCGGGGAGGGCAGGAGCTCCTGTCGCCGGATTTCCTGGCGCAGCTGGAGCGGCTCGCGCTGCTCTCGCGCCGCGCCTTTCGGGGTCGCGTCAAGGGCGAGCGCCGGAGTCCGCGCAAGGGCATCAGCGTGGAGTTCTCGGACTATCGTCCCTACGGGATCGGGGACGACCTCCGCTACGTCGACTGGAACATCTACGGCCGCCTGGACCGGCTGTACGTCAAGCTCTTCGTGGACGAGGAGGATCTCTGCCTCAACATCCTTCTCGACGCCTCCGCGTCCATGGCCTTCGGCGCCCCAAGCAAGCTCGCCTATGGGGCCCGCCTCGCCGCCGGCCTCGGCTTCGTCGGCCTCGTCAACCTCGAGCGCGTCGGTGTGGGCGTGGTACGCGAGCGCCTGGCCGAGGGCGCCGGTCCGGCGCGGGGCCGCAGCCAGATCCTGCCGCTCATGGACTTCCTCTCGCGCGTGCGCCCAGCCGGCGGCACCTCCCTCAACGAGGGCCTGGCCGCCTGGGGGGTGCGTACCCGCGAGGCCGGGCTGGCTGTCCTCATCTCGGACCTCATGGACCCGGCCGGGTACGAGCGCGGGCTCAAGACCCTGCTCGAGCACCGCCACGACCTGCACGTGATCCACCTGCTCGCGTCGGAGGAGATGAACCCGGCCTGGGGCGGCGACCTGCGCCTTGAGGATGCCGAGAGCGGCGAGACCCGCGACCTCACCCTCGACGCGGAGGCCATGCGAGTGTACCGGGGGCGGCTGCGCGACTTCCTGGAGCGCGCGGAGGGCTTCTGCCGCGCCAACGAGATCGGCTACCACCGCGTGGTCACCGACACGCCGGTGGAGGAGTTCATGCTCCGTCAGCTGAAGGGGTTCCTGGTCGGATGAGCTTCCTCTCGCCGCTCTCGTTCCTCCTCGCCAGCCTCGCCGTTCCCCTGCTCCTCCTGTACTTCCTGAAGGTGCGGCGCCGGCAGCAGATGGTCTCCAGCCTGCTCCTGTGGGATTCGTCGCTGCGCGACCGGGAGGCCTCCGCCTTCTTCCAGCGCCTCCAGCGCGACCCCCTCATGCTGCTCCAGATCCTGGCCCTCCTCGCGCTGACCCTCGCGCTGGCGCGGCCCGTGGTGACGGTGAGCGGGTACGGGGCCAAGAGGCTCGTGGTGGTGCTCGACTCCTCCGCCTCGATGAAGGCCACCGACGTCTCCCCCTCGCGGTTCGCGCGCGCCCAGCGCGAGGCCCTCGCCCTCGTGGGCGGTCTCGGCGAGGGCGCGGAGGTCATGGTGATCCAGGCGGGCGCGCAGCCGAAGGTGCTGGTGCCGTTCACGCGCGACCGCGACCAGGTGCTGGGGGCGGTGCGCAGCGTCCAGGCCCATGATCTGCCCAACCGCCTCGGCGACGGAATCCGCACCGCGCGCGCCCTCGTCGGGCCCGATCCGCGCGCGGAGATCCACGTGTTCACCGACGGGGCGCACCCCGAGGCGCTCAAGGGGCAGGGCGACGACGTGCGCGTGCGGTGGGTGGGAGTGGGGCAGCGGGGCCGGAACGTCGCCATCACCAACCTCGCCATCCGGCGGAACTACTTCGGGTCGTTCGACTCCCAGGCCTTCCTGTCGGTGGTGAACTTCTCCGACGAGGCGCGGACGCTGTCCTTCACGCTGCATCTCGACTCCGACCTGATCGCCGAGAAATCCCTCACCCTCGAGCCCAACGTCCGTCGGGCGGTGGTGCTGCCGTTCAGCCATCCCGGCGGAGGCGTGGTACGCGCGCGCCTGAACGTATCGGACGACCTCGAGGCGGACAACGTCGCGTTCGCGGTGATCCCGCCGCCGCGCGACATCTCGGTGCTCCTGGTGAGCGCGGGCAACCTCTTCCTGGAGAAGGTGCTCAAGAGCGATCCCCAGGTGAAGCTCGAGGTGCGCACGCCCGACGCTTACCCGGGTGGGATGCAGGGCTTCGACGTGGTGGTGGTCGACGGAGCGAGCCCGCCGCGTCTCGGCAACGGCCGATTCGTGCTCGTCAACACCGCCCCCGCCGACGTGCCCATCGAGGTCCTGGGGCGGCTCGAGGCGCCCGTGATCATGGACTGGGATCGGACCCACCCGATCATGCGGCAGATCGATTTCGCAAAGGTGGCCATCGAGGAGGCGATGCGGGTGCGGCCCCTCGCGCCGGGGAAGTCGCTGGTGGAGGCGGTGGGCGGGCCGCTCATCTATCTCCTCGAGGAGCGCGACCGGAAGGCGGTGTTCTTCGGCTTCGACCTGTTCCGCACCGACTTCCCGCTGCGGGTGGCCTTCCCGCTCATGCTCTCGAAGAGCCTGCGCTGGCTGCACCCCGCAGGTCTCGACCAGTCGAGCCTCCAGCTCGCGACGGGCAAGCCCATCCTGCTGCCCGTCGAGCACGGGGTGACGAGCGCGACGGTCACCACACCTTCGGGCCGCGTCGTGTCCGCCCAGGTGGCGCGCGGGCTCGCCAGCTTCACCGAGACCGACGAGGTCGGCGTGTATCGCGTGGCGACGTCGCGCGGAGAGACTCGCGTGGCCGTGAACATCGCGAGCGCGGACGAGTCGGACCTTGCGCCCAAGCCGGTGCCGGCGTTCGTGGAGGGGGCGCGCCCCGAGGTGCCCCCCGTGCCCGTTCAGCGCGAGATCTGGCCGTACTTCGTCCTCTTCGCGCTCCTCGTCTTCGCCCTGGAGGGCTTCCTCTACTGGCGGCGCCAGACCGGCGGCCGCTTCGGCCTGCCCTTCACGCCGGGCGACCGCTGGGCCCTCGGGCTGCGCTGCGTGCTCCTCGCCGTCCTCGTGATCGCGCTGGCGCGCCCCACCATTCCGCGCTGGATCGATCGGCTGAACGTCCTGTTCCTCCTGGACGTGTCGGACAGCGTGAGCCTCGCCGCGCGCGAGAACGCCTTCCGCTTCGCCGCCCAGGCGGCGCAGTCACTCCAGTCGGGCGACCAGGCGGGGCTCATCGTCTTCGGCCAGGAAGCGGTGGTGGACCAGCCGCTCCGGCCTTCGCCGCGACTGGATCGTCCCCAGGTGCAGGTGGCGGGGCGGGGGACCAATCTCGCCCAGGCCCTCCAGCTCGCCCTGGCCACCGCGCCGCCGGGCCACGCCAACCGCTTCGTCCTTCTTACCGACGGCCGGCAGAACGCGGGGAACGCGCTCGCGGTGGCTCAGGCCGCCAAGGACGCGGGCGCCGACATCTACTACGTGCCGGCGCCGCTCGACTTCAAGCAGGAAGTCGTCGTCGAGTCCATGGTGCTTCCCACCGAGGTCAAGTTCGGCGAGCCCTTCCAGGCCAAGGTGGTGGCGTGGAGCCAGGCCGAGACCCAGGGGCGGCTGTCCCTCTTCCGGAACGGCGAGTTCATCGGGTCCCAGGTCGTGCGGCTGTCCGGCGGGAAGAACGTCTATACCTACCGGCAGACGCTCGAGCAGAGCGGCATCCACGTCTACCAGGCGGCCATCGACGTCGACGGCGACACCATCGAGGAGAACAACCGGTCGGTGGGCACCGTGGTCGTGCGCGGCCGGCCCCTCGTCCTCCTCGCCGAGAAGGACCGGGCCCAGGCCCAGACCCTCGCCGCTGCGCTGCGCGCCCAGCACATCGACGTCGAGATCGTGGAGGCCGACCGGATTCCCAAGGAGGTGGCGGGGTTCCAGAAGTACGACGGGGTGATCCTCTCCAACGTCTCGTCGCTGAAGATGACCAAGAAGCAGATGGAGAACATCCGCGACTACGTGCGCGACCAGGGCGGCGGGCTCATCATGCTGGGCGGGGAGGAGAGCTTCGGGCTGGGCGGCTACTACCGCACCGCCGTCGAGGAAGCCCTGCCCGTGACCATGGAGGTGAAGCAGAAGCTCGAGATCCCGAGCCTCGCGGTGGTCCTGTCCATCGACCGCTCGGGCTCCATGGCCATGACCACCGATTCCAAGGTCACCAAGCTCGACATCGCGAAAGAAGCTGCCCACCTCGTTGTGGACCTGCTCGACGAGCGGAACGAGGTCGGGATCATGAGCTGGGACACCGAGTTCATCTGGGACGCGGCCGTCCGCTCTGCGCGCGACAAGCAGGCGGTGCACCAGGCCATCTCGACGATCAAGGCGGGGGGCGGGACGGACGGCTATCCCGCGCTCAAGGAATCGTACCAGGTGCTCTTCGAGCGCCCCGCCCTCCTCAAGCACGTGATCTTCCTGTCGGACGGGCAGATGACCCGCGGCGACTTCGCTGGGCTCATCCGCCGCATGGCCAAGGACAAGATCACGGTGTCCTCGGTCGCCATCGGCAAGGACGCCGACGCCCAGCTGATGTTCGACATCGCCAAGTGGGGGCGCGGGCGCTTCTACTACACCGAGGACGACAGCACCATCCCACGCATCTTCACGCTCGAGACCCAGCTGGCGTCCAAGGCCTCGCTCATCGAGCAGCCCTTCAAGCCGACGGTGGGCTCGCCTGCGCACGAGGCCATCCAGGATATCAATTGGAGGGACGCGCCCCCGCTCGGCGGCTACGTGGCCACCTCCCTTAAGGGCAGCGCGGACATGGTGCTCATGACGCACCAGGAAGACCCGCTCCTCGCCACCTGGCGCTATGGGCTCGGGCGGAGCGCGGCCTTCACCTCTGACGCCAAGGCCAAGTGGGCCGTGCTCTGGATGCGCTGGAACGGCTTCAACAAGTTCTGGTCCCAGCTCGTCCGCTGGACGCTCCGCACCGGTACGCGAAGCGACACGGTGGCCTCGGTGGAGCGCAGCGACGAGACCGGCGAGGTGCTGGTGGACGCTGTGGACCCGCGGGGGGAGTTCATCAACTTCCTGGACTCCCAGGTGGGAGTGGTGGCGCCCAACAAGCAACGCACCGTCATCGAGCTCGAGCAGGTCGGGCCCGGCCGTTACCGGGGCCGTTTCCCGGCCGACCGCGAAGGGGTGTACCTGGTGGGGATGGCCCAGCGGCGGGGCGAGCAAATGGTGGGCTCCCAGCTCGCCGGACTGGTGGTACCGTATTCACAGGAGTTCAAGGAGCTGGGGGTGGATGAGG
Source organism: Candidatus Methylomirabilota bacterium (assembly GCA_046728035.1). Classification (GTDB taxonomy): domain Bacteria; phylum Methylomirabilota; class Methylomirabilia; order Rokubacteriales; family CSP1-6; genus DASRWT01. The sequence continues at coordinate 17,950 of JBKPDT010000216.1, read as the reverse complement.
GGTTGCTGCGAGAGCTGTCCGAGCTGACCGGCGGCGGGGTGCTCGCGCAACCGCGTGACGCCTTCTTGCAGGCCCGGCGGCGCTCGCGTCTCACCCTGGACCTCTGGCCGTGGCTCGTCGGTCTGGTTGCGGTGATGCTGATTCCGGAGATCGCGCTGCGGCGCGTCGGCCCCGGCCTCCTCGGCCGGCTGGCGGCGCGGCTCCAGAGCTCCCGGAGCCAAGGAGGACCCGGACATGTCACTCCGCGGGACTCGCCCTAGCTGGTCCGCGCTCGGCGGCCTCCTGGCCGTGCTCCTGGTCGTCGCGGCCCCCGCCGCGGCGAAGACGCGCAGCGTGCTCGTGCTCCCGTTCGCGCCGGTCGATCTCGGGCGCGAGGAGCAGTGGCTGGGCGAGGGAGTGTCGGAGAGCCTGCGCCTTTCCCTGTCCCAGCTTCCTGCCCTCATCCAGATCGACCGCAGCCGGCTCCGCGCGCTGCCCCAGCCCGACGCATGGGACGAGCAGTCGACGCTGACGGCCGCCCGCGCGCTCAACGCGGACCTGGCGGTGTACGGCGAGGTGCGGCGGACGGCCGGGGAGCTCTCGATCCAGCCGCGGCTCATGGAGCTCACCGGGGGCAATGTCGCGCGCGCGTCCCTCGAGGCGGTGGCGGTGCCCGAAGGGAAGCTGATGGAGCAGCTCCGCGCGCTCCCCGTCGCGTACCTCCGCGCCTTCAAGATGACGGCCACCGACGTGGAGATGGCGCGGTTGCAGAAGTACGCGGCCCCGACGGGATCGGCGCGCGCCTACGAGGCGTACATCAAGGGACAGATGGCGAGCTACCGAGGCAGCCAGGAGGGCAACGAGACCGCCGTTGAGCTGCTCGGGCGCGCGGTGGAGCTGGATCCGCAGTTCGTCGTGGCCCAGTACGCCCTCGGCGCGGTGCATCAGACGCTGGGGAACCGCTGGAAGGCGGCCGCCCAGTTCCGAGCCTCGACCCAGCTCGATCCTACTTTTCCCGAGCCCTACAAGGCCCTCGGCGATCTCTTCCTGACCGCACCGCGCCGGCTCTTCGACCAGGCCATCGAAGCCTACACCAAGGCGCTCGAGCTGCGCCCGTTCTACGCGGAGGCCCATGCCGGCCTCGGCGACGCGAATGCCGCCAAGGGTGACATCGACCGGGCGGTGAGCGCGTATCAGAAGGCCCTTGCCAACAATCCCCTCAACCCGCGTGTGCACGTGAGCCTGGGCAAGATCTATTACGGGGAGAAGCAGCTCTACTACGAAGCGGTGAACTCCTACAAGAAGGCCATCGAGCTGGACGCGCGCTACATCGAGGCGCGGATGGGGCTGGCGGAGGTGTATGAGGAAAAGGGCCTCTATCAGGACGCCATCGCCGAGTACAAGAAGGTGGTAGAGCAGGACGATAAGAACACCGGCGCCCTCTACAACATGGCCCTGGTGTACGAGAAGGTCGACCCGCGCGAGGCCATCAACCTCTGGGAGCGCTACATCAAGCTCGCCGGCCCGCTTCCCTCCGAGAAGGACTGGGTGGACGTCGCCATCCTCCACCTGCGCAAGCTGAAGAGCCAGTACAAGGACTGACCGTTCCCGCCCGGCGGGCCCGCGCCCGCCGAATGCGCCTTCCGCGGCGACGCGGCGCATGGCACGACGCATGCAGCCTTCGTCGACCATGCCGCCAGGTGAAGAGCGGGACGATCTCGACGGCAGCGCGCCGGACGAATCCGTCGTGGTGCTGCTGATCATCGACGCGATCAACGACTTCGACTTCGAGGGGGCGCGCGAGCTCCTGCCCCATGCCCGCCGCATGGCAGCGCCGCTGCGCCGCCTCAAGGCTCGCGCGCGGCGGGCTGGCATCTGTACGGTTTACGTCAACGACAACTTCGGGCGCTGGCGGTCCGACTTCCGGATGCTCGTGGCGCGCTGCCTCCGCCGTGATGCGCTAGGCCGGGCCATTGCGCGCGCCCTGCGCCCCGCGCGGGAGGACTACTTCGTCCTCAAGCCCAAGCATTCCGGCTTCTACTCGACCACGCTCGATCTCCTGCTCCGCCATCTCGGGGCTCGCACGCTCATCCTCACCGGCCTGACCGGCGACATGTGTGTCCTCTTCACCGCGCAGGATGCGTTCATGCGGGGCTACCGGCTCATCGTGCCGTCCGACTGCGTCGCGTCGCGATCTCCCCGGGAGAACATCCGGGCTCTCCGACTGATGCGCCGCGTCCTCGAGGCCGACACGCGCCCGGCGGGGCGCGTCGATCTCGACTCCCTCGTGGGCGCGCGGGAGCCCTCAGGTATTGGCCGCGCCCGCGGCGCTCGAGGTGGCTGAGGCGCCCTCAACCGCTTCCACGGAGGGAATGTGCTCACCGAGATCGATGACGCGGAACGGCTCCGCCGGCGAAGCCGCCCTCAGCAAGGGGAGACAGACATTGTAGACAGGGGCCCCCGTGCGGATCCGACCTTCGACACGGCCGCGATGGGCGTGGCCATGGATCGCGACGGTGACCGAGTAGCGCACCAGCGGCTCTTCCAGGCGGCTCGAGCCGAGGAATGGAAAGATCTCGGCGGGCTCGCCCTCGACGGTGTCGCGAACGGGAGCGTAGTGCAACACCGCCACGCGCACCGGGGTGCGAAGCCGCGCCAGCGCTGACTCGAGCTTGAGCGCCTCGGCCAGCGCCTCGTGGACGAGACGCTTCATGACCTCTTCGCCCCACGGCTGAAGCGCCCGCTCGCCAAAGCCGCCGCCGAGACCCTTGACCCCCGCGAAGCCGACGTCGCCAATGACGTGGGATCCGCCGTCGAGGATCTGCACGCCGGCCTCCTCGAGGATCGCCCGCACCTTGTCCGGGGATCCCGATTCATAGTCGTGGTTGCCCAGCACCGCGATGACGGGGGCGGGACTCGCGGCACGGAGCTCCCGCGCGAGCACTTGCGCTTCCTCCGGGAGCCCGAAGTCGGTGAGGTCGCCGGCGAGGACGAGCGCGTCGGCGGCCCGGCTCATCGCCGCGAACAGCGGCTCGAGGGCTCCCTGCGAGGTGGCGGTGCAGTGAATGTCACCCACCGCCGCGATGCGCATCGCGAGCCTCCTTGTCCTCGCCGACGGCCGCCGTCCAGCGCTGGACTTGCTCCTCGGTCATGCCGCCATGCGGCTCCACCCGGGCATCCACGTACCCCCAGGCGGTGACGTCAGGCAGGTACTGGGCACGCGAGAGCAAGGTTCCTTGACAGAGCTGCGAATCCACGAGGGGGTCGTCCTCCTCCTCGGCGAGACGTCGAGCGAGCGTGCGGGCAAGCTCGCGCGCCGCCGGCGCCTTCTCGCCTGGGTAGACGAACTCGAAGAGGACGAGATGACTCAGCAGCAGCCGCCAATGCGGCCCGAATCGCCGCAGGAGTCGAATCCAGTCGAGCTCCGCGTGACCGGCGTGGATGAGATGGGCGATGTCGGCTCCATCGTAGCGCTCCCGCTCCGCGACGAAGGCCTTGGACCAGATCATCTCCTCGGGGGGGCACAGGCGCACCGGCACTCCAAGCACGTGGCCGGGGACCCCGTGCGCGATCCATTCCTCGTCGACCGTGGCGACCCCGTTGCCCGAGCTGAAGATGAGGTCGATGAAGTCCCGGCCCCAGTAAGCTTTTCCGAGCCAGTGGGAGTAGGTGAGCTCGGTCTGGAAGCCGGCGGCGGTGAGCGCGTCCAGCGAAGCCCCGACGTCGCGGGGAAGCACGAACAGATCGAGGTCCTTGGTCCAGCGCGCGATGCCGGTGTAGTGTTCCATCGCGTAGCCGCCCCCGACCTGGAACGGCAGGCCGGACTGGGCCAGCGCGAGGAGCGCGCGCCGATAGCGGCGGCGGGCGGCGGCGGTCTCCTGGGCCGGTCTCCGGCGGGGGCGTGGGCCGGGGAGACCCTTGGACTGGGCGAGCGCGTGCGTCATGTCGAGGGCTGACTCAAGTTCCATGCCCGGGTGCTATCTGCGCTCGCCCGAAGACCTTTTGCCGACCGTGGCCGACCAATCGGATCGCCGGGGAGATAAGAGCTACCCGGTCGCGACGACCCGATCCGGGGCCGGCTCAGATTCCCAACAGCGCCTTGAGTCGCGGCTTGTCGAAGCCGCGCACCACCTCATCGCCCACCACGATGACGGGGACCGCCATCTGCCCGGTGAGCCGTACCAGCTCTTCACGCGCCTCCGCGTCTGCCGCGACGTTCACGTCGCGGAACGCTACCCCCTGAGACGAAAGAAACTCTTTCGTCGCCTTGCAGGGCCCTCAGGTCGGGCTCGAGTACACCACCACGGTCTTGTCCGTCATGGAGACCCCTCCTCGGGTCATTCCTTACGATACCCGAAGAGGGACCGCCGCCGCACGGACTACGCGGAACGAGACCTTCCGCGATGATCGCTCCGTTTGGTTGACTTGTCCGGGCGAGTTCTCTATCTTGGCCCGCGCCATGAGTGACCTCCGCAAGGACCCGACTCGCGGGCAGTGGGTCCTGGTGCGCCCCCCGGTGACCACCCCGCCGGCGCAACCGGAGTGCCCGTTCTGTCCGGGAAACGAGCGGCTCACCCCGAAGGAAATCGCGTCGTACCGCAAGGAGGGGACGCCCGCGAATGGTCCCGACTGGTCGGTCCGCGTGATTCCCGAGGCGGATCCGTATTTCCGTATCGAGCTGCGGCTCGATCGCGAGGGTGTTGGCCTCTACGACAAGATCACCCCGCGCGGGGCCAGTGAGCTCATCGTCGAGAGCCCCCGGCACGACGAGACACCCGGCACGATGCCGGAGGGGCAATGGGAGCAGGTGCTCTGGATGTACGGGGAGCGCATCCGCGACCTGAAGCGGGACCTCGCCATCCGCGACATCCTCGTCACGCACCGGCACCGGATCCCGGGAACTCGGATCACCCATCCCTACTCGCGCCTCACCGCCATCCCCATCATCTTCGACGAGGTCCGTCGCAAGCTCGACGAGGCGCGGCAGTACTACCAGTACAAGCGTCGGTGCATCTACTGTGACATCGTGCGCCAAGAGCTGGGCGACGCCGAGCGCGTGGTCCACGAGACCGATCGCTTCGTGGCCGTGGTGCCGTATGCGGCTCGGGCCCCGTACGAGGTCTGGGTGTTGCCCCGCCAGCACGCCGCTGCGTACGAGGACGCCCTGTCGGGGGACCTTGTGGCCGACTTGGCCCGCATCATCGTGCGGACGTTCCGCACCCTGTCCCGGACCTTGAGCGACCCCTCGGTGGAGATGACCCTGTACACGGCACCCAACCGGGCCTCCAAGGTCATGGCCGGGGAATGGGCCACCCTGGCCGACGACTATCACTGGCATGTCGGGGTGGTACCAGGGTCCGAGCGCCTCAAGCGGATCGGGGGGATCTACGTCACGGACACCCCCCCGGAGACGGCCGCCCGGCGGCTCCGCGAGACCTGGGGCTAGGCAACCGATCAAGGGTCAACCGGAAGGAAAAGCTTGACTTTCTCTGGCCCGAGGGGCAAACTCCGACTATAACGGTCGCCGATAGAAACAGTCGGATATAGAGGGGTATAGGAGGGGACGCCGTGCTTCGCTTCACCAAGCGGGCGGATTACGGTCTGATGGCCATCCACTACATCGCGGTCCAGCCGAAAGAGACGGCGGTGAGCGCGAAGCGTATCGCCGAGGAGTTCAATATCCCGGCGGAGCTGCTGGCCAAGATCCTCCAGCGCCTCGCAAAGCGGAAGCTGATCGTGGGCCTCAACGGCCCCAAGGGCGGCTATGTGCTCGCCCGGCCCCGGGAGGAGATCACGGTGGGGCAGGTGCTGCGGGCCCTGGAAGGACCGGTGCGGATCGTCAGCTGCATGGTGGACGACCACTGTCCGCAGTATTCGCGCTGCAACCTGCGACTGCCCGTGCAGAAGATCCAGGCGAGCATCAGCTCGCTGCTCGACACGATGACGCTGGCCGAGCTGTCGTCGGCCGCGCTGCCGCCGGCCACGGCGGTGGTGCCGGTGGCGGCACTGACGGCGGCGAGCTGACCGAGAGGGGAGACGAGGTCCCATGGCGTTGAAGCTGCCCATCTTCATGGATAGTCAGTCCACGACTCCCGTGGACCCGCGCGTGCTGGAGGCCATGCTGCCGTACTTCACCGAGAAGTTCGGTCATCCCGCCAGCCGCAACCACCCCTTCGGCTGGGAGGCCGAGGGTGCCGTGGACCGGGCGCGGGCCGCCATTGCGGGGCTGATCGGCGCGCGCGACCCGAAGGAGTTGGTCTTCACGTCCGGCGGCACGGAGTCCATCAACCTCGCCCTGAAGGGCGTGGCGGAGATGTATCGCGAGAAGGGCAATCATATCGTCACCACCGCCATCGAGCAGCGGGCGGGGCTGGATGTGTGCAAGCGCCTCGAGCGGCAGGGCTTCGAGGTGACCTACGTGGCGGTGGGCGCGGACGGCCTCGTGGATCCGGAGGCGATCCGGGGCGCTCTGACCGACAAGACCATCCTGATCTCGGTGATGCTCGCCAACAACGAGATCGGCAGCATTCAGGACGCCGTCGCCATCGGCCGGCTCGCCAAGGACAAGGGCATCGTGTTCCACATCGACGCGACCCAGGCGGTCGGCAAGGTGCCGGTGGACGTGGAGGCGATGGGCATCGACCTCCTGTCGTGCACCTCGCACATGCTCTACGGTCCGAAGGGGGTGGGCGCCCTCTACGTCCGGCGTAAGAATCCGCGCGTCCGTCTGGCCCCCATGATCGACGGCGGTGGTCACGAGCGAGGGATGCGCTCGGGGACGGTACCGGTGCCGCTGGCGGTGGGCTTCGGACGCGCCGCGGAGCTGGCCCGTGAGGTGATGGGAGAGGAGTCGAAGCGGATGGCCGCCCTGCGGGATCGGCTCCAGGACGCCATCCTCTCCAAGGTCAACGAGGCGTACCTCAACGGGCATCCCGAGCGGCGGCTCCCCCACAACCTCAACATCTCCTTCGCCTACGTCGAGGGCGAGTCGGTGCTGATGGGGCTCAACAAGGAAGTGGCGCTTTCCTCGGGCTCGGCTTGCACCTCGTCGACCCTGGAGCCGTCCTACGTGATCTCCGCCCTGGGGGTCGACAGCGAGCTGGCGCACTCGTCGATCCGCTTCGGCCTGCACCGCTTCAGCACGGAGGAAGAGGTGGACTTCGTGGCCCGGCGGACGGTGGAGGTGGTGACGCGGCTCCGGGAGATGTCTCCGCTGTACGAGCTGGCCAAGGAAGGCGTGGACCTCAAGACCATCAAGTGGAAGGCGGAATAAAGGCGGAATAGGGAGGCTGGGAGACCATGGCCTATAGCGAGAAGGTCGTCGATCACTACAATAACCCCCGCAACGTGGGGTCCTTCGGCAAGGACACCCCGGGAGTGGGGACGGGGCTCGTGGGGGCGCCGGAGTGCGGCGACGTCATGAAGCTCCAGATCAAGGTGAACCGCGAGACCGGTGTCATCGAGGACGCCAAGTTCAAGACCTTCGGCTGCGGGAGCGCCATCGCTTCGTCCAGCCTGGCCACGGAGTGGCTCAAGGGGCGGACGGTAGACGACGCGGCCAAGATCAAGAACACCGACATCGTCAACGAGCTCAAGCTGCCCCCGGTGAAGATCCACTGCTCCGTGCTCGCCGAGGATGCCATCAAGGCGGCGCTGGCGGACTACAAGGAGAAGTGGAGTCAGGCCGAAGCGGAGGCAGGGACAGGCGCGTCCTAAGGACGGACCCAAGTCGGAATCGAGGAGGAACGGATTCGTATGGCGGTGATACTGACCGAGAAGGCAGCCAAGCAGGTCAAGAAGCTCATGGAGGAGCAGAACCTCGGGCAGGTCTTCCTCCGCATGGGCGTCAAGGGCGGGGGCTGCTCCGGGCTTTCCTACTCGCTGGAGTTCGACACCGAGATGGGCAAGCACGACAAGAAGTTCGAGATCGACGGGGTCCCGGTGGTGGTGGACGCCAAGAGCTACCTCTACCTGAACGGGACCACGCTCGACTACGTGACCGAGGGGCTGCAGGGCGGCTTCACCTTCGTCAACCCGCAGGCCAAATCGAGCTGCGGCTGTGGGACCTCGTTCTCGGCCTAGTTCCGGGCCCGTGGGCATGACGACCAACGGGCCCGGGCGGGCCCGTTCGCATTTCATGGGACAGGCGTGACGGTGATGGACGACTACTTCGCGGTGTTCGATCTGCCCCGGAAGCTTTCGGTGGACGGCGAGGCCCTCCGTCGGCGCTTCTACGAGCTGAGTCGGACGCACCACCCTGATTTCCACCAGACAGCGGGGGAGGGCGCGCAGGCAGCGGCGCTCGCCCGCTCGGCCGTGGTCAATCGCGCCTATCGCGCGCTCCGCGATCCCATCGCGCGCGTCGAGTACCTGATCGCGCTCGAGGAGGGGCGCGACACCCGGGAGGGCGCGCAGGCGAGGCCCCAGGCTCCGCGGGACCTCCTCGAGGAGATGCTGGAGGTGCAGGAAGCGCTGGAGGAAGCGCGGTCGGGCGGACTCGACGAGGGGGCGCGGGGACGGCTTCGCGAGGAGCGCGAGCGCCTGGCTGATCGAAAGCGGACGGAGGAGGAGGCGCTGGTGAGCCGGGCCCGCGACTGGGACGCGGCGGTGGACGCGGGTGCCGACCGAGCGCCGCTCCTCGCCTGGTTCAAGGAGCGCCTTGCCGTGCGCGCGTACCTGCGCACCGTCATCGACGATCTGAGCGAAGCGCTCGGAGAGGATGAGGATCAGCATGTCTCGCATCGTCGGCATTGACCTCGGGACGACCAATAGCCTGGTCGCCTACGTCGACCAGCACGGCGTCCCACGAGTGATCCCGGACGCGGAGGGCCGCGCCCTCCTGCCATCGGTGGTCGCCTATACGCCCGGCGGCGTCCTCGTCGGCGAGCCGGCGCGGCGGCAGCTCGCGCGCCATCCGGCGCGGACCGTCTACTCGGTGAAGCGCCTGATGGGGCGGGGCTACGCGGACGTGCAGGACGAGCTCCGCCGCCTGCCCTTCGAGGTGCTCCCCGCCGCCGAGGTCGTTCGCATCCGCATCGACGGGCGCGAGGTGACCCCGCCGGAGGTGTCGGCCCAGGTGCTCCGTCTGCTCAAGCAGCGCGCGGAAGAGGCGCTGGGCGAGAAGATCGAGCAGGCGGTGGTCACCGTGCCCGCTTACTTCAACGACAGCCAGCGGCAGGCGACCAAGGACGCCGGGCGCATCGCCGGCCTGGACGTGCTTCGCATCGTCAACGAGCCGACGGCGGCCTCCTTGGCCTACGGGCTCCAGCGTCGGGCCCAGGGCCTCATCGCGGTGTACGACCTCGGCGGGGGGACCTTCGACATCTCCATCCTCCGGGTGAAGGACGGGGTCTTCGAGGTCCTCGCCACCAACGGTAATACCCATCTCGGCGGCGATGACTTCGACCACGTCCTCGTCGAATGGCTGCTCGAGGACATCCGCGCGACGCATGGCGTGGACCTCGCGGGGGACTCCGAGGCGCGCCAGGAGCTGCGGCTTGCCGCTGAGGCCGCGAAGTGCCGTCTGTCCTTCGAGGAGCGGACCCACCTCGCCATCCCGTTCGAGGGGTTCACCTACCGGCGCGACCTCACGCGCGCCGAGGTGGAGGCGCGGATCGTCCCGCTGGTCGAGGCCACGCTGGGGCCGTGCCGGATGGCGCTCAAGGACGCCGGACTGACCCGGGAGCAGGTGGACGAGGTCGTGCTGGTGGGAGGATCGACACGGGTGCCGCTGGTGCGGCGCCGGGTCGAGGAGCTCTTCGGCAAGACCCCGCACAGCCAGCTCAATCCCGACGAGGTGGTCGCGCTGGGGGCCGCCGTCCAGGCCCAGATCCTGGCCGGCGGTATCACCGACATGCTCCTCCTCGACGTCACGCCGCTGTCGCTCGGCATCGAGACCCTGGGCGGTATCGTGAGCATCCTCATCCCGCGTAACACCACCATCCCCACCCTGGCCAAGGAGCAGTTCACGACGTCGGTGGACGGCCAGACGGTGGTGGACCTGCACGTCCTCCAGGGCGAGCGAGAGCTGGCACGCGACAACCGCTCGCTGGCCCGCTTCGAGCTACGCGGTATCGAGCCCATGCCGGCGGGTATGCCCAAGATCGAGGTGACCTTCCTCATCGACGCCAACGGCATTCTCCAGGCCCACGCCAAGGAGCTGCGGACGGGCAAGGAGGCCTCGATCGAGGTGCGTCCCACCTATGGGCTCACCGAGGCTGAGGTGGAGCGCATGGTGGAGGAGTCCTTCGAGCATGCCGAGGCCGACGTGACCGCGCGCCTCCTCATCGAAGCGCGGACCGAGGCTGACAACGTGGCCAACCACGTGGAGCGGGCCCTCGCCCAGGGCGCCCAGCTCGCCGAGCCCGGCGAGATCGAGCGGATCCGCGCGGCGCTGGCCGCCCTCCGCGTCGCGCGCGAGGGCGACGACCGCGATCTCATCCATGAGCGGACCACCGACGTGAACAAGGCCACCGAGCGGCTGGCCGAGGCCATGATGGACGCCGCCCTCAAGGGGGCGCTGACCTCCAGGCGCGCGGACCGGATCCTGGAGTCTCAGTGATGGCGAAGCGCAAGGTGACCTTTCTCCCGAAGGACGTGACCGTGGAGGTGGACGACGAGAAGTATCCGCTGGCCGATCACGGCAAGCCCGGCTCCCTGCTGGACATCGCCCTCGCCAACGACATCCACCTCGAGCACAACTGCGGCGGCTCCTGCGCCTGCACGACCTGTCACGTCATTGTCCGGGAAGGGGAAGACGACCTTTCCCCGATGGAGGCGGACGAGGAGGACCGGCTCGACACCGCGGAGGGGCTGACCCTCCACTCGCGGCTGGGCTGTCAGGCGATCGTCAAGGGCGACGTCGTAGTGGAGATACCAAAATGATTGGCGAGCCGCAGCCGGAGGCGAGGCGAGCGGATATGGTGGAAGGTTCCGAGCGGAGCGAGGGGGGCGAGCCGAAGGAGAGGCGGAGCGAGCCATGAAGTGGAGCGACGCGGAGGACATCGCTATCGCGCTGATGGAGGCGCATCCCGACACGGATCCCCTCTCGGTGCGGTTCACCGATCTCCACAAGTGGGTGGTGGCGCTGGACGATTTCGACGACGATCCCAAGGCGTCGAACGAGGGGCTGCTCGAGGCGATCCAGATGAAGTGGCACGAGGAGTACCGGGACCGGTGAAGCCGGCACTACCAGCTGATCACGTGATCCGACTCGAAGATCAGGTCGAGGAGGGCGGGATAATCCAGGCCGCCCGGACCGAGGCGAAAGAGCCGCGCGCTCTCGGGCAGGGGGGGTGGGGCGCTGTCGTCGAGCACGACCACGGTGATCTGGGCGCCCGGCTCGGACCGCGCGATCACGGAGCCGGCGAGCGGCCCGGCGCCTGCGCGCACGAGGTGGAGGTAGCGCGCCATCAGAACACCAGGTATCGGCGGGCGCGACGGGCGAGCTCAGCGATGGTCTCGGCGGTGACGGCGATCACCGGGTGGCCCTCGACGTTCCACTCGGCGCCGGCAGGGAGAGCGGCGGCCTCGACGTGGAAGGGTATTCCGAGCTTCTTCAGCGAGGCGCGGAACTTGGCGATGTCGTCGCCGTCCACAAGGGCGTCGGTGTCCTCGTCGAGGAGATGGACGGCGGGACCGGCGAGCACCACCGTGACCTCGTTCTCGCCGGCGACGATACCGAGCGCGATGCGCATGGCCTCGTTGGCGCGGTGGGATGCGCGCGGGTCCTCCGAGATGACCACGAGCACGGGCTGGCCGGCCGCCACGGGGTCAGTTGAGCGCGACGAAGCGATCGGTGCCGTTGATGACGTCGGTGAGCACCACCAGGCCGCAGTTGGTGGCTCGCTCCGACAGGGGAAGACCGCGCTTCTGGCAGCCGTAGGCGCACACGAAGAGGCGGGCGCCGCGGTCGGCGAGGGCTTGCACGCGCGGATCCTCGACGGCGGCGACGCCGTCGTCGATGAGGTAGAGGTACACCTGGGCACCGCGGTCGAGCGCGGCACTCGAGAGCCCCAGCGCCGTCACGAGATTGGCGTGCTCGGGCCCGGTGGAAACCATGAGGCCGAGCTTATTCCCAGCGGGATCCATGCGTGGGAAAGCGTAGCATCGCGTTGAGGGAGGGTCAATGAACGGGCGAGTCTATCTCGATCACAACGCATCCACCCCCGTGCACCCCGAGGTGCTGGAGGCGATGCTCCCATACTTCTCGGAGCGATACGGCAATCCTTCGAGCATCCACGGCTTCGGCCGCGACGCGCGCGAGGGCCTGGACGGGGCGCGTGAGCGCATCGCCCACTTCCTCGGCGTCGGCAAGGAAGAGATCGTCTTCACCTCCGGCGGCACGGAGTCCGACAACATGGCGATCAAGGGCATCGCGGCGGCGCGCGGCCGTGGGCATCTCGTGACCTCTGCGGTGGAGCACCACGCGGTGCTGCGCACTTGCGAGGCCCTCGAGAAGCTGGGCTTCACGGTCACCGTCGTCCCGGTGGACGGCTACGGCATGGTGGACCCGGACGCCGTTCGTCGGGCCCTCCGGCCGGACACCATCCTGGTGTCGATCATGCACGCCAACTCGGAAGTGGGGACCATCCAGCCGGTTGGCGAGATCGGCCGCATCACCCGCGAGCGCGGGATCGCCTTCCACGTGGACGGCGTCCAGACCTTCGGCAAGATCCCCGTGAACCTGGACGCCCTCGGCATCGACCTCTTCTCCTTCTCCAGCCACAAGATCTACGGGCCCAAGGGCGCCGCGGGTCTGTACATCCGCAAGGGCACCAAGATGGCCTCGGTGCAGCACGGCGGCGAGCACGAGCGCCGGCGCCGGGCGGGCACCGAGAACGTGCCCGGCATCGTGGGGCTGGGCAAGGCGGTGGAGGTGCGGGCCCGCGACATGGCGGCGGAGGAGGGGCGGGTGCGCGCGCTCCGGGACCGTCTCTGGGAGGGGCTGTCCGCTCGGGTGCCCGAGGTCCGGCTCAACGGTCATCCCACCGAGCGACTGCCCGGCACGTGCAATGTCTGCTTCCGGAACGTGGAGTCCGAATCGATCGTGCTCGGTCTGGATCTCAAGGGCATCGGCGTGTCGGCGGGCTCGGCGTGCACCTCCGGGAACGTGGAGCCGTCTCATGTCCTTGTCGCCATGGGCGTCCCGCTCGACTGGGCCATGGGCACGGTACGGTGCTCGCTGGGCCGGAGCACCACCGCGGAGGAGATCGACTACGTTGTCGACAGCGTGGAGCCGCTCGCGGGCAAGCTGCGCAGCCTCTCACCCCTCAAGGCCTGAGGGCGGCGGCGTGCGCTATTCCGAGACGCTCATCGAGCATTTCCGCAACCCGCGCAACGCGGGGATGATGCGGGATCCCGACGGCGTCGGGGAGAGCGAGTACGTGGAGTGCATGGATCTCACGCGGGTGTACCTGCGCGTGAGCGAGGGACGGGTGGCGGAGGCGCGGTTCCAGACGTACGGCTGCGGGCCCACGATTGCCGCCTCCAGCGCCGGCACCGAGCTGATCCGGGGCGCGGCCCTGGAGGAGCTGCTGGAGCTCGCCGACGCCCGAGTGGCAACCGCCGTCGGCGGGCTGCCCGCCGATCGCGCGCACGCCGCCCAGGTGGTCTCGGCGGCGATCCGGGCCGCCGCGCGCGACGCGGTGGCGCGGGCCCGTGAGGTTCGTTACCGGCCCCTCCAAGGAGAGTGAGCCTATGTTCGCCCAGATGAGGCGAGACGTGAGAACCGTGCTGGAGCGCGATCCTGCCGCGCGCTCCGCGCTCGAGGTAGTCCTTTGCTATCCCGGCGTCCACGCCATCTGGATCCATCGGGTCGCGCACGCGCTCTGGGGCCGTGGCTGGTACACGCCCGCCCGGGTGATCTCGCACCTGGGCCGGTTCCTCACCGGGATCGAGATTCACCCCGCCGCCAAGCTGGGGCCGGGGCTCTTCATCGACCATGGGATGGGCATCGTCATCGGCGAGACTGCCGAGGTGGGTGAGAACGTGAGCCTCCTGCAGGGTGTCACCCTCGGCGGCACCAGCGTGCGGCGCGAGAAGCGGCATCCCACCCTCGGCGACAACGTCACCGTGGGCGCGGGCGCCAAGATCCTCGGCGGCTTCATCATCGGCGCGGGTAGCCGCATTGGCGCGGGCTCGGTGGTGGTGCGCGAGGTCCCCGAGAACTCGGTTGTCGTCGGCGTGCCGGGCCGCGTAACATATCGTGACGGGCGGCGCGTGCAGGGCGAGATCGACTTGAACCAGGTGGACCTCCCCGACCCGCTGGCCCGTACGGTGGAGCACCTCCTCGACCGCATCCGCGCACTGGAGGCCGAGATGGAGGCGCTGAAGCAGCCCGAGCGCGAGGAGGAGCCGAAGTCGTGACGTCCGCGTCGCCTGGTTCGTTCCCCGGTCATTCTCCACGACCACCTCGATAAGGAGACTGCGTGGTTCCAAAGGACACGATGAGCATCGAGGAAGCCTCCCAGTACCTCTCCATGGACGCGGAGACCGTCACTCGAATGGCCACCGAGCGGCGGATCCCCTGCCTGCATCATGACGGCAAGTTGCTCTTCTCGAAGAAGTCCATCGACAAGTGGAAGGCCCGCCAGACCCCGGCTCGTGCCTGAATCGCGACGCCGCGTGGCGGATTCTCACCGAGTTCACCCGCTCCGATAGTCTCCGCAAGCACGCCCGCGCCGTCGAGGCCGCCATGCGCGCCTACGCCGGCCGCTACGGCGCCGACGCCGAGATCTGGGGCATCGCCGGAATGCTCCACGACTTCGACTACGAAATGCATCCCGCTGCGCCCCGGCACCCCCTCAAGGGCGCCGAGATCCTCACCGCGCGCGGCGTGCCCCCGGCCATCGTGTATGCCATCCTCGGGCATGCCGACTACGCGGGATGCCCCCGCCGGAGCCTCCTCGACCGGGCACTGTACGCTTGCGACGAGCCCACCGGCTTCATCACCGCCTGCGCGCTGGTCCGGCCCGGGCGTGTCATCGCGGGGCTGGAGGCGGCGGCGGTGGTGAAGAAGCTCAAGGACAAGGGGTTCGCCCGCTCCGTCAACCGACAGGACGTTTACCGCGGCGCCGAGGAGCTGGGCGTTCCCCGCGAGGAGCACCTGGGGTTCCTCGTCCAGACCCTGACCGCCTCCGCTCCCGTGCTCGGCCTCGGGGGCGCCGCGCGCTAGCCTCCATGCCCGGATCCGCGCGCGCGATCCGGACGGTGCTCCACGTGGACATGGATGCGTTCTACGCCTCCGTGGAGCAGCGCGATCGGCCCGAGCTGCGGGGTCGGCCCGTGGTGGTGGGGGCGCTGCCGGGAGGGCGCGGCGTCGTCTCCGCCGCCTCCTACGAGGCGCGGCGCTTCGGGATCCACTCCGCCATGCCCATCAGCCGCGCCTATCGACTTTGCCGCGACGCGGTCTACCTGCCGGTGGACATGGACAAGTACGCGGCCGTGTCGCGGCAGATCATGGCCCTCCTTGCGGAGTGGACGCCGCTGCTCGAACCCGTCTCCATCGACGAGGCCTTCCTCGACGTGACGGCTAGCCGCGCCCTTCGGGGCGACGGGCTCACCATCGCGCGCGAGATCAAGGCGCGCATCCGGGCCGAGGTCGCGCTCACCGCCTCGGTCGGGGTCGCCCCCAACAAGTTCCTCGCCAAGGTCGCCTCCGACCTCGACAAGCCCGACGGCCTCGTGGTGGTCGCGACCGGCGGCGAGGCCGCGTTCCTCGCCCCGCTGCCGGTGTCGCGCCTCTGGGGCGTGGGAAGGGTGACCACGGCCGACCTGGAGACCCTCGGCATTCAGACCATCGGCCAGCTCGCGGGTCTCGGGCCGGCCGCGCTCGAGGCGCGCTTCGGGCGCCAGGGGCCGGCCCTGGCCGAGCTGGCGCGCGGACACGACGACCGCCCCGTCGAGCCCTTCGCCGCCCCCAAGTCCATGGGGGCCGAGGAGACCTTCGGCGCCGACCACGGCGACATCGACCGCCTGCGCGCGACCCTGCGCGCCCAGGCAGAGCGGGTGGCACGCGAGCTGCGCGCCGAGGGCTATGCCGGGCGCGTGGTGACGCTCAAGATCCGCTTCGCCGACTTCTCGACGTACACACGCGCGCATTCCGGCGAGCCCACCCAGGACGGCCTCCGCATCTATCAGGAGGCCTGCGGTCTGCTCGACCGGGTGCGTCTCGCCCAGCCAGTGCGGCTCATCGGGCTCTCCGTCTCGGGTCTCGGCGCGGCGGGACAGGGACAGCTTCCGCTCTTCGGCCCGGACGCCGTGCGGCAGGAGCGGCTGGGGCGCGCGCTCGACCGGCTGGCCGAGCGCTTCGGCGGAAACGCCGTGCGCCCGGCCAGCCTGCTGGGCCGCCGCTCCCGGCCGGCGGCCGATAGACAAGGCGGCGAGTCTCCAAGCGGCTGACCGGCGAAGGCCGCACCGCCGGGGCCCCGATTGCCTTCGCGTGGACCTTCGGCTACACTCACTGAATAGCGGTTCATTCTGGTGAGGGAGTACCCCATGGAACGTCCTATCGCCTACGACAAGCTGGCTCGCGAGGAGCGCTTCGTCCGGATGCGGGCCCGCGACGTGGCCCAGCTCAAGATCGACCAGGGCCTGGCGCCGTTCCCCGACCTGGGGAGCCGCGACTCCATCAAGGAGCGCGTGCACGGCATCATGGTGGGCGAGATGCAGGCCATGGAAGGCGCGGGGCGGAGCGTGTACGACTTCCCCGACGCCCCCTGGGAGTTCACCTTGGACATGGCGCGGCAGGTCTGGGACGAGTCGCGCCACCTCGAGATCTACCTGCGCCTCCTCGAGCACCTCGACGGCTACGTGGGCGAGTTCCCCGAGACCACCATCCTCTGGCGCTGCGCGTGCGCGGAGGACGCGGCGGCCCGGGTGGCCGGCGTCAACCGGGGTCTCGAGGGGCTGGCCTGCGACGTCTTCAATCAGCTCGTCCACATCGCGAAGAAGATGGGGGATCCCATCCTCGAGCGCGCGGTGGACTTCGTGCTCGCCGACGAGATCACCCACGTGCGCATGGGCTCGAAGTGGCTCACGCGCCTCACCGAGGGCGATCCCGAGCGTCGGCGCAAGGCCATCGAGTTCCAGGAGACCATCGACGAGCGCTTCAACCTCGGCGGGGTCCGCCAGGACGGGGACCACGAGCAGGTGCTCATCTCCATCGCCACCGAGGCGCGCCAGCTCGGCGGGTTCACCGACGAGGAGATCGATCGCCTCATCAAGACCACTCAGCGCTCCCAGGCCTACTAGGCTCGATGTACCCGCTGGACGGCGCGCACTCCGTCGAGCACTCCGCTCGGCTGGTCCGCAACTATCGCTACGCCACCGAGCGGATGATGCGCGTCATGGGCGGATGGCTCGCCCTCACGCCGGAGATCTCCGCCAAGCTCCTCATGGGACGGCATGTCTGGGACACTGCCCAGCACGCCGACCTCCTCGGGCGCCGGCTGCCCGAGCTGCGGGCTCGCGCCCAGGAATCCGAGCCGGCCAACGAGCGCTTCGTCGCGTTCATGGACGCGCTCGAATCGCCGGAGACGCCCGATCGTACGGTGGAGCGCCTCGTCGGCGTCTATCGCGTCCTCAAGCCACATCTCCTCGCCGACTACGAGCGGCACCTCGCCAGCGCGAATGCCGTGTACGAGCCGCCCACGCGGCGCATCCTCGCCCGGTGCGCGGAGGACGAGCGGCGCCACATCGCTGGCGGCGAGCGCGTGCTCGCCCATCTCGTCGCGACGCCGGAAGCGCGAGCGCGGGCCGAAGCCTGGCAGCGGCGCCTCGACGCGCTGCTGGCCGCCGCGGGCGGCGTCACCGGAGAGGGTCTCCCGGGGGCGGGGCCGCGCGCGGTATCGCCGGAGGGCGTGACGGAGGCGGAGGAGTTCATCCGACTGGAGACGCCGCCCGCGGGCTGGCCGCTGCCCGCCGACTTGCGCGCGGCCGCGCAGGCCTTCGGCGATGTCCTCGTCGCGCG
>JBKPDT010000215.1:0-5282 GCA_046728035.1 Candidatus Methylomirabilota bacterium | reverse complement strand
GGCCGGAACCGGAGCCAGAAGTGGATGCCCATGCAACCGTGGATCCATGCGATCAGGAGCAGGCCGACCTGGCGCAACCCGGCGATGGGGTCGATGACCCAGAGGAAGAGGAGCACGCGCGCGTAGGACGGTGTGGTGCCGAGCAGCTCGTCGGTAATGCGCGTCCCCGCCACGTGGGAGAGCAGCACCGTGGGGATCGAGAGGCCGAAGACGAGCTGGAGAGCCTCCCAGGCGGGCATGCGGAGCGTGCGACGGCGGTAGAGCGCCCAGAGCCCGAGGGCGAGGTGCGTGAGGAAGGCACCGTAGAGGACGGCGGTTCCCGGAAGGCTGCGCCACAGCACGAGGGCCCAGCCGAGTCCGGTCTCCATCGCCCGGTACGAGACGAGGCCGAGCGAGTGATTGGTCAGATGGAGCAGGACGTAGGTGAAGAGGACGAGACCGGCAGCGAGGCGCACCTTCCTGACTAGCGGCGCTCCGGCGAAGCCCAGCGGCATCGAGTGAGGCGTCCGCTAGCTGTGAACTGCCACGAGATTGTTCGAGGCCGCCACGCAACTGATCGGCGGTCGACCGCGAAGCGCCCCATGGCCGCGGGCCCAATTGTAGTAGTACAGCCAGGCGGGCAGCGCCTCGGTTCGCTGGCGCGAACTGGGGTAGGCGCGGCGGTAGGCCCACTCGCGCAGCAGGGGTTGGATGAAGCGCTCCGCCTTGCCGTTGGTCCGCGGGGTGTAGGGACGGGTGCGGAGGTGGCGCAAACTGGCGCTGCGGCAGAGCCGGGCAAACCGGTCGGAGCGGTAGCCCGAGCCGTTATCCGTCATGACGCGACGCACGCGGATCCCGTGCCGCCGGAACCACGCCCGGGCCCGCCAGAGGAATTGCGTGACGGTCACGCCGCCCTCATCCGGCAACACCTCCACGGAGGCCAGGCGCGAGGCATCGTCGACGGCCACGTGGACGAACTCCCAGCCGAGGCCGCGCGTCTGGCCGTGCCGCTGGCCGGTGATGCGATGGCCGACGCGCCCAATCCGGGCCAGCTTCTTGACGTCGAGATGCAGCAGCCCGCCGGGTTGCGTCCACTGATAGCGCTGCACGGGGCCTGCGGGCTCGAGCTGCCGCCGCCGGGCCAGGCCCTGGCGCCGGAGCAGGCGCGCGACCGTCGACGGGCTGAGTTGCAGGGCGTGCGCGATCTCCATCCCGGTCCAGCGCTGGCGCCGCAGCCGCTCCACCCAGCTCACCAGCAGCGGCGGCGTCGCGTGGGGACTCCGGTGCGGGCGACACGAGTGATCCGCCAAGCCGGCCTCCGCCTCGGCGCCGTAGCGCGCCACCCACTTGCGTACCGTCCGCTCGCTCACCCCCACGGCGGCGGCCACCGCCGCGGCCGGTTCCTGCCGGCTCAGTACCCGCGCCACGATCTGGCCTCGACTCCGGGGCGTCGTCCGGGCATTCTTATGGATGTTCATCCGGGCCTCCTCCTCTGCAGTGATGGTTGGTCGGCAACCACCAACGTTGCAGAGATGGCCCGGATGGACAACCTCCTGGCAGTTCACAGCTAGAGCTGGCTCTGCCCGGATGCCTTGTCGAGGAACCGCAGCAGCACGCGATTGAACTCCTCCGGCTGCTCGAGGTTCGAGAGATGGGAGGCCGAGCGGAGGATGGCGAGCTCGGCCGCGGGCAGCGCGGCGTGGATCTCGCGCGCCATCTCGACGGGCGTGCCGGGATCCTCCTCACCCACGATGACGAGGGAGGGACACGTGACCGTGCCGAGCCGGTCGGTCACGTTGATCTTGGGGATGGCATGGCAGCATCCAATATAGCCCTGCGGCGGCGTGCTCCGGATGAGCGTGCCCACCCGCGCCATCATGTCCTTGCGCCGCGCGCGGAAGGGTGCCGTGAACCAGCGCCCGAGGGTGGGCTCGACGTGCGGCTCCATGCCCTGGGCCTCGGTGGTGCGGATCCGCTCCGCCCAAATGGGGGCCGCCGCCGCCGGATAGCGGCTCGTCGTGTCGCACAACACGAGGCTCTTCACCCTGGCCGGGTGCTTGAGCGCGTACACCTGCCCGATCATGCCGCCCATGGACAAGCCCACATAGTGCGTCTCCGTGATGCCGAGCCCGTCGAGGAGCGCGTGCAGATCATCGGCCAGCTGCTCGAGCGTGTAGGCACCGGCGGGCGCGCTCGAGCGGCCATGCCCGCGGGTGTCGTAGCGCAGCACGCGGTAGCGGCCGCGCAGCGCGGCCACCTGCTCGTCCCACATCGCGAGGGTGCACGCCAGCGAGTGGCTGAACGTCACGACGGGCCCTGCGCCCTCGACCTCGTAGTTGATCTCGATGCCGTTGGCGGCGAGCTTCATGGCGCTCCCCCTCACTCTCGGGTGGCGGTACTGGGGCAGATCTGATTGTAGGCGCAGTAGCGGCAGGTCTGATAGCCCGGGGTGGCCGTGAATCGCCGCGCGCGGATCCCCGCCGCGGCTTCGAGGATCGCCGTCTCCGCCTCCGCCAGGTCGGCCTCGGTGGGCACATGGCGACCGGCGAGACCGGACTCGAGGAAGCGCAGTTCCACGCGCGCCGGTAGCTCGCCGGTGGCGTAGCGGTGGGCGAGCGCATACATCTTGAGCTGAAGACTCTGCCGTGCGCGCCGGTCGGCGGCCTTTTGCTCGGTCACATCGCTGGACTTGTAGTCCACGATGATGGTGCCCTCGGGTTCCTCGTCTACTCGATCGAAGCGCCCCCTGACTCGCGTCGGCCCGAGCGCGAAGGTGAACTCCTGCTCCACCGCGGTGGGCTTGGTCCCCGAGGCTTCCTCCTCGTGGTAGAAGCGGGTGAGCGCGTCGATGCCGGCGCGCTTCCGCTGCTCCTCGTGCTCGCGGGTGAGGAACCCCTCGTTGCGCCAGGCGTCCTCGAAGGCCCGTAGGAAATCTTCCAGTGAGGTGTAGTTCCCCACGGCCCGCCGGCGCAGGTAGAACTCCACCGCGGTGTGCAGCGCACTCCCGTACACGATCGCGTGATGCTGCCGCAGGGGGATGCGCAGGAGGTGGACGTACTGATACTTCAGGGGACAGGTCCGGTAGTCGTCCACCTGATGATGGCTCACCGCGAGGTCGGCGTCCGCGGCAAGAGTCTCGAAGGCCCCCCCGTGCCCTTCCGGCGGAGGCGCGTGCCGCATCAGCTCCTCGATGGCCCGGGCCCGCATGGGCCGGGCCGCGTCCTTGGGGAGGTCGAGAGCCTCCAGTACGAACTGGCTCACCTTCCAGCGGCGCGTCCCCCCCATATCCTCTGCGCTGGTGAAGTAGAGGAGATCGCGCGCCCGAGTCATGCCCACGTAGAAGAGCCGGCGCTCTTCCTGGGCATGAAAGTCGCCGGTGGGCAGCGTGTCCTTGATGAGCGCCGCGGGCATCTCGACCGGCTCGGAGCGGCGCGTGGACGGGAACTTGTTCTGCACGCAGTTGACTATGAACACCACCGGCCATTCGAGCCCCTTCGCCTTGTGCACGGTGAGGACGTGGACGGCCGGCGTGTCGGTGTCAGCCTCGACCACCGCGGGATCGTCGCCCGCGTCCATGAGGGCGTCGAGATGGCCAACGAATTCGGTGACTCGGTTGTAGTTGAGCACGTTGGCGGCGTCCCTGACGCGGTTGAAGAACTTGCTGACATTCTTCACCTCCTGCTCCAGCTCGGCGGGCGCCTTCGCGTAGCGGGTCATGAGGCCGGAGTCCACCAGGAACTGGTAGAGCAGCTCGCCGGTGGGCATCTCGCGCGCGAGCTCGAGGTAGCGGTGCAGATCGGCGACGAGCCGGCGCACCGCCGCGCGCCCCTCGTCGCTCAGCTCGAGATCGGCGGGAGGCTCGCGTAGCACGTCGAAGAGCGTGCGGTTGCGCCGATAGGCCACGGTGGCGCACTTGGTCAGATCGACGATCGGCACCTGGTAGATGTCCGACGAGGCCAGGTAGTGAAGGCTCACCGACTCGTCGGTCAGCGCGATCGTGCGCAGGAACGAGATGAGAAGCCGCACCTCGGGCCGTCCGTAGAGCCCGGCGTTCCCTGAGAAGGTCCACGGGATCCCGCGCATGTTCAGCGCGCGGAGAAAGGCGTCCGCGTCGTGGTTGGCGCGAACGAGGATGGCGAAGTCCTTGAGCGGCCGTCCCGTCTCGTGTCCCTCCGCGATCATGCTCGCCACGTGATCGCTCTCGCTCGAGAGGGTGTCGAACACGAGGTGCTCCGGGCCCTTGCCCAGCCGCTCGCCGCCATCGGGCCCCTTGGCGATGAGGCGCTTGTCGATCTGCTGGGCTACCTCCAGCCGGTCGGGATTGTTGTGCTGGATGAGCCGGTACGCG
The DNA here is from genome assembly GCA_046728035.1 of Candidatus Methylomirabilota bacterium. Lineage (GTDB taxonomy): Bacteria > Methylomirabilota > Methylomirabilia > Rokubacteriales > CSP1-6 > DASRWT01. The sequence goes on along the minus strand of JBKPDT010000215.1, from coordinate 955 downwards.
GCATCGAGGACGGCCTGCGGGGACCGACGATTCTCCTGCAACACGACCTTCCGGGCGTCCGGATACGTGCGGTCGAAGTCGAGAATGTTGCTCATCGAGGCGCCGCGAAAGCGGAAGATGGCCTGGTCGTCGTCGCCCACCACCGCCACGTTACGGTTCTTCGCGGCGAGCAGCTTCACCAGCTCGAACTGCGCGTAGTTCGTGTCCTGGAACTCGTCAACCAACACGTACTTGAAGCGCTCCTGATAGCGGCGCAGCACGTGCGGACGGGTGCGGAAGAGGCGCAGGGACTCGACGATCTGGTCCCCGAAGTCCACCTGTCCGAGCCGGGCCATGAGCGTCTGGTACTGGGCGTAGGTGCGCGCCAGCTCCAGATGCTGCTCCGCCTGGAGCCGCGCCTCGTCGTCCGTCGCGGCAGCCAGCAGCGACTCCGCGTGCGCGAGATACTCGTCCGGCCCCACGTCCTCGTCCTTGAGTCGACTGATCAGGCTCAGGATGGCCTGGAGATGCCGGGTGGGATCGCCGAGGGGGCGATAGTGGCGGAGCGGAAACTCGAAGAGGTGATCGCGGAGGAAGATCACCTGTTCGGCGCGGGTGAGAACGCGGAAGTCGGGCGTGAGGCCCAGCTCCAGCGCGTTTTCTTTGATGAGTCGGTCGCCGAAGGCGTGGAATGTGGAAATGTGCACGTCGGCGTAGCCGTAGGGAACGAGGGTGTCCACGCGCTCTTCCATCTCGGCGGCGGCCTTGTCGGTGAACGTGAGCGCGAGAATCTCGGACGGGCGCGCGCGGCGGGCGGCGATCAGGTAGGCGATGCGGCGCGTGATGACGGTGGTCTTGCCGGTGCCCGCGCCCGCGATGATGAGGAGAGGCCCTGCCTCGTGGGTGACGGCAACCCGCTGAGGGGCATCGAGGCCGTCCAGGATTCGATCGACACCCCGCGGCTCCCGCTCCACGG